>JBNJDE010000052.1:0-14698 GCA_051744605.1 Halobacteriota archaeon
CTCGGCCAGGGTTCTCGTCGGCCCGTGCCCCTCGGCGTGGTGGTCGTGGTCCTCGTCCCCGTGCTCGTGGCCATCTTCCCCGCGGTCGTGCTCGTGGCCATCTTCCCCGCGGTCGTGCTCGTGACCATCTTCCCCGCGGTCGTGCTCGTGGCCGTGGGTGTGGCCGTGGTCGTGTTCGTCGCTCTCGTGGTCGTGTGCATGGTCGTGGCCGCCCTCGTGTGTCTCGCTGTGGTGGCCACGATGGCCGTCGGCCGCCGTCTCCGTGTACTGCACCGAGACCGTCGTGGCCTCGATGCCGTTCCTGTCCACGGTCTCGACGACGTACCTGACGGGCAGGACGGCTTCGACGGGGGCCAGCGCCGATCGGTCGGCGCCCGCCGCGAGCAGCGCCCCGAGCAGCATGTCGCCGCTGGCACCCATCCGGCCGTCCACGGCAAGCGTTCGCATCGAGGGGACATGGGAGCCCCGGGCGAAAAAGGCTCGCGTTCCCGGGGGCGGTTGGTTTTTCCCTCCGGCTGGCCGGAGAGATAGCATGGACATCCAGGAGCTACTCGAGGCCGTCGCCGCGGGGGAGCGAACCGTCGAGGAGGCGCGACGGGCCCTCGACGGGTACACGCGCGTCGACGACTTCGCCCGGCTGGACACCGGGCGGGCCGACCGGGCGGGCATCCCGGAGGTGGTGCTGGGGGAGGGCAAGTCCACCGACCAGCTCCGGGCGATCGCCGAGTCGTTCCTCGACGACCGGGGCCACGTCGTCCTCACCCGGGTGGACGACGCGGCGGTCGAATCGCTCGCCGCCCTCGCCGACGAGTCCGACTGGTACCCGGACTCGAACGTCCTCGTGCTCCGAACTGCCGTCTACGAACCGCCGGAGTGCGAGGGGACGGTCGCGGTCGTGTCGGGCGGAACGTCGGACGTGCCGGTCGCCGAGGAGGCGGCCGTGACGGCCCGCGAGATGGGCTGTACGGTCGAGACGTACTACGACGTCGGCGTCGCGGGGATCCACCGCGTTCTCTCCGAAGCCGATGCGCTGGCGGCGGCCGACAGCATCGTCGTGGCGGCGGGTCGGGAGGGCGCGCTGCCGACGGTGGTCGCCGGACTCGTCGACGTCCCGGTCATCGGTCTCCCGGTGTCCATCGGCTACGGACACGGTGGGGACGGGGAGGCCGCGCTCGCCGGGATGCTCCAGTCGTGCACCGTGCTCTCGACGGTGAACATCGACGCCGGCTTCGTCGCCGGCGCGCAGGCGGCACAGATCGCGCGGAACTGAGGAATTCGATCACTCCTCCTCGCCGTCCGGACTGACGCTGCCGGTGCGGTAGCCTTCGAGGTCGAGCGCGACCGCGTCGAAGCCGGCGGCGCGAACGTGCTCGTCCGCCGCCCGGGCGAATTCGGGATCGAGGGCGGCGTCGAGTTCGTCCGCACCGATCTCGATGCGGGCGAAGCCGTCGTGGTCGCGCACGCGGAACTGGTCGAATCCCCAGTCGCGGAGGAACTGCTCGGCTTCCTCGATGCGGGTGAGTCGCTC
Source organism: Halobacteriota archaeon (assembly GCA_051744605.1). Taxonomy (GTDB): domain Archaea; phylum Halobacteriota; class Halobacteria; order Halobacteriales; family Halobacteriaceae; genus Halanaeroarchaeum. Next base: position 1,529 of record JBNJDE010000052.1, read on the forward strand.
CTCGGTCACTTCCTGCCCGGTCGGGATACGCGAGGAGAGACACGCCATCGAGGGCTTCTCGGCGACGGTGAGGTCGTACGCCCTCGCGATCTCCCGGACCTGTTCTTTCGTGACGTCGTGGGCGAGTAGCGGCGAGTAGGCCTCCTGCTCTTCGACCGCCCGGAGGCCGGGTCGGTGCCCGCCGCTGGCGTCGCTGGCGTTCGTCCCGTCGCAGACGGTGTCGATGCCCAGGTCGCGGGCGGCCTCGTATAGTTCGCCCAGGCGCATCGTCCGGCAGTGGTAACACCGTTCCTCGTCGTTCGCGACGAATCGCTCGTCGTCGAGTTCACTGAACGAGACGCGTTCGTGGCGGATGCCGATCTCCCGTGCGACCCGTTCTGCCGCCTCGCGTTCGGCCGCCGGGAGGGTCTCGCTCGTCGCCGTCACCGCGACGGCATCGTCGCCGAGGGCGTCGTGGGCGAGGGCGGCGACGACGGCGGAGTCGACACCGCCGCTGAAGGCGACCACTACTCCGTCTCGGCTACGGAGGTCGGCCCGGATGTCGCGGACGGTGTCGGCGATGTCACCCATCGGTCGTGGTCGCTATGGGCGAGACGGCCCTAACGGTTTCCCTCGAAACGGTCGTCGCCCCGAACGCCTCAGAAGCAGTCCGTCCCCTCGAGACAGTGCTCGCGGGCGACCGATTCGTCGAGTTCGATGCCGAGACCGGGCGTCTCGGGGACCTCGATGTAGCCGTCCTCGATGAGCGGTTCGTCGCGGGTGTGGAGGTCGTCCCACCAGTCGACCTCGAGGGCGTGGAACTCCAGGACGTCGAAGTTCGGGATGGCCGCGCCGAGGTGGACCATCGCCATCGTGCCGATGGGGCTGGTGACGTTGTGTGGCGAGAGGGGCATGTACTGCTCTTCGGCCCGGTCGGCGATGCGCTTCGTCTCGGCGAGGCCACCCACCGTCGAGGGGTCGGGCGTCACGATGTCGACGCCGTGGTCGTAGATGAGTTCCGAGAGTTCGTGGACGCGAAAGCGGTTCTCCCCGGTCGCGATGGGGGTGCTGGTCGAGCGGGTGACTTCCTTCTGGGCCCGCATGTTCTCGGGCGGGATGGGGTCCTCGAGCCACATCAGGTCGTAGGGCTCGAGCTTCGTCGCGAGTCGCTTGGCGCTCTCGGTCGAGTAGTCCCAGTGGCAGTCGAAGGCCAGGTCGACGTCGTAGCCGATCTCGTCGCGAACGGCCTCGACGATGTCGACTTTGTACTGGATGGCCGCGTTGGAGACCCGACCGTTGTAGGGGTCGGGGTCGTTGTCCATCGGGAGGTCGAGGTCGAACTTGAGCGCCGTGAAGCCCATGTCGACGACCTGGGCGGCGGCGTCGGCGTAGGCCGCTGGGGTGTAGGCCTCGTCGTCGGCGTACTCGGTGAACCCGTCCTCGACCTGGTAGGCCTCGCCGGCGTGGACGTCGGCGTAGATGCGGACCTCGTCGCGGAACTTGCCGCCGAGGAGCTGGTAGATGGGGACGTCGAGGACCTTGCCGGCCACGTCCCAGAGCGCGAACTCGATGCCCGAGGCGGCGGTGACGACCTTGCCGGTCGTGCCGCCGTGTCCCGACATCTCCTGGACGATCCGGCGAAACAGGCGCTCGACGTCGAGGGGGTTCTCGCCGATGAGGAAGCGCTTGGTGTACTCGACGATCTCGGGGACGCCACCGCCGCGGTAGGCCTCGCCGATGCCGGTGACGCCGGCGTCGGTCTCGATTGTGATCAGGTTCCACTCGAAGTTGCCCTCGACGACGCACGTCTTGATGTCCGTGATGGCGACGTCGCGGTCCGGTGCTCGGTTCGTCGTGTGATTGGCGTAATCTCTCATTAGTAGCTGAAGTGTTCGACTGCGTCGTCGTCGATCGGGACGCCGTGTCCGGGCGTGTCGGGTAGCTGGATGACGCCGTCCGCCGGTTCGAGCGGTGTCTCCACGACGTCGTCGAAGGCCTTGACGTCCATGTCGCGGTAGAAGTACTCGATCCAGAGGCCGTTCTCGATGGCGCCGACCAGCGAGGAGTGGAGGTTCCAGTTGTAGTGTGGCGCGATGGGAACGTCGTAGGCGGCGGCGTAGTGGGCGATCTTGAGCCACTCCGTGATGCCACCACAGACGGTCGCGTCGGGCTGGAGGATGCTCGCCGCGCCGCTGTCGAGCAGCCGGGCGAAGTTGTGCCGCGTCCCCTCGAGTTCACCCGTCGCGACCGGGTACGAGAGGCCGTCGTTGACCGCGGCCATCGTCTCGACGCGGTCGATCATGACCGGTTCCTCGATGAAGTACGGGTCGTACGGCTCGAAGGCCCGCCCGGCCCTGAGCGCCTCCGTGGTGGTCGGATAGACGCCGTTGGCGTCGAGGAGGAGCGTCGTGTCGTCGCCGATCTCGTCCCGAACGGCGGCCACGCGCTCGACCTCCTCGTCGACCGATAGCCGACCGATCTTCATCTTGACGACGTCGTGACCCTCGTCGAGGTACCGTCGCATCTCCCCGCGAAGCGCCTCGTGACCCTTCTCGTCGCGGTAGTAGCCACCGCTCGCGTACGCGGGTACCTCGTCCGTGTAGCCACCGAGGAGTTTGTAGAGCGGTTCGTCGGCCGCCTTCGCCTTCACGTCCCAGAGGGCGATGTCGACCGTGGAGATGGCCCGCAACAGGAGGCCCGTTCGACCGATCTGGATGGTCCCCTCGTACATCCTGTCCCAGAGTCGTTCGGTGTCTCGGGGATCCTCGCCGACGACCATGGGCGCGAGCAGCGATTCGACCGCTTCCGCGATGAGCGGTGCCCCTTCGTAGCCGAGCGAGTAGCCGACGCCCTCGATACCGTCCGTGGTCCGGACGTAGGTTATCGCGTGGTCGCGATACTCGATCGTCCGGTTGGAGAAGGAGACTGGCGTCTCGAGTGGGAGCTTTACCGGGATCGATTCGACCGATTCGATTTCCATGGAGGAGAGCGGTGATATTGCCTGATAAATGTTCACATTCCTGGGGCGGCCGGATAGTTTTACACTGCTCTGCGGCCTGTGGTTCGTCATGGACTTTCCGGCCCGCGAATCCGTCGAGGGACTCATCGACCCCCTCCCGCTCCCCGAGTTCACGCGCATCGCGTACGAACCCGAGACGACCGCCCTGGACGACGTCGCGGCGATCGCCCGCCGCGAGGTCGAGGCGCTCCCGTTCGACGACCTCGACCAGGGTGATACCGTCGCCATCGGGGTGGGGAGTCGCGGTATCGACAACCTCGTCGAGATCACCAGCACGGCGGTGGCGACCGTTCGGGACCGCGGATACGAACCGGTGGTGGTGCCGGCGATGGGGAGCCACGGTGGGGCGACCGACGCGGGCCAGCGAGACGTCCTCGAGCACCTCGGCATCGACGAAACGACCGTCGACGCCCCGATCGACGCCCGGATGGACGCGACGCAGGTCGGCGAGGTGACCGTCGGGGAGACGGCGATGCCGGTCTTCTTCTCGACGGCCGCCCTGGAGGCCGATGGCGTCGTCGTGATCAATCGCGTCAAGGCCCACACCAACTACTCCGGGCGCTTCGAGAGCGGTCTCACGAAGATGACCGTCGTCGGTCTGGGCAAACAGCGGGGCGCGAAAACGTTTCACTCGACCGCCATCGCCGAGGGATACGAGGAGACCCTCGAAGCGGCTCTCGACGTCATTCTGGACGCCGCACCGGTGCTGGGTGGGGTCGCCCTCGTCGAGAACTTCCACGAGGAGACCGCGCTCGTCGAGGCGATCCCGGCCGCGTCGTTCACCGACCGCGAACCCGCACTGCTCGAGCGGGCATACGAGGAGATGGCCACCCTGCCCGTCGACGATATCGATCTGCTCGTCGTCGACGAGATCGGCAAGGACATCTCGGGGGCCGGGATGGACACCAACGTCATCGGGCGGTACCGCGTCCTGAACGCGCCGGACCCTGAAACGCCGGCCATCAAACTCATCTACGTCCGTGGCCTCTCCGAGAAGACCAGTGGCAACGGGAACGGCATCGGTCTCGCCGACGTGACCCGGCAGGCGGCCATCGACCAGATCGACCTCGAGAAGGTCTACGCCAACGCGATCACGAGCGGGTCGCTCGCGAAGGCCAAACTGCCGGTCGTGGCGCCCGACGACGAGATAGCGCTGCGCGTCTCGCTCGCCTCGCTCGGCGGGTACGATCCCGAGACGGTCCGGGTGGTCTGGATCGAGAACACCCAGGACCTGGGCGAACTCGTCGTCTCCGACGCCGTCCTTTCGGACCTCCCGGCCGCCGCGACACCCGTCGAGGCGGTCTCGGTCACCTTCGAGGACGGTACCGCGATGCGTTCTACGGACTGAGTGTCGTCGATTGCCCCAACGCCAAGTATTTCCCGTCTCACTCCGCTTTGACGCGGTATGGACTTCCAGATAGCTGGCAATGCAGCGCTCGTAACGGCTTCTTCGAGTGGTCTCGGCAAGGCGTCGGCGAAAGCGCTCGCGGCCGAAGGCGTGGACGTCGTGATCAACGGCCGCGACGAAGAGCGACTGGCCGAAGCGAAAGCCGAGGTCGAAGCGGTCGCGACCGGCGAGGTCGTCGCCCAGGCTGGCGACCTGACCGACCCCGACGACATCGAGACACTCGTCGACCGGACCGTCGAGGAATTCGGCGGGATGGATCACCTCGTAACCAGCGCCGGTGGCCCCCCGTCCGGCGCGTTCCTGGACACCGACGACGACGACTGGTACCAGGCCTACGACCTCCTCGTGATGAGCGTCGTTCGCCTGGCGCGGGCGGCGGAACCGCACCTCCGCGAGGGAGAGGGCACCATCGTGAACATCACCTCCCGGAGCGTGAAAGAGGCCATCGAGAACCTCGTGCTCTCGAACTCGGTCCGCATGAGCGTCATCGGCCTCGAGAAGACGCTCTCTCAGGAGTTCGCCCCCGAGATCCGCGCGAACGCGGTGCTCCCCGGCCCGCACGAGACCCAGCGCATCAAGGATCTCGTCGACCAGGCCGTCGAGCGGGGCGACTACGACACCTACGAGGAGGGCCTGGCCGACTGGGCCGGCAACCCGCTCGACCGCATCGGCGATCCGATGGAACTCGGCAACACGGTCGCCTTCCTCTCCTCGCCGAAGTCCGGATTCATCAACGGAACGGCCATCCCCATCGACGGGGGCGCCACCGGGTCGAACCTATGAGGGCTGTCTCTTTCGACGAAGTGACCGTCCAGCAGTACGACTCCGGGACCGATCGCCAATGAAGTTCCTCGCCCGTACCGCCACCGGCGACCCGCTCCTGGGTGACGAGGCGGGGTTCGTCCCACTCTCCGCCGTCCACCCCGGCGTCGAGAGCGTTCGCGAGGCTCTCCCGCTGGCCGCTGCTGGCGACCTCGGTGAGGTCGACGAGGCGACCGCGTCGCGGGTCGAACCCCGGAATCTATCCTTCGGTCCTCCCCTCGAACGGTTCGGCAAGCTATGGGGCATCGGTCTCAACTACGAGGAGCACGCCGGCGACCTGGACGAGGACCGTCCGACCGAACCCGCGAGTTTCCACAAGCCCGCGAACACGCTGGCCGGTCCCGGCGGTCCGATCCGCCTGCCGCCGACCGACCAGTCCGAGCGCGTCACCGCCGAGGCGGAACTGGCGGTCGTGATGGGCCGCGAGAGCAAGAACCTGGAGGCCGAGCAGGTCGACGACGTCGTGGCCGGCTACCTCCCGGTCATCGACATGACCGCCGAGGACGTCCTCCAGCGCAACCCGCGGTTCCTGACCAGAGCGAAGAGCTACGATAGCTTCCTCGTCGTCGGCCGGGCCATCGCGGTCCCCGAAGCGTCGATGGAGTTGGCGGATCTGACCGTGACGACCGAGGTGAACGGAACGGTCGAGGCCTCCAACGAGGTCCGCAACATGCTCTTCCCGCCCCGCGAGATCGTGCGCTTTCACTCCCAGGTCATGACCCTCGAACCGGGCGACGTCTTCAGCACGGGAACGCCGGGTGCGGCGCCTATCGACCCGGACGATCGGGTCCGTGCGATCGTCGACGACGTGGGAACGGTCTCGGCACCGGTCGTTCGTCCCGATTGAGTGGTTTCGCCCACTGCGCGAGCTGATTCCGGTCACCGAGGTCTGCGACGACACTGCGGATACCGTCCCTCCGATCGGTGTCTTTGGGTTGATCGCCGTATTGACAAAGACTAGATATCGTTGCTACCCGTGGAATGTAGCGACAGTGGCGAGATGCCCGATCGATCTACCGTATATCTTTCAGGTATGTTTTAGAAAGACTATTAACGTCTCCTCTACTTGTGAACAATGGACATGAGCGACACAGGTGTGAACCGGCGGAAGTTCTTGTATGGCACAGCGACGGCGGGCATCATCGGCCTCGCCGGATGTAGCGGTAACGGCGATGGCGGAGACGACGGTGGCGATGGCGGAGACGACGGTGGCGATGGCGGAGACGACGGTGGAGACGGTGGCGACGGCGGAGACGAGAGCCTCGAACTCCGGATCGGGACGTCGACGGGTGGAACTCGGGACGTCGGTCTCGCCGTCGAGCGGGCGGTCAGCGAAGAGAGTGATACGCTCGATTATTCGACAGTCGAGAGTCCCGGTTACATCGGGACCCTCTACCGCCTCGACCAGGACCAGTTCGACGGCGGCATTACGGACAACAACTCGATGAACAAGGCTCTGGCGGGCGAGGACGACTTCGAAGAGCAACCCATCGAGAACATCCCACTCCAGGGTTTCGGTGCGTTCCCGTACAGCATCTACATCGTGGCCCTCGACGGAACGGGAATCGAGACCTTCGACGACCTCGCTGGGAAGAACTTCTACCCGGCCGAACCGGGCTTCTCGACCCGCGGAACCACCCTCGACGTCCTCTCACAAGAGCCGACGGCCGACATCTACGACCAGATGAACATCATGGACATGGGTGTAGGCGACGCGGCGGGCGCCGCCGAAGAGGAACGCATCGACGCGGCTATCGCGTACGGGACTCCGGGCGTCCGGTACACCGGCTGGGTGACCGAGATGGCATCGCGGGTCGACCTGCACTACGTCGAACCGACGGACGCACTCATCGAGTCCGCCGAATCTTTCGCCGGCGCAGGAACGTCGCGGACGCCTTACGACGAGTGGTCGCTTCCCGGCCAGGATATCGGCACCGACGAATTGTTCACCTGGGACCTCGAGATCAATTACGTCTTCACCGAGGACGCTAACCCGGACGCTGTCTACGAACTCTGCCGCGTCGTCGACGAGCACAACGACACGGTCAACGAGGCCGAAGAGCAGTTCCTCGACTTCGAGTCGACCGAGGACATGCTCGGACAGGTGATGGAGAGTGAGGATTTCCCGGTCCACCCGGGTGCCGTCCAGTACTACAAGGACAACGACGTCTGGGACACCGGCGACTACTACGAGGCCTGAGCGACCTCGATTCCGCTACCGACCGATACGTCCGGCATACAACCCCTTACCGAAACAACAATGAATTCAGAAACGGCCCTATTCACCAATGAATTCTGAAACGGCTGAACGGAGTACCGTCACATCTATCGCCCTACGGGGACTCGACGTGTCCATCTTGGCGAGCGCGCTGGTCTTCTGGGCGATCGTTCTGTACTGGGCGAGAACGCAGGCGATCGGTCGGGGACAGTACGGCGTGATCTTCGTGGGCGCTATCCTCACGGTGTACGCACTCGATCAGACCAAGAAAGCACTGGAGAGCGGGGACAAACTCGACGCATTCGTCCTGTTGCCTGCCTCCATCGTCCTGATCTCGGCGTCGGTCTACTTCGCGTCGAATTACACCCAGGTATACGTCGTCCAGCAGGGATACGCACTCGAACACGAGTACATGCTGGCGCGGCTGATCATCATCTCGATACTGTATCTGACCTGGCGGGAGTTCGGCAACCTGTTCCTGGGGATCGTGGGTGGCGTGATGGTCTACGGGCTGTACGGTGATGCCATCGAAGGCATCCTCGGCCACGGTGGGATGGGAGAGTTGACGTTGCTCCAGACGCTCGTCACCGACCTGTACGGCTTCTACGGGAGCCTGACCCAACTGACGGCGGCGTGGATCGCACCGTTCCTGTTGTATGCCGGACTGCTGATGGCCTATGGTGCCTTCGATCTCATCTTGCGTGTCGCCATCAACTCGGCGAAGTACATCGAATCGGGGGTCGCACAGACGGCGGTCCTGGCGTCCGCGGTCATCGGGTCGATCAACGGTTCGTACACCGCTAACGCGGCGATGACCGGGTCGTTCACCATCCCGACGATGAAAGACAGCGGGATGCCAGCCCACGACGCGGCGGCCATCGAATCAGTCGCCTCGACGTCCGGGCAGGTCCTCCCGCCAGTGATGGGGGCCTCGGCGTTCGTGATGGCCTCTTACCTCCAGGTGCCGTATATCGACATCGTCGTCGCGGGACTCGTCCCGGCGGCGGTCCTGGTCGGGAGCATCGTCATCGCCGTCCACTACACGGCGATCAGTGGCCAGAGCGATCAGGAAATGGAGTTCTCGGAGTTCTTCGACGAGACGCTTTCGACACGGGAGAAGTGGGTCGAGGGGGTCCGTTTCGGTATCCCCTTCCTCGTGTTGATCTACCTGCTCGGGGTCGTCCAGTACACGGTGATGACCTCGGCGCTGTACACCATCATCGCCATGGTTGTCTTGGGAATATCCGTCCCGACGATGACGCGGGTCTTTGACAGTACTGATACCGGTCCCGCCGCGGAATTCGTCCAACAGCTCCGCGATACGGCGAACGGATTCCGCCAGGGGGCCGTTATCCTCGCTCCCATCGCGATCATCCTCATCGCGATCAACGGCGTCATCGACATCTTCAGCGTGACGGGCGTGCCGAACAAGATCGCGTTGCTGTTGATCGACCTGTCTGGCGGCGTCTTGCTGTTCGCCGTCCTGCTGGGAATGGTCGTCGCGATCCTGATGGGGATCGGCATGCCGACGGTGGCCGCGTACGTGATCGTCGCGATCTTGATTGCACCCACGTTCATCTCCGACTTCGGGATCCCGCCAGTGACTGCCCACTACACCGTATTCTACGCGGCGATCTTGGCGGGGATTACTCCACCGGTGGCGACGGCGGTGGTGGTGACCGCAGGTATCGCGGAGGCGAACTTCTGGCGGGTGAGTGGGTCCGCGATCAAGATCGCCGCCCCGCTGTTCATCCTGCCGGTGACGTTCGTCTACAATCCGGCGATCGTCTCCTTCGAACTGGGACTCCCGACAGTCATCGCCGGCACCTTCGTGTTGCTGGGTGCGATCACGATGATCTACGGGCTGAACTACCCCTTCGAGACGGGAATCGGAAAGACGCTCGCCCTGCGATTGGGGCTGACCGCACTCGGGACCGTCATCATGGTTCACCCCGATGAGATCCTCAAACTGGCCGGAATCGCCGTCTTCGCAGCCATCTTCTTCGGCGAGAAGGTCATGACGAAAGGAATGCGAATTCCGTTCACGGGGGTGGGACAATGAGCGATAGCGGTTCCGACCCGGCCCCCAAGGGCGACTTTCGGGAGGTGCTCCCGGAGAGTCTTCACCCGGTCTACAGTCGCTGGCTGCTGGTGCAGGAGTTCCGCGAGACCCATGGCGACAGCTACACCGGCATCCTCGAGTCGATCGTCGCGTTCGTGCTCATCGGCGGATACGTCTACTGGCTGTACCTGTTCTTCGTCGTCGGCTAGTCGAGGGCGCCTCTGGGCTGCCACTCGGCCGCCCGCTCCACGTCCAGGGGGATGTGGCCGTGGTTCGTCTTCACGTCCGCCAGGTACGCCTCGAGCGCCGGTCGGTACTCGGGGTGGGCGCACTCCTCGACGATCAGTTCGGCACGTTCGACCGGCGAGCGGCCGCGCAGGTCGGCGACGCCCTGCTCGGTGACGAAGACGTCGACGTCGTGTTCGGTGTGATCGACGTGGAACGTCATCGGGACGACGCGGGAGACGTCCTTGCCGGAGAGTTTCGAGGGGAGCGCGACGACACTCACGAGTGAGTTGCGGAAGAAGTCCCCCGACCCACCGATGCCGTTGATCATCCGCGACCCGCCGACGTGGGTCGAGTTCACGTTGCCGTAGATATCGACCTCGACGGCGCTGCTGACGCCGACGACGCCGAACCGGTCGATGAGGCCGGCGTGGTTGGAGACGTCGGCGGGTCGGAGCACCACGTCCTCGGCGTAGCGTTCGACGTCCGCGAACAGCCGGCGCTGGCCGTCCTCGGTCAGCGCCAGCGAGGTGGCACTCGCGGCGGTCAACTGCCCGGCGTCGAGCATGTCGAACAGCCCGTCCTGGATGACCTCGCCGAAGTACGCCAGCCGGCGGTCGCCGATGTCCAGGCCCTGTATCTCGGTCATGAGGGCGTTGCCGAGCGACCCCACCCCGAACTGGAGGTGCAGCGCCTCCTCGAAGGCCGGCGAGCGCGCTATCTCACTCGCGAGGAAGTCCCGGAGATTCGCGGCGATGGCCCGGTCGGCCGACGTCGGCTCTCGGAACGTGTACGTCGAGTCGGGACGGTCGCTCTCGACGACCGCTCGGAGGGACGCCGGATCGAATCGGACGACCGATTCGCCGACGCGGTCCCCCGCGCGGTCGATGGGGATGGGCTCCCGGTTCGGTGGCGTACCGGGCCGGTAGACGTCGTGGATGGCCTGCAGTTCGAGGGGCTGGGCGTGGTTGACCTCGACGATCAGCTCCGGAGCGGCGTCGACGAGCGCCGGCGTCTGGCCGAGCGACGTGGAGGGGACGAACCACCCCTCGCCGACGGCGACCGCCTCGACCACCGCCACGTCCGGGTCGACCAGCCCGCCGTACTGCACCTCGTCGGCGATGGCGGAGACGTGGCGGTCGCTGAAGGCGATCGACCGGTCGTTGCTCGCCCGACGGGCGGCCGGGGAGGACTGGTAGGTGAACCGCCGTTCGATGCTCCCCGATTCGACGAGGTCGACGTCGATCTCGTCGCCGACCTTCCCGCTATGGACCAGCGTGAGCGAGCGGTCGCGGTCCGAAGCGGCCAGTGCGAGTGGGACGGCTTTCGGATAGCCGACGCTGCCGAAGCCACTCGTGAGGACGGTGGCCGTCTCGCCGATGGTTTCGGCCGCTTCCGTTGCGGTGGCCGTGGGGAGTGACCCGTACAGTCGCCCCTCGATCGGGTCGGGTATCGACCGCGAACCGGTCATCGGTGGTCGGCCCCGTGGGTGTGCAGGCTGGCCGAGTCGGCAGTCGGTCGGTCGACGCAGACGGGCGAACGGCGGTCGATCGTGTGGTCTACGGTGGTGGTGGTGCGCGCGAGCATTCGGTCACTGGAGAGTGCGCACTCACTGTATTAAATAATCGGGGAGGACTCGTCGGTGTGCCAAGATCTTCGACGACCCCCTGGTCAGTTCTCGTCGGGTCGGTCGCCGAGAACGCCCGCCTCGTAGAGGTCGTCGACGGTCTCGGCGTCGTACCCGAGTTCGGCGAGGACCTCGTCGGTGTGCTCGCCGAGCAGCGGCGGGTGGCCCCATATCTCCGTCGGCGTTCGGGAGAAGTGCATCGGGCTCCCCGCCATCTCCACCTCCCCCGCCGTCGGGTGGGGGACGGACTCGCGCATCCCGCGGGCGAGCACCTGCGGGTTCGAGAAGATCTGTTCCATGTTCTTCACGTCGCTCGCGGGGACGTCGTGGTCGTCGAGGCGGGAGAGCAGGGTCTCGGTCTCGACGGAGCGGAGTTCCTCGGCGAGCAGCGGATCGAGGTCCTCCCGGTTCTCGACGCGGTCCGCGTTCGTCGCGAAGCGGTCGTCGTCGACGAGGTCTTCGCGGTCGATGGCGCGACAGAACCGCGGCCAGATGTTCTCGGACCCGACGGCCACGACGACGTAGCCGTCCTCGGTCTCGAAGGCCTGATAGGGGGCGATGGTCGGGTGCTTGCTGCCCATCCGACCGGGACTCTCGCCCGTCGCGAAGTAGTTCGACGCCATGTAGGACATCCAGGCGACCTGTCCGTCGAGGAGGCTCACGTCGACCTTCTGGCCGGTGCCGTCGCCGAGTTCGCGTTCGAACAGCGCCGCCAGGGTCGCCTGGGCGGCGTACATCCCCGCACCGATGTCGGCGATGGCGACGCCGACCCGGACTGGTGGCCCGTCCTCGATACCCGTAATCGACATTAGGCCGCCCTCGGCCTGCATCATGATGTCGTAGGCCGGTCGGTCGGTGTCCGGCCCCCACTCGCCGTAGCCCGAGAGGCCCACGTAGACGAGACCTGGGTTGTCCTCGCGGAGGGCCTCGTAGCCCAGTCCCCACTTCTCCATGGTGCCGACCCGGAAGTTCTCGACGAGGACGTCGGCCTCCCGGGCCAGGTCGCGGAAGACGGTCTTCCCCTCGTCGGTCGAGAGGTCGAGCGTGACCGAGCGCTTGTTGCGGTTGACGCTCATGTAGTAGGCGCTCTCTTCGGCGTCGCCGTACCGGGGCGGGTGCCAGGCACGGGTCTGATCGCCGGACCCCGGCCGTTCGATCTTGATGACGTCCGCGCCGAGGTCGCCGAGTTGCATCGTCATGAACGGCCCGACGAGCACGCGGCTGGCGTCGAGGACGGTGATGCCGTCCAGCGGGCCGGTGTCGCCTTCGGGGTGTTCTGCTTCGCCTACCATGGTAAGCGTCTCTTCATTCTTCGATGTCGAGATTCGGTCGGTGGCGATGTACGACGTGTATTCGCCACTTCGTTGCATTCGGCGACCGAGTGGTCCGAAGGACCCGGTAGGTCGCCGATTCGCCGAGCGCGGAGCGCTCGGGGCGAGGAGCGACCGTCGCGCGATAACGGCGCCCGGCGGGAGCGACGACGCCTTTTGGTGAAGCTTTTGTCGAGGGCGTGCGGAGCGCGCCCGCAGCACAAAAGGTTCATTCGAAGGCAGGGATGCCGGTGAGGTCCTGGCCGAGGATGAGCGAGTGGATGTCGTGGGTGCCCTCGTAGGTGTAGACGGTCTCCATGTTGGTCATGTGCCGCATGGGCGAGTAGTCGGCGGTGATGCCGTTACCGCCGAGCATCTCGCGGGCGATCCGGGATTGATCACGGGCCATGCGGACGTTGTTGCGCTTGGCCATGGAGACCTGCTGTGGGGTGAGGTCGCCGCGCTCTTTGAGGTCGGCGAGGCGGTGGGCGAGGAGTTCG
>JBNJDE010000053.1:0-14639 GCA_051744605.1 Halobacteriota archaeon
CGCAGCATCGAAGCGAAACCACCCCTGGAACGTCCGGTCTGCGAGAAGCAACGGGAGCCAGTAACGGTCGTCCTCCCACATCTGGTCGTACGGGATCGCATCGATGTCGACCCACCGCGGTATCGCTTCGGGCGTCTCCTCGGGAACCCCCACGACCTCGGGTGCGCGATAGACGTGGACGGTCATGTAATGGTCGTCGCCGAAGACGAACTCGAGTTCGCCCCGCTTGGAGAGGCTCGGCACCGTCGCCCGGATCTCCTCTCGTACCTCGCGGCGGGCGGCCTCGAGTGGAGATTCGCCGGGTTCTACCTTGCCACCCGGACCATTGTACAGCCCAGCACCGATGCCACGTTTCTTCTCGATCAGCAACACGGAACCGTCGCGAACGGGGTACGTGATGGTTGCCTCCTGCACGGGTGGACCCCGGAGGACATCGCCCATATACTTTCCGCTCAGTGCCGGTTCGAGAGACCGGCGTGAAGACTTATGGGTCATGCGAACGACTTTCACGGTATGGGCGACACGAAGCGTGGTCGCGAGCGGAAGGGCATGGTCAAAGAAGAACAGCTGCGTCGGAAGGAAGTCAAACGGACCCTCGAAGCGGACGACGAGATGCCCGAGATAGAAGACGAAGAGATCGAGATCGACGCCGACCTCGAGGAGTAACGTCCTACAGCTGTCGACCGGTTTTACGGCAATCTATCGGACCGAGAAGGGGTCGGTCTCGGTCCAGTCCCAGCCGGGCAAGCGAGTCTGAACGCCCGCCGCGAGTGCGGCGTCGAGGTCGTCGAGACCCGCGGGTCCCTCGACGTGAGTGTGGACGTCCGCGAAGTGGAAGGTCGCCTCCGCGAGCATCCGCAGTGGTTGCTCGCCGGCGATCATGGCGGCGATCTCGCGACCCAGTATCTCGTCGACGACGAACCCCGGATAGTCGTCGTCGACATCGAGGTCCCTGAGGAGCGCGGTCATCGTGGCGAGGTTCACGGCACGATCGCCGTCGGCGTACACCTCGTCGATAGCGGCCTCGTATTGGTTCACTGTCACATCGTCGACGTCGACGTCGAACACGTCACCGAGCCGTCGGCGTACCTCGTTCGCCACCGGGACGACCGTGGCCGACCGTGCTCTCGTCCACTCGTACTCCCGCTCCACGACCGTTGGGGTCACCTGCATACCCGTACTGGGAGGGGCAGGGCTACCAACTTTGCGAAGGCTTTTATAACGTCACGGGTATACGTCAAACCAAGCGGGTTTTCCCGTAACATTCCCGCGGAGCCCAGCGAAGGGCGCACCGCTACGAGCGATGACTATTGGAATACTGCGTGTTGTGAACGAGGGCGATACTCGTCGTCTGGCGTCCGGACCGTTCCGGACGAGCAGCGGCGTTCGACCTCGTGACACGACCACCGACCCTGAACCCCTGACCTCTCGAATATGAGTGCTGTAGACCGGCAACTCGAAGAGATCCAAGCGACGATAGAGCACGAAGTACCACCCGACATCTCCGTAACGGAGGTGAAATACGAGGGGCCCGAACTCGTCGTCTACACGCGCGACCCAAAGAAGTTCGCCCGCAACGGCGATCTCATCCGGCGACTGGCGAGCAAGCTGCGCAAACGCATCACCGTTCGGCCCGACCCGGACGTCCTCACCAGACCGGAGACGGCCAGAGAACAGATCATGGCGGTAATCCCGGACGACGCCGGGGTCACGAACCTCGACTTCCACGAGGACACCGGCGAGGTCGTCATCGAGGCCTCGAAACCGGGGATGGTCATCGGCCGACACGGGTCGACGCTGCGCGACATCACCCAGAAGTCCGGGTGGACCCCCGAGGTGTTGCGGACACCACCGCTCGAGTCGGCGACCGTCAGCAACGTCCGTAACTTCCTGAAACAGGAACGCGACGAGCGACGGGACATCCTCGAACGCGTGGGTCGGCAGATTCACCGCGAGGAGATGTCCGACGACGAATGGGTCCGCATCACGACGCTCGGCTGTTGCCGCGAGGTCGGCCGAGCCTCGTTCATCATTTCGACCCCGGAGACGAGGATCCTCGTCGACACCGGCGACAAACCCGGCTCGGACGACGTGCCCTATCTCCAGGTACCGGAGGCGCTGGGCGCGGGTGCGTCGACCATCGACGCCGTGGTCCTCACCCACGCCCACCTCGACCACTCGGCGCTCGTCCCCCTCCTGTACAAGTACGGGTACGATGGCCCCATCTACACGACCGAACCCACCCGCGATCTGATGGGCCTGTTGACCCTGGACTATCTCGACGTCGCCTCGAAGGAGGGGCGCACACCCCCGTACGGCAGCGAGATGGTCCGGGAGGCCATCAAGCACACCATCCCCCTCGAGTACGGCGACGTCACCGACATCGCCCCGGACGTGAAACTCACCTTCCACAACGCGGGCCACATCCTGGGCTCGGCGGTCTCGCACTTCCACATCGGTGACGGCCTCTACAACGTGGCGTTCTCCGGCGACATCCACTACGACGACACCAGGCTGTTCAACGGCGCCGTGAACGACTTCCCGCGCGTGGAGACCCTCGTCCTCGAGTCCACGTACGGCGGTCGCAACGACTACCAGACCGACCAGGAGGACGCGGAGCAACAGCTCATCGACGTCATCAACGAGACCTACGAGAAGGGCGGGAAGATCCTGATCCCGGCGTTCGCCGTCGGTCGATCACAGGAGATCATGCTCGTCCTCGAGGAGGCGATGCGCGAGGGCAAGATCCCGGAGATGCCCGTCCATCTGGACGGGATGATCCTGGAGGCGACGGCCATCCACACGACCTACCCCGAGTACCTTCGCGACGACCTCCGCGAGCGCATCTTCCACGAGGACGCCAATCCGTTCCTCGCAGACGCGTTCAACCAGGTCGACGGCGGCGAGGACGAACGAATGGACATCGCCGAGGACGACCAGTCCATCATCCTCTCGACGTCCGGCATGGTCACCGGCGGCCCCATCATGTCGTGGCTCGAGCACATCGGCCCCGACCCGAAGAGCACGATGGTCTTCGTCGGCTACCAGGCACAGGGGACGATGGGGCGACGCATCCAGAACGGCTGGGACGAGATTCCCATCTCGAACGACGGCGGCCGGGCCGACCGACTCACGCTCAAGGTCGACGTCGAGACGGTAGACGGATTCTCGGGCCACGCCGACAGACAGGGCCTCATGGACTTCGTGAAGACGATGAACCCCCGGCCGGAGAAGGTCCTCTGTGTGCACGGTGACGAACGGTCGACGCAGGAACTCTCCTCGGCACTCTACCACGAGTTCAACATCCGAACGTTCGCACCGAAGAACCTCGAGACGTTCCGATTGATCTGACTGCCAACTACTTCGTCGCCGGTCTCAGACGCCCGGCACGCCGAACGCGCTGATACCCAGTCCCAGGACCGTATCCAGGATGAAGATGATGACGAGCGCGGAGACCCAGGCGACGAGGCCGATGATCGCCGCGTCCTTCCAGCCACCGGGATAGCGCCACTTGATGACCCAGATCCAGGCGACCAGGGCGACGAGCGTTCCGACGAGCGGAATCAACGAGCCGACGGCCCACGCCACCGCGCCGATGAATGCGGTGACGACGGCGTATTTGTAGTCGTCTACGCCCGCGATCACATTGGCAGCGATGTATATCGCCAGTCCACCGACGAGCAATGCGACGACGAACGAGACGATGGTTCCTACGACCATGGGGACAATCTCTCTGCCAGCACCATATATCATTCGACACATATATCACCGTTTTGAGAGTGGTGACCACGTCCCCGCCACCAATGGTGATTGTAGTATGTTAGTGTACTGATAATTCTTTGCTGACTGGTCACTACACGCCATCGATCGTCTCTGCAGGGTCGATGACGTCGCCGGACGCGGTGTCGACGCCGACCCGGTCGCACAGGTCGTACAGCGGACACGCATCCGGACCGTCGAGGCACCCGGGAGCTCGAGCAGTACAGTACTCCCGGCCGAACTGGATGCTGGCGGTGTGGCCGAATCCACACTTCTCCGGCGGGACGTCCGCTTCGAGGACCTCCCTGACGTCCTCGTGGTCGCCATCGGGTGGAGCGATCCCGAGTCGTCGGTAGATACGGTGGACGTGTGTATCCACGGGGAAGACGCCCCCACGACCGCCCGCGAACAGCAGCACACAGTCGGCGGTCTTCGGCCCGACGCCCTTCAGACGGAGGAGGGTATCCCGGACCTCGTGGGCGTCCTCCTCGCGAACGTAGCGGTCGAACGCATCGGCGCTGCCGTATTCGGACACGACGTGCGATGCGACCCGCTGGATGACCGCCGCCTTCTGGTTGTAGAGGCCAGCCGAACGGATGGCGTCGACCACCGCGTCCGTCGGTGCCGAGGCCAGTGCATTCGCGAGGTCCCCGTCGTCCCCGTCGAACCGATCCATCAATCGGTCGTGTGCGGGTTGGCTCGCCGCATCGCTGGTGTTCTGCGAGAGGATCGTTCTGACGAGGGAGACGAAAGCGTGTTGGCCCCCATAGGACTTCTGCCAGTACAGTTCGCCCAGTCGGTCGACGACCGCCGCCGCGCGAGTGTCGGCGACGGCGGGTTCGAATTCGGCCACCGATCCGCCGCCGTCCGTACCACCGGAGATGTTCCGCGTCGGCTCGGGGTCGTCGCTCATGGGCCACGCTCGGGACCGGACCGGCTCAAGTCTGACGCTTGGCGAGGGCGACGGCCCCGTCGTTGTCGATGGTGAGTTCCACGTCTTCGGTGAGGACGGTGTCGCGGAGGACCGGTTCGAGGAGGGTCGCCAGTTCGTCGTGGAGTCGCTGTTCGGTGTCGCCGAGTTTGACGCCGACCTGGTCGCCAGCGGTCCGGAGTTCGCGGACGACGTCCAGGAGCGTCATCCCCGCCTCGGCACGGACGTGCACCGACGAGCGCAACGACTCGGCAACCCGAACGGTCCGATAGGCGGTCTGAATGTGTTCGAGGGCCGTCTGTTCGAGCGTCTGGACGCCCGCCGGGGTCGTATCGAGTTCATCGGCGATGGCCTCGTAGGACTCGTCGTCCTGTCGCATCTTGAGCACCGCGACCTGCCGTTCTGAGAGGAGCGTCCCCGAGACGTCCTGGGGAACCTCGACCATACCGCCACCTCGGCGCGAACGTCCTTGTACGTTTGGCCCACGTCCCGTAGACGCTATGACCCACGGCGTCCCGAAATGGGCGGAAATCGCAGCCGTCCGAACTATTACATCACCGACTACCGGATGGCGTGACATGACCACACGACGACGGTTGTTGAAGGGAATCGGCGTGACCGGACTGGCGCTCTCGCTCGCCGGCTGTTCGGGAGACGACGGTGAGACGGAGACGACGACCGAGGCGGCCGACGAGACGACGACCGAGGTAGCCGACGAGACGACCACGGAGTCGGCGGTGGACGAGACCACGACCGAATCGCAGGCGAGTGGGGAGGTGACCGTCGCGGTCGGCCCGGAGAAACGACTTCGATACGAACCCGAGGAGGTAGAGATCGCCGTTGGCGACACCGTAAACTGGGAATTCGAAAGCGAAGGCCACAACGTGACGAGCAAGCCTGGGGCGTCCCCGAAGTGCGAGAATCCGGATGGAGCAGACCCCTTCGCGTCCTACGAGGGAGACGAACACTACGCCATCAACGAGGTCGGAACGACCTTCTCACACACCTTCGAGGTCCCGGGCGAGTACGTCTACGTCTGCACCCCCCACGCGGGACAGGGGATGGTCGGGACGGTCGTCGTCACCGAGTGACGTCGCTTCGGTCGAAGTTCTTCACTAGCGCGGCCAGTACTGAATAAAGACCCATAAAATAAAGGTACTGGAGATATGACACGACGGCATGGGAGAGCGAGACAATATCACCCAAGACCGGACGACGGGGGAGACGGACAGGGACCGATTCCTCAAGCGCCGGCGATTCCTCAAAGCGGCCGGTGGCGTGTCGGCCATCGGGTTCCTGGCAGGCTGTGCCGGGGGAGACACCGAGACCACGACGACGCAGACCACCGAGCAAGCGACGACCACGGAGGCGGAGACGACGACGGAGGAGGAGGAGCCGACGACGACCGAGGAGGAAGAAGACGAAGAACCCGAAGAGCCGTCGCTCGAGGAGAAGTACCCGGGACTTCGCATCCTCTCGCCGGAACCGGAGAACGCGGAGGCGGCCGAACGGGCGACGTACACTAACATGATCACGCAGGCCGAGGAGTTCTACATCCGAAACCACTACCCGTCGCCGGACATCGACGAGGACGAGTGGACCGTCTCGTTGACCGGCCTGGTCGACTCCGAGGTGGAACTTTCGATGGACGAACTCAAGCGCCGGTTCTCCACCGAGACCATCTTCCACACGATGCAGTGTTCGGGGAACGGCCGGAACTACTTCGACCCGCAGGTCGGGGGGAATCAGTGGACGTTTGGCGCGGTCGGCAACGCCGAGTGGACCGGGACGCCCATCAGCGACATCCTGGAGGAGTACGGTGCTGACACGGGCGACGATATGTGGTTGACCGTCATGGGCGGCGAGGCACCCGACGGCGAGGATATCTTCACCCGGTCCATCCCGATGTCGAAGGTGATGGAGGACGCCATCCTCGCGTTCGAGATGAACGGGCGTCCGCTCCCGAAAGAACACGGATTCCCGGTCCGGATCCTCGTGCCCGGCTGGTACGGGAACAACAACGTGAAATGGGTCGACCGGATGCACGTGATGGACCGGATGGTCTATCCGAACGACACCTGGGAACCCGAGGGAGGGCGTCTCTACACCCACTGGCAGCAGTATTCGTACCGAATCTTCGGCGAGGGGTTAGAGGAGCCGGAGTTCTACGAGACCATCTCCGAGTTCGGCCTCTACGAGCAGATGGAGAGTGACGACATCGCCCACCCGTACCTCTACGACCAGCCGGTAAAGTCGATGATCGGCTTCCCGGGCGAGAGTGCGACCGTGACTCCTGGCGTCGGCGGGCGAATCGAGGTCATCGGCGTTGTCTGGGCCGGCGACGACGCCGTCGAAACGGTCGAGGTGTCGACCGATGGCGGTGACACGTGGAACGAAGCCGAGTTCATGCGACCGGACCTGGGGGCGTACTCCTGGCGACTCTTCCGGTACATCTGGGAACCCGAATCGGGCGATTACACGCTCTACTCGCGCGCGACCGACGAGAACGGCAACGTCCAGCCGGCCAGCATCTCCGCCTCGGACGGGGAGGCCGCGAACCAGGCGCGGATCATGAACGACGAGTACCCGTGGAATCAGAGCGGGTACGGCGCAAACGCCTACGATGTCCACGGCGTCGAAGTGACGGTCCAATAGCGGCCGCCGTCACTGGACGTCGATCACGCGCACCTCGAATTCCAGATTCTCTCCGGCGAGTTCGTGATTGAAATCGACGGTGACAGTCTCCTCGGAGACGTCGGTGATCCACCCGGACTGGTCGTCGTCGGTCGTGACCAGTTCGCCGACGCTAGCGGTGGTGTCGCTACGTGCTTCGATCGTCTCGCGGGGGTACGCCACTATCCGCTCGGGATCTGGCTCACCGAACGCCTCCGACGGGGGGAGCACGACGGTCCGCGTCTCGCCGCGATCCATCTTCTGGACAGCCTCGTCGAGACCAGGAAGTACCTCATCGGACCCGACCTCGAACGAGAGTGGTTCGTAGTTCCGGTGTCCGTGATACACTCCGTTCTCGAGTGCGACGTCCACGTCGGTCGTATCCACCACGGCCCCCGCGTCCTCCCCATCGACCATCCGGGCGGTGTAGTGCACGATAGCGGTCTTTCCAGGCGTTACCATGTGTTCGGCCAATACGTTCGCCGACCATCACCTTGGGGATTCCGGCGCTATCGTCGACGAGAGACGAAAGAACGACTGAGAGAGTAACTCGGCCGTCACTCGACCGCCAGTTCCATCGTCGCGCTCACCCCGCCCGCGAGGGCGTCGACGAGTTCCCTGTCGATGTCGGCCGCGGCGGCGTCCGCCTCGACCATGATGGTCCGGTCGTCCACGTAGGTGCTCGTGCGACCGACCATACTCCGGTCGTTCTCGAAGGTCAGGTCCGGATCCCCACGTCCCGTGATCGTGACGGAGTGACCCGCCGCGGTAATCGTCGCGGTGATCGTGGCGTCCGGATCCTGGCACGCCTCGACGAACCCCTCGGAGAAATCTGCGGGCGAGCGGTCGGCCTCGATGCCGAGGATACAATCGCCCGCCGGCGTAAGGTAGTCGTCGGTGGTCAACTCGAAGGTGCTCTCGTGTGCCGCGGACACGTGTTCGTGCCCGGTGGCCTGCACGCGCTCGGTACGAGTCATACTCACGCTCCACGATGGAGCCACTTGAGAATCGCTATCGCGACTGGGCGCTCACGCGCGGCCGGGCCCGTCCGCGACAGTGATCGTGACCGCGCCACAGTCGCACTCGTAAGCGTGACGGACGCCGCCGGCAGATTCCATGGTGAGCCGACGGTGCTCGTCACCGAGCGGAGCATCACAGCGTTCACAGGCACAGACGATATCGGCGAGCATGAGAAAAACGACGCCGCGAAGCATGGTCAAAGCGAGCCTAGAGCGTGGTGAAAGTGAAAGTGCCACGTCCCGGTACCCGTTCACGTCATAGGTGAATTGGCCTCATACCGCCGAATGACGCGGCCTGCTAACGGTTTTCACGGTTCGTTCGAACAAAACGCTTAAACCACGCGGTCATGTAGGGTGTATCACCAGAACGCTTCGGGCGTTCGGAAAGTACAGCGCGAGAATGACCGGATATTCTCCCCACCGACGCAGGCACTGCAACCGACGAGCGAGCCGTGCGTGCGTCGTCGCCCGAGCTGGATGGCATCGAGGTACGAACAATGGCTGAGGAAATCGAAATCAGCGTATCGAGCGCAGACGAACTTATCACAGAAGAACAGCTTCAAGACAAATCCAAAGGGCAGCTCATCAAGAATGCTGGCCAGTTCCGCGACCGCCGGAACGAGCTCAACCAGCTCGCGAGCAAGCGAGCGTCCAAACGGGACGATCTGAACGCGAAGACCCGCGAGAAGGTCGACGAAGCCCAGGGCCACCGCGAGAAACGCGACACGCTCAACGAGCGTGTCCAGGAACACAAGTCGGTGCGCAACGAACTCAACGCGAAGGCGAACGAGCTCTTCGAGAAGGTCGAGAAACTCAAATCCGACCTGGAACTCGACGAGGGCAAGAACCTAGAGCAGCTCAAAGAGGAGATCGAGGAACTCGAGTTCAAACAGCAGACCGAGGTCCTCTCCGCCGACGCGGAACGCGAACTCATCGAGAAGATCGAGGCGAAACGCGACGAGTACCAGGATAAAAAGGAGAAACTCGACGACAACAACGACCTCGAGACCTACGTCGACGAGGCCGAAGAGGTCCGCGCCGAGGCGTCGAAACATCACGACAAGGTCACCGAACTGGCCGACCGGGCCCAGAAACACCACAATCAGATGATCGAGGCCTACCGCGAGGCCGACGACATCCGCGACGACGCCGACGAGATGCACGAGGCGTTCGTCGAGGCCCAGGAGGCCGCCGACGCCCACCACGAGGCCTTCGTCAACGTCCAGAAGCGCCTCCGCGAACTGGACAAGAAAGAAGAGGAGCAGCGCAAGGACCAGCGCGCAGAGAAGCGCGAGGAAGCCCGCGAGGAAGCCGAAGAGATCTACGAGCGGTTCAAGGAGGGCGAGACCCTCGACACCGAGGACCTCCGCAAACTCCAGAAGAGCGGCCACCTCTGAGGACAAAGCGAGTTTCGTTTCTTCCCAGACGCGTAGCGGTTGCAATAGCAGGCGAGGAGTCCGGTCTGCGGCCGGTCAACCTTTATCCCGGTTCGTGCAGAGAAACAGGGTATGTCCAGCACAGCGTCTCGACTGGCGCGTGTCCTGCTCGCCGTCGTCGGCGCAGTGGTCGCGGCCGCCCTCGGCTATCTGGTGTTCGTCGACCTCCCGCGCGGCAGTCTCGCGCGGTTGCTCGGGGTCCTCCTCACCATCGGCGTTGCGCTACTCGGAATCAGGATTGGGCGGCGGTACGGCGACCACCGCTTCGCCCCGTACAACGTGGGACAGGTCTCCGTCGAGGGACCGATCGCGCGTCGTCCCAGTCGGTCGCTCTCCACGCCCCCGGTGTTGGTGACGGCCGACGACATCGTCGAGCAGATCGAAGCGGCCGACGCCGACGACGCCGTCCGGGCACTCGTCGTCCACCTCGACACGCCCGGTGGCGAGGTGGTACCGAGCGACGACATCCGAAGAGCGGTCGAGGACTTCGACGGGCCCACCGTCGCGTACGCGACCGACACCTGTGCCAGTGGCGGCTACTGGATCGCGAGTGGCTGTGACCACATCGTCGCACGCGAGGGAAGCATCGTCGGGAGTATCGGCGTCATCGCGTCCCGCGTCACCGGCGAAGGATTGCTCGACCGACTGGGACTGACGTACGAACGGCTCGTCGCTGGCGACTACAAGGACGCGGGCGTCGCACTCCGAGACATGGACGACGACGAGCGAGCGTACCTCCAGGGGATCGTCGACGACTACTACCAGACGTTCGTCGACCGCGTGGTGGCGGGCCGAGACCTCGACGAGGACGACGTCATGGACACGCAAGCCCGCGTCTTCCTCGGCGAAGACGCGCTCGAACGCGGTCTGGTCGACGACGTCGGCGCGGCGGACACCGTCGAGGAGTGGATCGAGGACGAGATAGACGAACCGGTCACGAGCCGCGAGTTCGAACCCAAGATCGGTTTCGCCGATAGGATCGGGATGGGAGCCGAACGGGTCGCGTTCGCACTCGGGGCCGGGTTCTCCAGCGTCCTGGTCGACGACGGGGATGGCGCGACGGACTTCGAGTTCCGGTGACGGCGGTCGGCAGGGGTCCGGGACCGTGGCCGCTGGTGACGGACAGCGAGGGTTTTTATCCCGTCGGGGTGAGCCTTGCAGTAGGGAATGCGTACGCTCGTGGTAATCGTGGACAGGTCCGGTGACGTGCCCCGGAAGACGGGGTTGGCGACGCCCATCGCCGGCTGGGAGGCCATCCAGTCGCTCGTCGTGGATCTGGGTATCGCGGATCCGGAGGACTCGACGGTCAACTGTCTGCTCGAGGGCCTGAACGTGACGCGAGGCCTTCGAGACGAGAACGAGGACGCCGTCGTCGCCGTGGTCTCTGGCGGAACCGACAGCATGGTCGGCGCCGATCAGGCCATCGCCAGGGAGGTCGAAGAACTCATCGACCGCTACGACCCCGATACGTCCATCATCGTCATCGACAGCACGGAGGACGAACGGCTGTTACCCATCATCGAGAGCCGTCTCCAGGTCGATTCCGTCGATCGGGTGGTCGTCCGCCAGGCACGCGACCTGGAATCCACGTACTACCTCCTCAAGCAGTTCCTGGCGGACGAGGAACTCCGGACTACCGTTCTGGTCCCCATCGGTATCGTCCTGCTGGTCTTCCCGGCCATCCTCATGTTGAGCAGTCTGGCCATCGCGGTCGGATCCATCGCCGCCGTCATCGGCGTCTTCTTGCTCTACAAGGGGCTGTCGGTGGACGCCCACCTGGCGGACCTCTCGACGCAGGCCAGGGAGGCGATGTACTCCGGTCGGGTCTCCATCGTCACCTACGTCGTCGCCGCTGGTCTGGCGCTCGTCGGCGTGTTCGCGGGCGTCCTCGGGATATCGGACCTCGGGCTCAGGAACGTCCAGCTGGTGACGGTCATGGGATTCACCTATTACAGCGTCCCGTGGCTCGCGCTCGGTGCGCTGGCGGCCAGTACCGGTCGGCTCCTCGACGAGGTCATCCAGAACGAGCAGGTCCGGACCTCGTATCTGAACCTGCCGTTCGGGGTCCTCGCCGTCGGCCTCGTCGTGCGAGGGTTCTCGGGATACTTCATCGAACGGGCCGGATACGTGAGTGGGCTGTCGGTCCCCCCGATCCAGATCGGCGCGGCGGCGATCCGCGGGTTCACGCTCACTCCCGAGGAGCACCTGGCCGTCTTCGTGGTGCTGGGCCTCTTCGTCAGTCTCGCGGGAATCCGCGTGTCGTCGTACCTCGCCGGCGAGTTCGAGGAATCGGGCGACGTGGCCTGAACGGAGGGGTTCCGAGCACCCTTTATGCAGCGCTCGCGAAGCCCAGCCAATGACGAGTGGACGCTGGGTGAGCCTGTTCTCCGGCGGCAAAGATTCCTCGTGGGCGCTCTATCGAGCCCTCCAGACCGGACTGGATGTGGCTCGCCTCGTCACGGTCCACCCCGAGACGGATTCGTACATGTACCACGTTCCGGCCACGGAACTGGCCGGACTGGCCGCCGAGAGCATCGGGATTCCACTCGTGGACGTGACCCAGCCAGCCCTGGAGGGCCACGACTCCGGGGAACGAGGCGACGCGGAGACGGAGACCCTCGAGACAGCCCTCGGGGAGCTAGCTCCCGAGATCGGTGGAATCAGGGGCGTCGTCGCCGGGGCGGTCGAATCCGAGTTCCAGACCTCCCGGATCGAAGCCATGTGCGAGCGCCTCGACGCCGACCTCTACGCCCCGCTCTGGCGTGAGGACCCCGTGACACTTGGCGAATCCATGCTCGAAGCCGGATTCGAGATCTACATCGTCCAGGTCGCGGCCGGCGGACTCGACGAATCGTGGGTCGGACGCCGGCTCGACGCGACCGCACTGGGAGAACTGCGCGACCTCAACGACCGGTGCGGGGTGCACATCCTGGGGGAGGGCGGCGAGTTCGAGACGCTCGTGACCGACGCCCCGCACATGGACCACCCGATCGAGTTCGAGGCCGAGACCGTCTGGGAAGGGACCCGCGGCCATCTCGAGATCGCGGACGCCTGGCTCGGAGACGGGTGAGCCACTCGGTGGTCGAACGAGAGACCGTCAGTCGCCGTTCGAGATGGTCGTGTGGGCGCCGACGAGCGCGCCCGAGAAGTCGATGTCCTCCAGGTGGGTCTGTTCGTCGATGATGGAATCGCGGACCGAACAGTTCCGGAGGACTGCATCCGGGAAGATGACGCTCCCGTCTACGCTCGAATCCGTTATCTCGACACCGTCCATGATGTGGACGTTCTCCCCGAGATCGACGTCCTCCAGGGTCGCACTGTCCGCGACGACGTTGTCCCCGTCGAGCGCCCACCGCACCGCGTCCAAGTAGCTCTCCGGCGTTCCGATATCGAACCACGCGCCGTCGAAGGTGTACGCGCAGACAGCGCCTCGCGACTGGAGCCACTCGATGAACCAGCCGGGTTCGTCCGGGTTCTGATCTTCGGCGAGGTAGGTCTCGAGCAGCGACAGCGTCTCCGCGGGGAAGCCGTAGGTCGCGATCGAGACGAGGGTACTCTCCGGGTCGTCGGGCTTCTCCTGGAAGTCCACGACCTCGTCACCGTCGAGCGTGACGAGTCCGTACGATTTCGCCCGATCGAGTGACCCCACGTCGTACGCGGCGATGGTCGGCACGCCCTTCCGCTCGAAGAAGTCGACGAAGTCGCTGATCGCGAAGCTGATCAGATTGTCGCCGGCCACCACCAGGAGGTCGTCGTCGACACCCTCCCGGTCGACGAGCTGGGCGAGCGCACCGATGACGCCGAACTTCTCCGACTCGGCCGTCGTGTCTTCGACGGACAGGACGGGTTTCTCGTAGTCCGACGCCGCCAGGTGCTCCCTGAAGTCGTCGGCGAACCGCTCGTTCGTGCTGACGTAGACGGTATCGATGCGAGTTTCGGCCTCGAGTTCGGCGAAGATCCGATCGATGACCGTCGACGCGCCGACGGGGAGAAACATCTTCGGACGATGTTTCGTGATCGGCCACAACCGCGTCGCGTATCCCCCGGCGAGAACGACAGCATCCATGACTGGGGAGTCGACGTACGCCCCTAAGTCCTTTTTCATGTTCTACAGGCGGCGGATTGAAAGGACAGTGGCTACTTCGCTCGGTATGGAGAACGCTCGCACCACCCGGGAGAAGATCGCCGACGCCCTCCGAGAGGGGGCGGAGACGGCGTCCTCCCTGTCGGAGCGCCATTCCATCTCGAGCGAGTCGGCGCTCGGGCACCTCCGACACGTCGCCCGTTCTGTCGACGGCACCGACGAGGAATTCCTCGTGCGGCCACCGACCTGTCGCGACTGTGGCTTCGACAGCTTCGACGAACCGCTCAATCACCCCTCACGCTGTCCGGAATGCAAGAGCGAGGCCATCGACGAGCCCGCGTTCACCATCGAGTGACCGTGCGCTGGTCGGTGAGAGCGGAGAGGTAGACGATATCGCTGACGATCGGCTCTCGCGGGCCGCTCAGCGTTCCGTGGCCCGGTCGATCCACCGCTGGAGGCGCTTCTCCGAGATGTCGGTCTCCGCGGAGAGATCCGCTGCATCGGCGGCGGCGAGGTCGGCGCCGTCTTCGACGCCCGCGGCCTGCAGCCGGTCGGCGTAGGCCGACCCGATGCCCTTGATGTCGGTGAGTTCGATGGGGACGGCTGATTCCGAGATCTCCTCCTCGATGGCAGTTTCCTCGGCGACCGCTGCATCGGTTTCCTCGGCGACTTCCGGTTCGGTTGCTTCGTCACCTTCCGGTTCGGTTGCTTCGTCACCTTCCGGTTCGGTTGCTTCG
>JBNJDE010000054.1:0-14571 GCA_051744605.1 Halobacteriota archaeon
GTCCGGCTTCACGAGCGCCACCACCTCGCCGTCCTGGGTCGCGTCGTTCTCGGAGACGGTACAGCGCCCGGCGTACACCCGGATGGATTGCTGCATGAACCGCCCTGGGCCGGTCTCCGTATCTAAAGGTTCGCCCGGGTCGCCGTCACCGCGACGACGCGCTCCTCGCGGACGGCGCGAAGCGGAAGGGTCGGGAAGGTCACCGTGACCGTGTAGGTCAGTCGGTCGTCGGTGGCCCCGAACACGCCCACCGGAACGGTCGTCTCGTCGGTGAGATACGTCTCGTCGCGGGTCATCTCGACCCCGTTGACCGTCACCGCCACGCCGACGCGCGCCCCGGCCCCCTCGTTCGTGACCGTCACCTCGCGCATGTCGTTGTCGCCTCGGTCGATGGCTTCGGGGAAGTCGCCCCAGTCGATCGCGATGGCCGGGAGGTCGTGAGCCTGCTCGAGGACGTTCTCCGCGACGCCCTCGGAGAGGCCAGCGTCGACGAGGCCCGAGACGCCGGCGGCCCTGACCGATTCCGGATCCGTGATGCCGGCCTGGGCGAGACGGTGCCCCCGGCCCGAGCCCACGCCGTCGAGCGCGGTGAGCCCCACCGCCTCCGAGGGGACGCCGGTCTCGATACGCGCCTCCAGTCGAGCCGCCAGGTTCGCCGCGGCGGGCCGGTCGTAGCGGCCGAAGAACTCGCCGAGGGCCGCGACGAGACGGAGGGCGTTCTGCCGGATGACCCAGGCATCGGAACGCAACTCCGGTGGGATCGACCCGTCCATGCTCCCGGTGAGGATGGCGTAGACCTTTCTCGCGCCCGGTTCGAGGGTCTTCTCGCCCGAGTCGAGGACGTCGTCGATGGCGTCGCGCTCGGCCTGTCGCGCGCTGACGCTGTCGAACTCGCTCGCCCGGGCCACCGCTCGCAGGACGTCGCGCTCGGTCGGGTCGGCCTCGGCGAGGTCGGCGAAGCGCTCGGCGGTGTCGAGGTGGAGGTAGTACGTCGAGGCGAGCACGCCCAGCGTCGTCGGGGAGAGGCCCAGGTCCTCGCCGGTCTCGATGAACCCGCGCTCGAGGAGGCCGTCCAGGATCGACCGTACCCGCTCGCGGATCGACCCGTAGTCGTACGCGTCGGGGACGCTCTGGGCACGATGGTAGAAGAAGGTGGTCTCCAGCCAGTCCATCACGTCGTCCAGGCCGTGGATGGTCCCCATGGCAATCTCCGCGTTGAGGTGTTCGGCCAGGTCGTCCGCGAGACGCGATTCGATGGCCTTCCCGTCGCGAAGGAGGCGGCGGTAGCGGTCGGCGTCCGCGCCGTCACAGACCACCCAGCCGTAGCCCACGTCGTCGTAGCCGGGGCGGCCCGCCCGACCGATCATCTGGAGGACGTCGAGGGGGCTCATGTCGACCTCCCCCTCGAGGGGGTCGTGGAGTTTCGTATCGCGGATGACCACGCAACGGGCGGGCAGGTTCACGCCCCAGGCCAGCGTCGACGTGGAGAACAGCAGGTGGATCTGCCCCTGCTTGAACCACTCCTCGACGAGGTCCTTGTCGTTCTTCGAGAGCCCGGCGTGGTGGAAGGCGACGCCGTCGAGCACCGACTGGCGCAGCGTGGCGTTCTCCAGCGCCTGCGTCTCGGTGTGGAAGTCGTACTCCCCGCGGGTCGCGATGGGGATGTCGCGCTCCCCGATCTCGTCTCTGGCCTTCTTCGCCGCCTGAACCGTGTCCTGCCGGGAGGAGACGAACACGAGCGCCTGCCCGTCCTCCCGGAGGTGCGGTTCGGCGAGGTCCATCGCGGTGAACAGTCGCCGATACTTGTCGGCGAACGCGTTTTCTCCGTGCGTGTACGTCCGCACGCCCGCGTGCAGGTCGACCGGTCGGTACTCGTCGCCGAAGTCGAAGGTCGCCTCGCTCGGGGCGTCCAGCCAGGCCGCCACGTCGTCGACGTTCTTCATCGTCGCGGAGAGCGCGACGATGCGGGGGTCGGCGAGCCGTCGGAGACGGGAGACGACGACCTCCAGGACGCTCCCGCGGGACGCCGAGTCCAGCAGGTGGACCTCGTCGATGACCACCACGTCCACCGCCGTGACGAAGGAGTAGCGCGGGGAGTCGTGCTTTCTGGTCGCCGAGTCGGCCTTCTCCGGGGTCATCACCAGCACGTCGGCCCGGGCGGCCCGGCGGGGGTTGAAATCCCGCTCGCCCGTGACGACGTACACCGAGTAGCCCAGGTCCTCGAAGCGCTCCCACTCGGATTCCTTCTCGTTGGTGAGCGCTCGCATCGGCGCGACGAACAGGGCGGTGCCGTCCTCGCGGAGGGCGTCCACGATGGCGAGTTCCGCGAGGGCGGTCTTCCCGCTCGCGGTGGGCGCGCTGGCGACGACGTTGGCGTCGGTCTCCAGCAACGCGGGCAACGCCGCCCGTTGCATCGCGTTGAATTCCTCGAACGAAAACGCCTCGGCGAACTCCGGGACGACCTCGGCGACCTCCATCTGTCCTGTGGGAGGGGCGGTACGCGCAAAGGCGTTTCCCTCGCGGGCCAGCCCCGTTCAGTCGGCGTCCTGGACGCCCGAACGGTCGGCCGCGCGGTCGTACATCCCCTGGCGGATCGCGTACGAGAAGTACCCGCCGAGGCCGAGTGCGGCGACCACGTTCGAGAGGGTGACGCCCCAGAACGCCCCCCACACGCCGACGCCGAGGACGTAGGCGCCGACGATCGCGGCCGGCACGCGAATCCCCCAGTACTGGGCGAGCGTCGCGGCCATCGGTATCGCGGTCCGACTGGCCCCGTCGAAACCGGCCTGCACCGTCCAGATGGCCCCGAGCGCCCAGTACCCGAGCGCGAGGATCTGGAGATAGCCCACCGTCAGCACGAGCGCCTGTCCGGCGAGCCCCGGGACGAAGAGGTGGGCGATGGAGACCGGGAGGAAGAACTGGACGAGACCGACCGCCCCGATGAGGGTCGTCCCGGCGGTCACCCCGAGCCAGGTGGCGCGGTGGGCCCGCGCCGGCTGGTCCGCCCCCAGGTTCTGTCCGACGAGGCTCGTGGCGGCGCTACCGAGCGCCATCGCGGGGACGAACGCGACCGACGCGATGCGCGCACCGACCGTATAGGCCGTGAGCCCGGCCGCCCCGGCGACCCCGGCGACCACCGCGACGACCGCCAGACGGGCGACCTGCCGCCCGACCTCCTGGCCCGCTCGGGGGACGCCCACCCGCGCGAGTTCGCGAACCGTCCCGATTCGGAAGACGAGGGCGTCGCGGGTGAACGAGAACGGCGTCCGCTCCCGGGTCGTCGCCCCGATGGCGACGGCCAGTCCGAGGGCGTAGCCGACCATGGTCGCGACCGCCGCGCCGGCGATGCCCATCCGCGGGAAGGGACCCCAGCCGAAGATCAAGACGGGGTCGAGGGCGACGTTCGTGCCAACGGCGGTCAGGTTGACGACCATCGGCGTCCGCGAATCGCCCCACCCCACGAACGCCGCCTCGATGGCGTCGCTCATCCCGCCGAAAACGTGCGCGAACCCCAGGATTGCGAGGTAGGTCGCGGCGAACGCCGCGACCCGTTCGCCGGCGTCGAAGAGACCGACCACGGTCGGGGCGCCGACGGCGATCACCGTGGCGAACAGGAGGTTGACGACGCCGACGAAGGCGACGGCGTGGACGCCCGCCCGGCGTGCGGCGGCGGCCTCCCCCGCTCCGACCCGCTGGGAGACGAGGACCTGCCCGCCGGTGTAGGCGATGTACGATCCGACCGTCAGCAAGCCGATGATGGGAGCGACGAGACCGACGGCCGCGACGGGGTCGGGGCCCAGTCGACCGAGCCAGAACACGTCCACGAGTTGCTGGCCGACCAGGACGGACTGTTGAACGAGGATGGGGGTCGCGAGCACCGCCAGCGCTCGCCGGAGCGACCCGTTCGTGATGTCCTCGCTCGTGAGATCGAACCTCGACACGGGCGGGTTGTGTCTGGCACACCGCCCCAGCATTAATGTCTCGATTTCGGACAGGTAGCACGGCCGACGGATTCGGGGGTCGCCGGCCCACACGTTTTTGGCTACAGCGACGAATATAGACGTATGAGCCGA
This sequence comes from Halobacteriota archaeon, assembly GCA_051744605.1. Taxonomy (GTDB): domain Archaea; phylum Halobacteriota; class Halobacteria; order Halobacteriales; family Halobacteriaceae; genus Halanaeroarchaeum. Next base: position 4,074 of record JBNJDE010000054.1, read on the forward strand.
CGGAAACCCGACTGGCTCAAGATGCGACCCCGGTCGGGGCAGTCCTTCACGGACATCAAATCCTCCCTTCGCGAGCGAGACCTCCACACCGTCTGCGAGGAGGCCTCCTGTCCCAACATGGGCGAGTGCTGGTCCGGCGCCGACGGGCCGGGCACGGCCACGTTCATGTTGATGGGCGAGCGTTGCTCCCGTGGCTGTAACTTCTGCGACGTCGAGACCGGCGGCATGGACCCCCTCGACGAGCGGGAACCGGAGCGCGTGGCGGCGGCCGTCGCCGAGATCGACCTCGATTACGTCGTCCTGACCTCGGTCGACAGGGACGACCTGCCGGACCAGGGTGCGGGCCACTTCGCGGAGACCATCCGGGCGATCAAACGGCGCCACCCGAGCGTCCTCGTCGAGGTCCTCATCCCGGACTTCCAGGGAGAACCTGACCTGGTCCGACAGATCATCGACGCCGGTCCGGACGTCATCGCCCACAACGTCGAAACGGTCGAACGCCTCCAGTGGCCGGTCCGCGACCGCCGGGCGGGCTACGAGCAGTCGCTGGGGGTCCTCGAGCAGGTCGACCGCGAGTCGGACGTCTACACCAAGACCTCGATCATGCTCGGCCTGGGCGAGTACGACCACGAGGTCTACCGGACGATGGCAGACCTCCGCGAGGTGGGCGTCGACGTGGTCACCCTGGGCCAGTACCTCCGCCCGTCGCCCAGCCACCTCGACGTCGAGGAGTACGTCCACCCCCAGAAGTTCGAGACCTGGCGGCGAGTCGCCGAGGACGAACTCGACTTCCTGTACTGCGCCAGTGGGCCGATGGTCCGTTCTTCCTACCGGGCCGGCGAACTGTTCGTGGAGGCGGTCCTCCAGGACGGGAAGACGATAGAGGAGGCCCGCCAGGACGCGCGCGCTGCATCGGCGGGCCCCTGAACGAACGTCGAATCGGTCCCTCCGGACCCGGCGGCATTCGTACATATGCCCACATTTATCCAGTAACAGTGATGGTCATCAGCTTTTTCACTGCACCAGTGGACGAAGGCGCGATAATACGTCCCGTGGGTGTACAGCACGAATATTGGTGACGAAAACCCTATAGTGTCAGGGGCGGGAGAGTGTACTATGTCAGGACGGGGGTTCCCGTGACGTCGATCCTGCACCGCGACCCGGACAGCCGGGTACGAATTCTCGACGAGGACGGTTCGCTCGTCGACGGAGCGACCGAGCCGGACCTGGAGGACGAGGAGTTGGTCGAGATGTACCGGTACATGAAGCTCTCGCGGCACTTCGACCAGCGAGCGGTGAGTCTCCAGCGCCAGGGGCGTATGGGGACCTACCCGCCGCTGTCGGGCCAGGAGGGGGCCCAGATCGCGAGCGCGTTCGCCCTCGACGACGAGGACTGGCTGTTTCCCAGTTATCGCGAACACGGTGCGGCGCTGGTCCAGGGACTACCGCTCGAGCAGACGTTGCTCTACTGGATGGGCAGCGAGGAGGGCAACGCCATCGAGGAGGACACGAACCTCTTCACGGTGGCCGTCCCCATCGCCAGCCAGATCCCCCACGCCGTCGGCGCGGCCTGGGCGTCGAAGCTCAAAGGGGAGAACAAATCGTTCATCGTCTACTTCGGCGACGGGGCGACCTCGGAGGGCGACTTCCACGAGGGGATGAACTTCGCGGGGGTCTTCGACACGCCGACCGTCTTCTTCTGCAACAACAACCAGTGGGCCATCTCGGTCCCCAGAGAACGGCAGACGGCCTCGAAGACCATCGCCCAGAAGGCGACGGCCTACGGCTTCGACGGCGTCCAGGTCGACGGGATGGACCCGCTGGCCGTCTACCAGGTGACCCGCGAGGCGGTGAAGAAGACGAAAGACCCCGAGGAAGACGAACTGCGGCCGACGCTCATCGAGGCGGTCCAGTACCGCTTCGGCGCGCATACGACCGCCGACGACCCGACCGTCTACCGCGACGAGGACGAGGTCGAACGGTGGAAGCAAAAGGACCCCATCCCGCGGCTGGAGACGTACCTCCTCGAGACCGGCCGGTTGACCGAGGCGGATATAGCGGCGATAACCGAGGAGGTCGAGACGGCGGTCGCCGACGCCATCGACACGGCCGAGAGCCACGAGCGGCCGGAACCGACCGCGATGTTCGAGCACGCCTACGAGGAGATGCCCGAACGCGTCCGCGAACAGCTGGAGACCTTCGAGGCCATCCGAGAAACGTACGGCGACGACGCACTCCTGGAGGAATGATATGACGCAGAATCTCACCCTCGTTCAGGCGGTCAGCAACGGGTTGCACGACAAGATGGCCGAAGACGACGACGTCATCGTCATGGGCGAGGACGTCGGGAAGAACGGTGGCGTCTTCCGCGCCACGGAGGGCCTCTTCGACGAATACGGCGAGGACCGGGTCATCGACACGCCGCTGGCGGAATCCGGCATCATCGGGACGGCCATCGGCATGGCCGCCTACGGTCTGAAACCGGTCCCGGAGATCCAGTTCTCCGGGTTCATGTACCCGGCCTTCGACCAGATCGTGAGCCACGCCGCACGCCTGCGAACGCGGAGTCGCGGAAAGTACGAGGTGCCGATGGTGCTTCGCGCCCCGATGGGCGGTGGCATCCGTGCCCCCGAGTCCCACTCGGAGTCCAAGGAGGCGTTCTACGTCCACGAGGCTGGCCTCAAGGTCGTCATCCCGAGTACGCCCCACGACACGAAGGGGCTGCTCATCTCGGCCATCGACGACCCCGACCCCGTCATCTTCCTCGAACCGAAGAAGATCTACCGCTCGTTCCGCGAGGAAGTCCCAGAGGGCACCTACGAGGTCCCGCTGGGCGAGGCCGCCGTGCGCCGGGAGGGGACCGACATCTCGGTGTTCACCTGGGGGGCGATGACCCGCCCGACCCTGGAGGCCGCCGAGGACCTCGAGGGCGAGATAGACGTGGAGGTCGTCGACCTCCGGACGCTCTCGCCACTGGACAAGGACGCCGTCGTCGAGTCCTTCCAGAAGACCGGCCGGGCCGCGGTCGTCCACGAAGCGCCGCGTACGGGCGGTCTCGGGGCTGAGATCACCGCCATCATCCAGGAGGAAGCGCTGCTCTATCAGGAAGCACCGGTCAAGCGGATCACCGGGTTCGACGTTCCCTATCCGCTGTACGCGCTCGAGGACTACTACCTCCCAGAGCCCGCCCGCATCGCACACGGCATCCGGGAGGCCGTGGACTTCTGAGCCATGCCCCGCGAATTCAAACTCCCCGACGTGGGCGAGGGCGTCGCCGAGGGCGAGATCGTCTCCTGGCTCGTCGAGGTCGGTGACCCGGTCTCCGAGGACCAGCCGGTCGCCGAGGTGGAGACCGACAAAGCCGTCGTCGAGGTCCCCTCCCCCGTGAACGGCACCGTCCAGGAGCTCCACTACGAGGCCGGCACCATGGTCGAGGTCGGCGAGGTCATCGTGACCTTCGCCCTCGAAGGCGAGGACGTCGCCGAGGCCCCAGAGCCAACGGGCGATTCGGACGGGGAAGCGGCCGAAGCACGGGCCGACGCCGAAACCGCGGACGCGGAGACCGACGTGGAGGCGGCCCCGGACACCGGCGGTCGCACCTTCGCCCCGCCGAGCGTTCGAACGCTGGCCCGCGAACTCGAGGTCGACATCGGCGCAGTGACCGGAACCGGCCCGAGCGGCCGGGTGACGGAGGGCGACGTCCGGGCCGCCGCGGACGGGGAAACGGTCGAGGAGACGCCGGGGGCGGAACCCGCCGCGGAACCGACGGCGGAATCCGAATCCGCGCCCGACACGTCGACGGAACCGGCGCCCAGTCCCGAACCGGCCGCCGACCGCGACCGGACCCTGGCCGCGCCCGCCACGCGGGGAGTCGCGAAGGACCTGGACGTCGATATCGACCAGGTGCCGGCCGTCGAACGGCGGGACGGCGAGGCGTTCGTGACCGCCGAGGCGGTGCGCGAGTACGCCGAGGGCCAGCAGGCCGCCCAGGCCGCCGACGCGGCGACCGTCGCCGCCGGCGAGACGGGGCCGCGCGAGGAGCGGATCCCGTACAAGGGCGTCCGGAAGACCATCGGCGACAAGATGGAGGAGTCGAAGTACACCGCGCCCCACGTCACCCACCACGACACGGTAAACGTGACCGAACTCGTCGCAGTGCGCGAACGGCTCAAACCACACGCCGAGGCGCAGGACGTCAGGCTGACCTACATGCCGTTCGTGATGAAGGCGATCGTCGCCGCGCTGAAGGAGTTCCCCGAACTCAACAGTAGCCTCGACGAGGAGGCCGGGGAGGTCGTCCGCAAGCACTACTACAACATCGGCGTCGCCGTCGCGACCGAGGCCGGCCTCATGGTACCGGTCGTCGACGACGTGGACTCGAAGTCGGTCCTCGAGATCGCCGAGGAGGTGAATCGGCTCGCCGAGGAGGCCCGCGAGCGCACCATCGCCCTCGAGGACCTCCAGGGCAGCACCTTCTCGATCACCAACTTCGGCGCGATCGGTGGCGAGTACGCGACGCCGATCATCAACTATCCCGAAGTCGGGATCCTCGGACTGGGTGCCATCGACGAGCGACCGGTCGCCGAGGACGGCGACGTCGTCGCCCGGCCGACGCTCCCCCTGTCGCTATCCATCGACCACCGGGTGGTCGACGGGGCGGACGCGGCCGCCTTCACGAACGAGGTAATGGCATACCTTGAAACACCCTCGCTACTCCTATTGAAATAATGGTCGTCGGAGACGTCGCAACTGGAACGGAACTGGCCATCGTCGGTGGGGGCCCGGGCGGCTACGTCGCCGCCATCCGCGCCGGCCAACTCGGCCTGGACGTAACGCTCATCGAAGCGGACGCCATCGGCGGCGTCTGTCTGAACTACGGCTGTATCCCCTCGAAGGCGCTCATCAGCGCAACCGACAGGGCCTACGACGCCGGTCACGCCGAGGAGATGGGCGTCTACGCGGACCCGGAGGTCCGCATGGACGAGATGAAGACCTGGAAGGACGGCGTCGTCGACGACTTGACCGGCGGCGTCGAGAAGCTCTGTAAGGCCAACGGCGTGAATCTCGTCGAGGGCCGCGCGGAGTTCGGCGACGAGAACACCCTCCGTGTCGCACACGGCGGCGAGGGGCAGGGCTCGGAGTCCTACGAGTTCGAGCACGCCATCGTCGCGACCGGGTCGCGCCCCATCGAGGTCCCCGGCTTCGAGTTCGACGGCGAACACGTCCTCTCCTCCCGAGACGCCCTCGACCTCGAGGAGATCCCCGAGCGCGTGGTCGTGGTCGGCGCCGGATACATCGGGATGGAGCTCTCGACCGTGCTGGCTAAACTCGGAACCGACGTCCAGGTGGTGGAGATGCTGGACGACGTCCTCCCAGGGTACGAGTCGGATCTCGTGCGGCCGGTCAAACGGCGGGCCGACGACCTCGGCATCGAGTTCGCCTTCGGCGAGGCGGCGGCCGACTGGGCGGAGACCGAGGATGGCATCGTCGTCACCACGGAGACCGACGATGGCGAGGAATCGACCTACGAGGCCGAGAAGGCCATCGTCGCCGTGGGCCGAACGCCAGCCACCGACACGTTGAACCTCGAGGCGATCGGCCTCGAACCGAACGACGACGGCTTTCTGGAGACCGACCACGAAGCACGAACCGACGTCGATCACGTCTTCGCCATCGGTGACGTCGCGGGCGAGCCGATGCTGGCTCACAAGGCGAGCGCCGAGGGCGCCGTCGCCGCGGAGGTGATCGCCGGCGAGCCGTCGGCACTCGACCACCAGGCCGTCCCGGCCGCCGTCTTCACGGATCCCGAGATCGGGACCGTCGGGATGACCGAAGCCGAGGCCGAGGACGCCGGGTTCGACCCCGCCGTCGGGAAGTTCCGCTTCGGCGCGAACGGACGCGCTCTCACGACCGGGCACCCAGATGGGTTCGTCCGGATCGTGGCGGACGAGGACTCGGGGTTCGTCCTCGGCGCCCAGGTCGTCGGCCCGGAGGCCTCGGAACTCATCGCAGAGCTGGGGCTGGCCGTCGAGATGGGGGCCACCCTCGAGGACGTGGGGCGCACCATCCACACCCACCCGACGCTCTCCGAGAGCGTCCGGGAGGCCGCCGAACACGCCCTCGGGCACGCCATCCACACCGTCAACCGATAGTCCCTGCGAGGCGAGGGGAGCACACCGTCCGCGCGCATCCTATTTCAGATATCCATCACGAACGTTCCGGCCGAATTCCCACCAGCTGCGCCGCTACCCTACCGAATTCTTCGGAAAGACCGTGTTCGATGGCAATCCTTCGTGATAGATGTATCACTTCCCCGAAATGTTTTAATCGGGAGACGGGCAACCCCCACATGTCCAATGACACGAACCACTGAGTGGGGCGATCCGAGCGCAATCGGGTTCGCCGCTCTCGCAGGAATCAATCTCGCGTTCGCGGGATCGTTTCTCGGCTGGTGGGGACCCGGCCACGACGCGCTGGTGTTCACCATCGGCATCGTCGGGGGTATCGCACAGGTCGCGACCGGCCTCGTCCAGCTACAACGCGGCGAGTCCAGTGGCGGCACCCTGATGACGACCTTCGGTCTCCTGTTCATGTGGGGTCCAGGAACGATGTTGCTCCTGGACTCGATGGGGATGGTCGGCGCGCTGAATCCGTTCTTCGGCGCCTGGTCGCTGTTCCTGGGCGCGCTGCTGTGGACCTGGAGCGTGACGCTGGTCTACGAACCTGCCTTCGAGTTCCTCATCGGTCCGGTCGGGGGCACGACGCTCGTGACCGCGGGCCTCCACGACGTCGTCGGGTTGCCGGCCGTCGTCCCCGGCCTGCTGTTCGTCGGTCTCACGCTCTGGGGAATGGTCATGCTCGTCCACAGCCTCGGTGCACTGCGGGGACTGACGATTCCGCTCGGACCACCGGCCATCGAGGCGCTCACGTCCACGAAGCGTCAGGAGTCGCCATCGGCGACCGTCTCGCACGGCGACTGAGGTCGGCGACGCCCTTTTGACCCAGACCCGAGTAGGCCGTCGCATGAAGACGGTCACCCTGGGCCCGGCCGGCACCTACTCCCACCGGGCCGCCTCCGCCGTCGCGGACGGCGAGATCACCTTCCGAGAATCGGTCTACGAGATCGTCGACGGCGTCGCCGCCGGCGACTTCGACCGCGGCGTCGTCCCCATCGAGAACAGCATCGAGGGGAGCGTCACCGAGACTCTCGACGCGCTCGCCGACCTCGAGGTCTCGGTGGTCCGCGAGGTCGTGACCCCCATCCGGCACGCGCTCCTCGCCCAGAACGGGGACTTCGAGACGGTCGCGAGCCACTCCCAGGCCCTCGCCCAGTGCCGGGAGTACCTGGAGGCGAACCACCCCGACGTCGAACTCGAGGCGGTCGCGAGCACCGCCCGAGGGGTCGAACGCGCCCGGCAGGACGACAGTGTGGCCGGCATCGGCCACCCCGACAACGCCGACGAGAAACTCACGGTGCTCGCCGAGGACATCCAGGACCGGACCTCCAACGCGACCCGGTTCTTCGTCGTCGCCGGGCCCGACGAGCGATCACCGGCGGGCGGCAAGTCGACGCTCGTCGTCTATCCGAACGAGAACTACCCCGGGTTGCTCCTGGAGCTGCTCCAGCCGTTCGCCGAACGGGACATCAACCTGTCCCGACTGGAGTCCCGGCCGAGCGGAGAGCGACTCGGCGATTACATGTTCCACGTCGACATCGCGGCGGGTCTGTACGAGGACCGAACCCAGGAAGCCATCGCCGACCTCGAGGCGCTGGCCCCCGACGGCTGGGTCCGACAGCTGGGATCGTACGACGTCGAGCACGTCGTCTGAGAAGGGCTGCTGGCGACGCCGTGCGTGCGCCCGCAAACCGAGCAACGGTCGATCGTCGGCCGGCCGAAACCCACGCAGTCTACCACTTTCTGTCGGTGGGATGCTATTATGGTGGTGGAGACCAATATCAGCATATGGGTTACATCGTACGGATGCCGAAACTCGGACTGGAGATGAAAGAGGGGACGGTCCTCGAGTGGCACGTCGACGTCTCGGGGGAGGTCGGTGCCGAGGAGCAGCTCCTCGATATCGAATCGGAGAAGACGACGAAGACCGTGGAAACTCGGGAAGCCGGCGTCCTGCGAGAGGTGTTCGTCCAGGCGGGGACGACGGTCGAGCCCGGCGCTCCGCTGGGAATCGTGGCCGATCCGGACGCGGACATCGAGGAACTGGTTGCGGAGGCCGAGCAGGAACTCGACACGAGCGAGACCGTGAGTAGCGCCGAACCGGCCGACGCGACCGCCCCTAGCACGGGCGGCGCGGCGACGTCGACGGAGGCCGCAGCCGGCGACCAGCCGGACCGCGTCAGTCCCCGCGCCCAACAGCGCGCCGAGGAACTCGGCGTGTCGCTCGCCGGCGTCGAGGGGACGGGGCCCGGCGGTGCCGTGACGGCCGAAGACGTGGAAGCGGCTGCCGAAGCCGGCCCCGCCGGCGAAGCCCGCGTCTCTCCGCGAGCGCAACAGCGAGCGGACGAACTCGGCGTCGACCTCGGCACCGTCGAGGGGACGGGGCCGGACGGAGCGATCACGGCCGAGGACGTAGAAGCGGCTGCCGAAGCCGGCGAACCGTCCCAGGAAGCCCCGGCCGGCGCAGCGACGCGAACGGTCACCGAGCGCGAGACGTTCAGCGGAATGCGCTCGACGATCGCCCGTCGACTCGGCGAGAGTTATCGGAACGCCGTCCACGTCACGGTTCACCGCAGCGCGGACGCGACGGCGTTACTGGAGGCGACGGCGGCGGCGGACGACGCGTTTGCAGCCGACGTATCGATGACCGACCTCCTGCTGGCGGCGCTCTCGGAGACGCTCTCGGAGTACCCGGCATTCAACGCGACCTACGAAGACGGCGAACACATCCGCTACGAGGAGCACAACATCAACGTCGCCGTCGACGTCGATGCGGGGCTCGTGACACCGGTCGTGCCGGCCGTCGACGAGAAATCGATCGGCCAGATCGCCACGGTTCGCCGCGAGAAGGCCGAGAAGACGCTGGCGGGCGAGTACACGATGGACGACCTGAGCGGCGGGACGTTCACGGTCTCGAATCTCGGTCACCTCGGCGTCGAATCGTTCGATCCGATCATCAATCCGCCCCAGATCGCGATCCTCGGCGTCGACGCATTGGACGAACGCGTCACCGTCGAGGACGGAACCGCCACCTCGAGACCGGTCCTCCCGCTCGATCTGTCGTTCGACCACCGTGTCGTCGACGGGGCCGACGCGGCACGGTTCCTCGACGCGCTCGTCGAGCGACTCGAACAGCCCTGGTCGCTACTCGTCGGCGACAAGGGAGACACGAGCGCGGAACCGAGTGGGACTGAGAGCGCCAGCGACCTCCCGTCGTCGTTCGAAGACGCCCCGCGTCGGGCAGTCACGATCAACGAACCGGGGACGGAGGGGACGTTCAGCCTGGGCGAGTACGAGTATCCGTTCGGCATCGAATCCGCTCCGACCCCGCCGGAGATCTTCCTCGGCTCGCTGCAGTCCTGTCTCGCGCTCACCCTCCGAAACGTGGCGATGGAAGCGGGGTACGAACTCGGTGAAATCGACGTCGATGGGGCGATCAGACCCGAGTCCGGCTCGGTGGAAGCGATCGAACTGCTAGTGGTCGTCGACGCCCCCTCGGTGGACGACGAGACGCTGACGGCCCTCGTCGACGAAGCAGAATCGCAGTGTCACGTCGCGTTACTCCTCCGCGAGGACCTTCCGGTGGAGATCGCCGTCGAGCGGCCGTAATCGCGTCGCCAGAGAAGGATCGTCCCCTCTGAAACGGGATCGTCGCTTCTGGAACGGAATCGTCGCTTCTGGAACGGGCCGTCCCGTTCTACTGGAACGGACCGCGCTCGTAGACGGCCTCCACGTCGATGAGACGAACCGTCTCGGCGATGGGGCCAGCTTCGATCGTCGCGTTTTGCACTTCGACGTGTCGTTCGCCATCGACGCTGATCACGGCCTCGTCCACCGAAACCTCGATCGTCTCGCCCGGAGCCATCCGTTCGCACGCCTCGACACCGACCGTATCAACGACGCCGGGCATCGTGATGGCGCGGACCGTGCGACTCGCGTCCGCAGCGACGGTGACGCCGGCGCCGTCGTCGTCCGCCGCCTCGAGGGAGAGACAGCCTCCGACGATCCCGGAGAGGCCGACTTCACCCTGACTGGCGCGGGAGACGACGCCCGCGAGGTATTCGCTCGGGTTCAGGACGGCGCGCGTCCCGACGAACGACCGATCGACGATACCCAGGGTCGCGACGCCCTTCACCGATCGATCGGCGTCCTCGCCGCGGACCGTCGCCGCGACCATCGTATGGTCGGTGACGACGGCGTCGTCGACAGCGCCGGTGGCGTAGAGGGCCAGCGCGCCCCCGGCCACGGTTCCCTCGACGGGTGTCGGAACCACGTTGTTCGTCCCCGTGGAGAGCGCGAGCACGGGCGTCTCCGCGACGTTC
>JBNJDE010000055.1:0-14189 GCA_051744605.1 Halobacteriota archaeon
CCCGGAGGCCTACCAAATGAGGATAACGGTCCAGAAATCCCCTGGTGCTGCTGACGTGGATCTCTCTGGCCTGTCCATCCAATACGTTGGAGAGAATTCGTTCTCGAATATCGTTCACGCAACGGCACAACACAACGATGACGGTGAACTAGATTCGGGAGAGAACTACACCAATGTGTACCTCATCCAACCGGTGACTGCCGAAACCGAGGACGACACCGTCATGACCTCCACAAGTGACCGGTACGACATCGTCATTCCCACTGGGGTAGCCTTCAACAATAGTACAACTCCCGATTCGTTGAATAATTCGACGAACTGGGGTGGTGAATCCTACGAAGTGGCAAACGAACCATTCGAACCCGACTCCGATGTTGACATCAATCTGGTGGATGGGGACGAAGAGGATGAAACCCTAGACAATACGGACCTGAATACGCTCAAAGAAGGTGACGCCGTCGAACTAACCATCACAACGGACTCCGGTTCACAGCGATACGTGAACCTGCAGATGCCCGACTCCCTCGTCGGAGAGGAAGGCGGAACCGTCCAACTGTAACCAAATTCACCACACAACTACCTCATAAACCAATGTTCGAATTCATCACGGACGAGGATTCCCGCGGTCAGGTCGGGATCGGGACGCTCATCGTGTTCATCGCGATGGTCCTGGTCGCCGCGATCGCTGCGGGCGTCCTCATCAACACCGCCGGCTTCCTCCAGACGCAAGCCGAGGACACCGGCACCGACAGTACAGACCAAGTCGCGAACAACATCAACGTCCTGGGTGCGGTCGCTGATATCAACGATCCAGCATCGATTAACGAAACGTACGACCCGACAACCGACGCTAGTGAGAACTCCTCGTATGATACGGAGGATTCACCCGAAGGCTACCAGATGCGGGTGACCGTCCAAAAATCACCCGGAGCCGCTGACGTGGACCTCTCTGGGCTGTCCATCCAGTACGTGGGTGAGGACGACTTCGCCAACCTCGTCCACACGTCTTCCCAGCACAACGAAAGCAACCAGCTCGAAACTGAACGTGAGTACTACGAAAACGTCTACCTCGTCAACGCCGTCACCGCTGAGACCGAGGACGATACGGTCATGACGAGCAAGAGTGACCGCTACGACATCGTCATTCCCACTGGGGTCTACTGGAACACCAGTGGTGAATTAGACAATGATGGCGGCGATCAGTTCGATAACGGATTGCTTATGAACAGCTCATCGCCCGAACAAGGCGTCGTTGCTGAAGAGGAATACACGGAAGATAGCGACGTCGACGCCGATCTCAGCGACACCCACCTCAACAATCTCGAAATCGAACGCCTCGAGGAGAGCGACCAGATAGAGTTGACGATCACGACCGACTCCGGGTCACAGCGCTACGTGAACCTCCAGGTCCCCGATTCGCTCGTCGGTGAACAGGGCGGCACCGTCCAGCTGTAAGGACGACCGCATCTCCGGTTTTCGGATACTTCGAATGAGATAGAGCGGGCTCGCTCGCGACCTACCCTCGGAAAATCGCGAGTCGGATTCCGACTTATTCGTCGTCCGAACCCGAAGACGTCGTCCCGTTTTCCATCGCGTCCTCTAGTGCCTCGTCGAAGTAGCCACTGGCGAGGACCTTATTTACAATCTCGGCCCCAGAGAGCTCCTCGTCGTTGTACTGATTGACCCACTCCCGTTGCACCAGATAGCCATCCGGCTGCTCGGCCGGTTCGCTCGGGTTCTCGATGCGCGCGTGAACGACGGACCCGCGCTCGCCGTTCTGCGCCACGTACTCCGAGAACATCCGGATGATCTGGCCGACCTCCCGGACGTGCTGGCGCTGTGGCGGAACGTCCTCCACCTCTTCGGCACGCGTGTGGTAGTTGACCGCGATGACGTCCTCCTCCTCGAAATACCGGAAACGCGTGACGTCCAGGCGACCCTCCTCGGGCCCGCTCTCCTCGAGAATGTAGTGGAATTCGGCGAGCGTCGCCTCGCCGTCGTCGTCGGGTTCGGTGGGTGCTATCTCCCGGCCGTCTTCCGAATCGCCCATCAGCCCGTAGCCGACGCCGATGGCTGTTCCGACACCGATACCCGCGATGCCAGCGATCAGTGTTCGACGTGAAACCGGAAGCCCGCCACCCGACTCCGCCGATGGGTCGGCGGACTGTGACGCCCCGTCCACGGGGCCGTCGTCCTCTGTCATACTGTCGCCTATGCAACGACGACTATATGGTCCTTGGGTCATCGCTCGCAGCGCCGGCATCGATTCAACCGTCGTGGGATGGGGCCGAGCCGCAGGTCGGTGGAGAGTGATTCACTGCCACCAACACCGACTTATACGATATCCTCGTACGTTCACGAAGTGCCATCCCTCTTCGGTCTCGAACGCGACAAGGACGTCGAGACGCTCCGGGAGTTGCTCACGTCGAGTGACAATCCCACGATCCGCAAGCGGGCCGCGGAGATCCTCGGCAATCTCGACGAGACGGGCCAGGACGGGATCGAGTCGCTCGTCTCGGCAGTGCAAAACGACGACAACGAGGCCGTCCGGGCGGCAGCGATCGACGCGCTGACCTCGCTGGAGGCGATCAACGCGCTGCTCACCGCACTGGGGCGGGACGTCCCCGACACCGGGGCGGACTGGGCGAAAGCGGAGCGGTTCGTTCGCGACCTGGACGCCGAGGCGCCCGAACTCCGGATGGCCGCCGCGAACGTGCTGGGCCAGATCGGGAGCGAGAACGCCGTTCGACCGCTGGTGGCCGCGCTGGAGGATCCCGATCCGCGGGTTCGGGCGCGAGTCGCCCGTGCTATCGGCCAGATCAGAGAGCCGACGGCTGCGGGGGCACTCGTCGGTCATCTGCACGGCGAACCGTTGCCCGTGAGGCGGGAGGCTGCGGACGCGCTGGGCTATCTGGGCGGGGACGATGCCCTGGAGGGGTTGCTCTCCATCGCCGACGACGACAACGAGGTGATGCGGCGGACGGTCGCCACCTCCCTCGGGCGGTTCGGCGACGCGAGACCGATCGAGACCCTGGTGGACATGCTCGGTGACGAGAGCGACCTCGTCCGTCGGGGAGCGGTGTTCTCGCTGATCGAGATCCTCTCGAACGTCGACTCCTCGAAGAGCGACGAACTCAGACAGTCGATCGTCGAACGGATGAGCGCCAGTGACGACCCGAGTATCGTCGAATCCCTCGCGGAGATCGTCGACGAGGGGACACAACTCCACCAGCGACGAAACGCCGTGTGGATGCTGGGGCGGGTCGCCGGCGAGCAAAGCGAGAAGCCTGCGATCGCGGCGCTCATCGGCGTCCTGGACGACGAGGACCATTTGATCCAGCAGTTCGCCGCGACCAGTCTCGCGGAGATCGGTGGTCGCACCGTCGAGACGGCGCTGCTGACTGCCATCGACGAATCGACGTCCGAGGACACGGTCGCGATGGCCGCGTACACATTGGGGACGGTCGGCGGGGAGCGATCGAAACGCCGACTCGAACGGCTGGTCGACGACACCGAGAGCGAGGAGGTCCGAAGCCGCGCCTTCTCGGCCATGTCGAAGATCAGGTCCGAACCCGACGATCTCGGGGATATGAATTTCTAACACGTCGACGATGACTCCGGGTAAAGCGTTATATAGCGAACCCGTGAAGGATAGACCGATAATGGTGCCGCCGAGGCCCCGAGCGATGCGACACGGCCGAGGAGTCTGCGGGCTTCTGGGTCGGTTCGGGGGTTCGACCGGGTGGTTGGGGGGTCCAGACGGATGAGCGAGTCGGAATACAAGATCAAGGACGCGAAGGGGAAGTTCCTCCAGGCGGTCAAGCAGGGTCGACGGCTGAAGGACGCCGAGTGGACGCCTGGGCGAATCATCCTCTCCAACAAGCGGATCATCCTGTTGAGCAACGACGGGAAACGGGCGGTCCCGCTCTCGAAGATCGCCAGTCTGAGCGGCCGGTACGACGTGAACCAGACGGTCGCGAAGGTCTCCGATTACATCAGCCTCAAGTTGAAGACCGAGAGCGTCCTCTTGCTCTCGGTCGGGTCGAACACGGAGTCCTTCGAGTTCGAGCTCTTCGGCGCGATGTTGGATCAGGAGGAGGTCCACGTCAAACACCCGGCAGTCGAGGGTGGCGTCGTCCAGGATACGTCGTACGAACGGGCGCGCGTGAAGGTGAGCGACGGCGAGGACAAACAGTTGAACGTCGCCCTCTCGACGGGGTCGTTCGTCCCGATCGACCTGGACGACGTGGGGAGCGTCGACACCGGCAAACAAGAAGTCAATGGAGAGTCCCGCCCCATCATCAAGGTCGAACACTCACAGGAGGGGACGAGCGTTCAGAGTTACTTCGCCGGGAAATCCCACGCCATGGCGGTCCTGGAGTCGCTGTTCAAGCGAGGCGTCAAGGAGAGTCAGGGCTCCGTGGAGTTGTCCGAGACGGAGAAACGCGTCCTGATGGGACTGTATTCGGGCGTCTCCGCGTTCGAGATTCCCGACTTCCTCGGGATGGACGTCGACGAGGTCGAGTCGATCTACGATCGACTGATCGAACTCGATATCCTCGAGGAGGTCCGAACCCGACGAGAAGTCGCGATGAAGACCCGCGGCCGGAACATCGCGAGCGAAGTCATCAACGAAGAGTGATCAGAGGTTGACGTCCTCGATGTGCTCGCCGACGGCGAGCGTTCCCGTCGGGGAGAGCGCCATGCCGCCGCTCGATTCCTCGAGCAGTCCCTTCTCGACCAGCGCGTCGAGCAGGTAGGTGACCCGACTCGCATCGACGCCGAGCATCGCAGCGAGATTGCCCTCCGAGGCGCCGGAGTAGAGGCCCACCAGCACCTCGATCTCCTCCTCGGAGAGCGAGACGTCCGCGAGTTGCTCTTTGAGCTGGCTGTATTCGGTCCGGAGGTATCGACCCAGGACGTTCATCTTCCGATCGGATGTCAAACCGACCTCCGTCGTGACGGTGTCACCGGCATCGACGTGACGGACTGACAGGAGGGGGCGAGCGGTTCCGCGAACCTCGCGTTCGACCCGCTCGAAATGGGAGACCGAGGAGATCGTTATCGCCAATGGATTCTCCGATTTGAACCGGACCTCCGTCGGAGCGATGTACAGCGAGGCGCGTCGAAACGCCTCGTCCGTAACCCGTCCACCGATCCGTGCCGGGTGTTTGACCGTCACCGTGGTCCCGTTCAGGACGCCCTTGAACAGCAGATTCATGAACCGCTCGACGACGTCGTCGGCCCCTTCGATGAGTGCCACCCGTTTCTGTCCGACCGACTCGTAGGCGACGGTGACCGTGTCCTCGAAGAACCGTCGCATCCCGTCTGGGGCGCTCCCGTATGCCAGATCGAAGACGTCGTCGATGGCGAAGGTCGTCCGATCGTCGGCGGTCACGATCACGACCTGCTCCCGATTCATGAGCACCCGCCCGCGGACGGGTTCGTCGTACCTGCCCGTATCGGGGATGACATCGGTCGTGAAGTCTGCGACGACGCCGTCGGTCATGGTGCCACGAGGTAGTACATGCTGGTGTTCGGGGCCCTCTTATCTTAGTCGGATTCCGACAGACGGTATATCCTGAGTCGTGGGTCGGCCGCTTCGAATCGCTCTTTCACGTCGGGAGGGAGCGTCTCCGTCTGTCCCAGGACCAGGTACCCTCTCGGCCCGAGCGACGTGCTTACGGTCTCCAGTATCGGCCGTTTGTACTCGGTGTCGAGGTAGATACAGACGTTGCGACAGAGCACGAGGTCGAACCCGTCCTTCGGGTCGCCCGTGATGAGGTCGTGTCGGCGGAAATCGACGAGATCTTTCGTCTCCTCGCTGATGACGATCTGATCGCCATCCTTCTCGACGTACGACGACGGGGAATCGAGAAAGGACAGTTCGTCGTCGAGGTCCGTCGTCCGGGTGCTCGTGTAGACGCCCTGTCTGGCGCGGTCGAGCGCGTTCTCGTCGATGTCGGTCGCCAGGATGTCGACCTGTCGCGGTCGCAATCCGAGGTCGAGGGCGAGCATCGCCAGCGAGTACGGCTCGCGACCGTCCGCGCAGGCCGCACTCCAGATGCGAACCGTCCGCGAGGAGTCTGCGAGGTCGGCGACGACCGATCGGAGGGCCGTCCACACCTTCTCGTCCCGGAAGAAACTCGTCACGTTGACCGAGAGGGTGTCGAGAAGCTCGTCTCGCTCCTCCGGGTCCTCGCGCAAGCGGTCGTGGTATTCACGATACGAATCGCTATCGGTCCGACGCATCCTGGCCGAGATGCGCCGGTCGAGATACGATTCGTCGTAGTAACTCGATGCAAAGGTCGTCTCCGTCTCGATGAACGCTAACAGGTTGTCGAATGCACTCATATGGTTTCTTCCTCCGAGTCGACTGTTCGAATGGTCACGTCGCCGGTCGTCGGGTCGTAGGAGACCGACCGACCGGCATCACCGCCCGTTCGGCTGTCGACGACGTCGATGCCGAGGTCCGCGAGCACCGCCTCCGTCGCTGCCACGTTCTTCTCGCCGACGGGCGAACCGTTGCCGATCTTCAACATCGACGCCCCGCCGACGAGTTTGGCGGTGACGTCCGATGGATCCGTCCCCATCGACGTCAGTTCGTCGAGGAGCGCCTCGATACCGGTATCGACGTACTTCGCGTCCCGGTCCGAATCCGGTGGCGCTTCCGGGAGCATGGCGTGGAGCATTCCGCCCCTGCCCTCGTCGTCGTGGATCACCACGGCCACACAGGACCCGAGGCCACTCGTCACGACTGGCTCCTCGCCGTCGGTGACGGCCATGTCGGCGACCCCGACTCTGATTCGCCCGGCCGTCGACCGCACCATCGTTTTAGACACGCTCCACGCTCGAGATGTCGAGGTCGGCGTCGAGACTGGAGACGAGCGACCTGAATCCATCGGCCTCCGGGAAGGCGAACAGCCGACAGGTCATCGGCTCGTCGGCTGTGAGGACGACGTCGAAGACGTAGGCGAACTCCTGGGACATCCCGAGTTCGACGGCGATGGACTCGAGGACGGCCCGTCCCATGTCGTCGACGAAATCCGGCACCGAGTGATCGATGGTGGTGTCGAGCGCGTTCGCCCAGCCGTCGACGAACCCGCTCGCCGTGATGTTTCCGATCTCCTCGATCGCACTTTGGCGCATCGCTTCGTCGGGGTCGGCCGGGATGAGCGCGCTGGCGATGGTGTTTGCCGCCTCGTCTTCGAAGAGGACGGCCAGATAGCCATCCATCGCCCCGGAGAACTGGAAGACCGTTCCCACGTGCTGGTCGGCCTCCACGACCCCTGGGACGTCCTCGACCGGGATGAAGTCGAGATGGGAGACCGCCACGTCGGTCTCGATGCCGGTCATGGCCTCGAGGTTGGTTGCGACGGTCTCGGCCCCCGCCGCGGTCAGACGGATGAACGTCGACAGCTCGCGGACGTTCACGTCCGTCTCGGGGGACTCCTCTCCAGCGGCCCGGATCGCCTCGAGGAACCCGGTAGGTTCCGGAACGAGATAGAACCGACATTCGTGGCCCGAACTCCCGATCGCGATATCGCTTTGAAACACGAACGAGAACGCCTCGAACGCCGGATGGTCGTCCCACCGTGGAACCGAGTCGACGGTCGACGGCGTGGAGATGTCGATGACCTCGTCCAGGTGTTCGGCCCACCCATCGACGAAACTGCTCGTCATGATGTTCGCGACCTCGTGCAGATACTCGCCATCCGGTTCCGCTTCGTCACTCGCGAGTTCGGAGAGCACCTGCTCGGCACTGGCCTCGTCGAACACCAGCAGGGCCTGGCCCTCGAGACCGCCGTCGAATTCGATGCCCACGGCCGTCTCGGACTCGCCGAAGAGCGTCGAGACCGTCTCGACGGGGGCGAAGTTGATCTTGTTCGTCTCGACGAACGTCTCCATGCCGGTCAAGGTCGCCAGGGCGTCCGCTGCCCGCTGCGCGCCGGCGGTGCCGATTCGATTGAACGTCCCGAGGGAGGCGAGGTCTACCCGCATGTCACATCGAGTCGATGAGGGCGACGAACTCCTCGATGTCGGGGAACGAGTAGATGGTCGCTTCGACGTCGACGTCCGGCGCCTCCAGCGTCGAGTCGAAGACCATCGCGATCTCGTGTTCGCCGGGGTCGACGCAGTGATCGACGATGTCCTCGCCCCCTGCACGGAGGAGTTGTGGCGTGGAGATATCGATCGTGCGACCGACGACGTCGGCCCAGCCGTCGATGAACCCACTCGTCATGATGTTTCCTACCTCGCGGATGGCAGACCGTTCCATCTCGGAGTAGCCCGGACCGCCATCCGACTCCCCGCCGACCATCGTGTGCGCGAGCGTCTTCGCGCTCTCGTCGTCGAAGAGGATGAGGACGGAGCCGTGTGGCGGTTCCAACAGCGGGACGTTCACGCCGACCATCTTGTCCCGACCGAGATGACGGCCGAGATCCGTGACGTCGATGACGTTGATCTTCGTGATCTGCATCTCCGTCTCGACGCCCGTCAACTGGTTGAGATGCTGGGCGACCGTCTCGGCCCCGGCCTTCGCGAGTTCGTTCACGTCCCGTAACTGGCGGATATCTATCTTCGTTGACATGATTTAGAGTGTGGCCACGTCGAGGATGGTTACCACGTCGCCTTCGCCGAGGACGGCCGCGCCCGAGAGGCCGGGAATGCCGCTCAAGATCCCCTCGAACGGTTTGACCACGACTTCCTCCTGGCCCCGTACCTCGTCGCAGTGGATGGCGACCTGCCGTTCGGATTCGCGAACCTTCACGAGCATCCCCTCGCCGTTCCTCGTCTCCCCGGGGACGTTCAGGGCGTCGCCGAGTCGGATGAGTGGGTAGACGGTGTCACCGTAGGTGACGACCGACTCGCCGTCGACCGATTTGACGGGTCGCATCCGGCTGATCTCGTCGACGGATTTGATGGGGATGCCGTACTCCTCGCCACCGGATTCGACGAACAGGACCTTCACGATGGCGACCGTGACGGGGAGCGTCAGCGTGATCGTCGTCCCCTCGCCCTCCTCGCTGTCGACGGAGACGGTCCCGTCCAGGCGGGCCACGGTGTCGTTGACGACGTCCATCCCGACGCCGCGACCGCTCACGTCCGTGATCTCCTCGTTCGTGGAGAACCCGGGATGGAAGATGAGTTCGGCCACCTGCGAGTCCGGGAGTTCCTCGATTTGACTCTCGGTGTAGATGCCCTTCTCGACGGCCTTGCGCCGAACGACGTCGTGGTCGATCCCACTGCCGTCGTCGATGACCTTGACGTTCACCCGGTCGCGTTCGCGTTCGGCCTCCAGGGTGATGGTGCCGGTCGGGTCCTTGCCGGCGGCCTCGCGCTCCTCCGGGGGCTCGATCCCGTGATCGACCGCGTTGCGCAGCAGATGCATCAACGGATCGCTGATCTCGGAGAGGATCGTGCGGTCGATCTCGACGTCGTCGCCCACGATCTGGAAGTCGATCTGCTTTCCCTCCTCCCTCGCCAGGTCCCTGACGAGACGGGGGAACTTCCCGACGATCTTCTTCATCGGGACCAGACGCATGTCCATCACGGTGTCCTGCAGGTTGGAGGTGATCTTGTCGAGTTCGTCGAGTTCGTCCTCAGCTCGGCGGTTGTCGACCTCCACGCTCCGTCGGAGTTTGATTCGTGTCGTCACCAGTTGCTCGACGAGGCCGTGCAGTTCGTCCAGCTGGTCGACGTCCACCCGGACGGACTGGATGTCACCAGCGGATTTGCCGCTGCTTCCGGCCACATCGCTCCCGCCGTCGTCGCCAGCGTCCGACTCGGCGTCCGCGGACTCACCAGCTTCGAGTTCGATCTCCGCTGCCGTCGCGTCTTCGACGCGGCCGATTGCGGCGATGGTCTCGCCGACGTCGGCGGCCTCCGTCTCGATCGCCAGATCGAAGGTCCCGTCGTACTCGCCGTCCTCGATCGCTTCGGTGTCGGGAGCGGCGTCGACGATGTCGAACGTCTCCCGGATCTCCTCGAGGGTGAACATCGCGTCCACTCCAGGCATGTCCGGTTCGCCCATATCGACCTCGACGTGGAAGAGGGGGCCGTCTGCTTCCTCCAGCAGGGACGAGTCGAAGCGGTCGCCGGCGTCGGCGTCGGTCGCGTCGACGGCAGTAGAGTCCGCGGCGGAATCCTCGGCCTGACTCTCGTCGAAGACGGCGCGGAGGTCGTCGATGGTGGGCCGGACGTTCCGACTGACCTCCCCGTCGGCTTCGATCTCCTGGAGACAGCCCTCTATCTGGTCGATGCCCGCGAAGATGTGGTCCATCCGCTCGGACGTCACGGCGATTTCACCCTGTCGCATCCCGTCGAGGAGGTCCTCGACCGCGTGGGCGAGGTCAGAGGCGTCTTCGAAGCCCATCGCCCCGAAGTTGCCCTTGAGCGTGTGGGCAGTCCGGAATATCTGGTCCATGGCCTCCTCGTCCTCGGGGTCGCTCTCGAGGGTGAGCAGTGCGTTGTTCAGGTCGGTTACGTGCTCTTCGCCCTCTCGGACGAACGCTTCCAGGTATTCATCCATCAGGTATCCCTCCGAACGGTATCGAGGATTCCATCGACGATGTCCCCCGCCGGGAGGACGGTGTCGATGCACCCGGTCTCGATGGCCCGGGCCGGTATGCCGAAGACGGCACTGGTCTCTTCGTCCTGGGCGATGGTCGCCCCGCCAGCATCGTGGATGGCGACCGCGCCGGCGGAGCCGTCTGCACCCATGCCGGTGAGCAGGACGGCCGTCACGTGGTCGGTGACCTTCTCGGCGACCGACTCCATCGTCACGTCGATGGCCGGCCGAACCGAGTGGACCTGCTCGGACTGATCGAGTTTGACGCGCAATCGGCCGTTGCTGTAGCCGGTGACGGCCATGTGGTAATCGCCCTTCGCGACGAGTGCCTCGCCGCCGCCGATCCGTTCGCCATCCGTGGCCTCGCGCACATCGTACGCCGACCCAGCGTCGAGTCGATTCGCGAACCGTTCCGTGAACTCGTCGGGCATGTGCTGGACGACGAGGACACGGAAGTCCGCCTCCCGCGGCAGTTCCGAGAGAACGGCTTCGACCACGTTCGGGCCACCGGTCGATGCGCCGATGACGAGCGTCGGGTCCTCGACGAATTCCGCTGCAGACGACCGCGAGGCGCTCGCACTCGAGTCTCTCGATGTCGTTGCCCTGCGGTGTGCGGTCGGGTCCGCCCTCGCGACGGTTTCGACCGCCTCGACGAGGTCCTCGCCGTGGCTCGACAGGTCCGTCGAGATGGTGCCACTCGGCTTGGCGAACGCGTCGACGGCCCCCTTGTCCATCGCTTCGAGCGTCGCGTCGGCGCCCTTGGTCGTGAGCGCCGAGAGCATCAGGATGGGGACCGGATGACGGTCCATGATGGCCTCGACGGCCTCGATACCGGTCATCTCCGGCATCTCCACGTCCATCGTCACGACGTCGGGGTCGTGTTTCTGGACGAGTTCGACCGCCTCCCGGCCGTTCCGTCCCTGATCGACGACGTCGATGCCCGACGACTCGAGGATGTCGGTGATGACGGTCCGCATGAAATGCGAATCGTCGACCACCAGCGCGCGGGTCATGTCGAGAGGACGTTCTCGATGGCGTCCATCACGCTGGGCTTCTGGAACGGTTTGGTGATGTACCCATCGGCGCCGGCCCGGACGGCTTTCTTCATCTTCTCCTCCTGCCCGATGGAGGTGCACATGATGACGTGGGCACCTGGATCGAGTTCCTTGATATCCGAGGTCGCCTCGATGCCGTCCCGGATCGGCATGACGATGTCCATCATCACCAGGTCCGGGGCATTCTCCTTGTACTTCTCGACGGCTTCCACACCGTTCTCGGCTTCGCCCACGATATCGAATTCGCCCTCCAGAATCTCCCGAAGGAGATTGCGCATGAACTCAGAATCGTCGACGAGCAGGACGTCCCGTGCCATAGATACCCGTCTTTCGAACAGGGACCTAATAAACCCTCCTCGCCAGTTATCAGACCTGATTGTCGGCGTCGACACGTCCATCGCGGTCCCGGGAGACCGCACCGATGAGCGCCTCGATATCCAGCCAGAGGATCAATCTGACGTCCTCGGGAATCCCGTCGTCGTCTATCTCGCCGAGCGGTTTCCTGATGACGCCCTTGACCAGTTCGTCGGCGATGGCGGTCGAATCGATGCCACCGAGGTCGCCGTTACGGTCGACCTGCGCCGCCGAGTACGTCGAGACCTCGTTCACCTCGTCCACCCGGATGCCGATCTTCTGTTTGTCGTCGTCACGGTCGAGAACGAGGATGTTCTCTTCCTGCCCGCCGTCGCCGACAGACAGGAACTCGCGCGGGTCGACCACGGCCGTCGTCTCCCCGCGGAGGTCCATGACGCCCTCCACGGCGTCCGGGGCTCTGGGGACCCGGGTGATCTGTTTCGTCTCCACGATGCTGTCGACGTAGTCGATGTCCATCGCACACGTCTCCGCGCCGAGGGCGAACTCGACGACGTGCGCTGCGGACTCGGAACCCCCCACCACGTCGACGTCCCGGGCTGCCAGCTGATCGCCTTCAGGGTCGGCCATTGTAGAGAACCCCGTCGGACGCGATTAAAACACTTTCGCGGCAGTTATCAGAAACGATTCTCACCCACGCCGATGACGAAGGGGAAAGACCAGGCCGTCCGAGTCGCGGATGATCTGTAGCAGGTCGGCGATCGAATCCTCGGGTTCGAGGTCGTTGTCCTCGAGATACGCCAGCATCCCGGCGATCGGATATCGGATGCCAATCGACGACTCGGCGAGGAGGATCCCCAGGGCCTCCTCGACGGGCGTCCCCCCTGCCACCTGTCTGGTGTACCACAACAACAGCCCGTCGAAGGCGGTCCCGATGTCGTCCGAGGCGAGTTGCTGGTGCTGGATCGATTCGCCCGTCTTCGCGGCGATGCGGTAGGCGTACTGACTGTCGGTCCGGTCGAGTTCGGCACTGATCCACCGCTTGACGTCGGTCCCAGTGAGGGACGGGTCGGACGTTTCGTCACCGAACACCGACGACTCCCCTGGCGCCTCGACGCCCGTCTCTCGCTTTAGTTCGTCGAGGGTCCTGTCGATGGACCCACCGGCCTCGGACGCGGTCGTCCCTTCGGTCGTCTCCGCTTCCATCTTCGGGGGGCCGTCGGCACCGATGACGAAGCGCCCCTCTGCTATCTCGGACACCTCCTCTTCGGACGAAATGTCCAAATCCTCCGGCGAGAGGGCGTTGTCGTCCGGCGGGTCGTCACCATCACGGGGAGGATCCATACACATATAGACTGCAGTACCCACTATAAATCCTGCTTGCCGTGACGCCCGATCGACGCCCGATTCTCCCCGTCTACGAGTCGATTCCATCGAGTGGGTCGGCACCGAGCAGCGCGTCCAGTAACGCGATGGCGACGGACTTGTCCAGTGGATCGTTCGCGTTGCCACACTGCGGTGATTGCACACAGGCTGGACAGCCGTCCGAACACGAACAGGAACGAAGCATCGCCAGCGTCTCCGCGACGAGTTCGCGAATCCCCTCGAAGCCGGCACGGACGAGACCGACGCCACCCGGATACCCGTCGTAGATGAAGATCGTACTCCGACCGGTGTGGGGATGCATCGGCGTCGAGAGGCCGCCGATATCGCGACGGTCACAGAGAACGGTCGTCGGCAGCATCGAGATCATCGCGTGTTCGGCCGCGTGGATCCCGCCCTCGAAATCGCCCAGGGTTCGGAGTCGGCGTTCGAGGGACGCCGGAATGGTGACGTACATCGCTTTCGTTCGAAGCGTCTGTGTGGGCAGCGACAGCGAGTGTCGAGAGAGGGACTCACCCGTCTTCCCATCGTTTCGTTCGTACCCGGTGATCGTCGTCGAGAGCGTGATATCCGCGAACCGCGCCGGGACGTCATCACGCGGGAACGGCTGACGCGATTCGAGGTCCTCCTGAACGCGGATCTCCTTGTCGGTCAGCACGTTCGTGTAGTAGTCCGCCCACGTTGGCGAGAGGGTCGCGACGCCTCGGTCCAGGTCGAGGTCCGTCACCTCGTACGTGCGCCCCTGGTGGTGATAGATCGCCCCCGGGTGGGCGTCCCGGAGTGCGTCCGAGAGCGCCAGTGACGCGACGGTGTCACCCCGGACCAGCAACTGGATCTCCCGGTCGTCGATGGTCCGGAGACTCATCTCG
>JBNJDE010000056.1:0-14156 GCA_051744605.1 Halobacteriota archaeon
CCGGACCGACTACCATCAGAGGTTGCGCCTGTTGAAATCCGGGAAGCCCCGGCTCGTCGCTCGCAAGAGCAACAGGCACATCAGGGCGCAGCTGATCGGCACCGGTCCGGACGGCGACGAAACCTTCGCGAATGCCCACACCGGCGACCTGGCCGAGTACGGCTGGGAGGCTCCCACCGGGAATCTCCCCAGCGCGTACCTGACCGGGTATCTGGCCGGCAAACGGGCCCTCGACGCGGGCGTCGAGGAGGCCGTCCTCGATATCGGCCTCAACACCGCCACGCCCGGTTCGAAGGTCTTCGCGGTCCAGGAAGGCGCCATCGACGCCGGCCTGGACGTCCCGCACAACGAATCGGTGTTCGCCGACTGGGAACGGACCCGCGGCGAGCACATCGCTGAATACGCAGAAACGCGCGAAGAGCCCCTCTACGGGGACTTCGACGCGACGACGCTGCCGGAGCACTTCGACGACGTGCTCGCAGCAGTACAGGAGGACTAACACATGAGCCACGACACCTGGGAACCGAAGACACGCCTGGGTCGCCTCGTGCAGGAGGGCGAGATCGACGACATGTCGACCGCCCTCGACTCCGGTCTCCCGCTGAAGGAACCGGAGATCGTCGACACTCTCCTCCCGGGCCTGGACGACGAAGTCCTGGACATCAACATGGTCCAGCGGATGACCGACTCCGGCCGCCGGGTGAAGTTCCGCTGTGTGGTCGCCGTCGGCAATCACGACGGTTTCGTCGGCTACGCAGAGGGACGGGACGATCAGGTCGGCGGCGCGATCCAGAAGGCGATCGACATCGCGAAACTGAACATCATCGACGTCTCCCGCGGCTGTGGGTCGTGGGAGTGTGGCTGTGGCCGTCCGCACACGGTCGCACTGCGCACCACCGGCAAGGCCGGTAGCGTCGAGGTCGAACTCATCCCCGCCCCGCGCGGGCTCGGCCTGGCGGCCGGGGAGACCGTGAGCCACGTCCTGGACCTCGCCGGTATCGAGGACATCTGGACGCGTAGTTCCGGGAAGACCCGGACCACGGTCAACTTCGCGAAGGCGACGTTCAACGCACTGAAACACACGACCGAAGCTCGCATCCCCGAGCACACGATGGACGTCCGAGAGGTGATCGAGTGATGCAGGCGGTCGTCCAGCTACGCGGCGACGTCAACATGTCCGAGGCCGTCGAGGACACTCTCGACATGCTCAACGTCCACGGCGTCAATCACTGTACGCTCGTCCCCGAGCGAGACACCTACCAGGGGATGCTCACCAAGGTCCACGACTTCGTGGCTTTCGGTGAACCCAGCGAGGACGTGCTGGTGACGCTGCTCGAGCGACGTGCCGAACCGGCCGAGGGCCGGATCGCCGACGTCGACGAGGAGTGGCTCGCCGAGAACACGGCGTACGAGGACTTCGAGGACCTGGCGGCGGCGCTGCTCGCCGAGGAGACGACCCTCAAAGAGCAGGGTCTCTCGCCGACGCTCCGACTGCACCCGCCACGTGGCGGCCACGACGGCATCAAACACGCCGCGACCACGTCGGGACAACTCGGAAGACACACTACCGAGGAGATAGACGACCTCCTCAACGCGATGCGATAATCATGACCAGCAAGAAACGACGACAACGCGGCTCGCGGACCCACGGTGGCGGGACGCACAAGAACCGCCGCGGTGCAGGGCACCGCGGTGGCCGTGGTCGTGCGGGACGCGACAAACACGAGTTCCACAACTACGAACCGCTCGGGAAGAGTGGCTTCAAACGCCCGGAGAAAGCCCAGACCGAGACCGTCGAGGTCTCCGTCCAGAAACTCGACGAGGACATCGCGCTCCTCGTCGAGGACGGTATCGCCGAGGAGACGGAGTACGGCTACCGCCTGGACGCACGGGACGTCGCCGAGGACGGTCACGACGCCGACGTCGTGAAGGTCCTGGGTGGCGGTCAGGTGCGCTCACAACTCGAAGTCACCGCTGACGCGTTCACCGAGTCGGCCGCAGCGCTCATCGAAGAAGCCGGTGGCGACGCCATCGTCTCCGAACGCGCACGCGAGGAATCCGAGGAATAACCCATGGGATGGAAGGAGACCGCTGAACCCGTCCTCACGCGGATGCCCGGTGTGGCTCGTCCGGAGGGCCACGTCCCGTTCCGCCGCAAACTCATGTGGACGGGCGTCGTCCTGATCCTGTACTTTTTCCTGACGAACATCAACCTCTGGGGCCTCCAGGGGAGCGGATCCGACCTGTTCGGTCAGTTCCGCTCGCTCCTCGCCGGTGGCCAGGGGACGGTGATGCAGGTGGGCATCGGTCCGATCGTCACCGCGAGCATCGTCTTGCAGCTGCTCGGCGGTGCGAACCTGCTCGGACTCGACACCCAGGATCCCCGGGACCAGATGCTCTATCAGGGTCTCCAGAAGCTCCTGGTCATCGTGATGACGATCCTGACGGCCGCGCCGATGGTCTTCATGGGTAACTTCCTCCCGCCGAGTCAGCAACTCGCCTCGAGTCTGGGCGTCGGTCTCACCGGGGTCCAGTTCATCATCTTCCTCCAGATCTTCATCGGCGGCGTCCTCATCCTGTACATGGACGAGGTCGTCTCCAAGTGGGGCGTCGGGTCCGGTATCGGGCTGTTCATCATCGCCGGCGTCTCCCAGAGCCTGGTCGGCGGGCTCTTCTACTGGGGCGGCGATGGCGGCCAACAGGGGATCATCCCGCAGTGGATCGACATCCTCCTGGGACAGGCTGGCTCTATCCCGCCACTGTTGACCTCGGACGGCATCGCCTGGCTGCTCCTCGACGCGAGCGTCCTGGCGATCATCACGACGATCATCATCTACGTCGTGGTCGTCTACGCGGAGAGCGTTCGCGTCGAGATCCCGCTCAGCCACGCTCGTGTGAAGGGCGCCCGCGGTCGCTTCCCGGTGAAGCTCATCTACGCCAGCGTCCTGCCGATGATCCTCGTTCGCGCGCTGCAGGCCAACATCCAGTTCCTCGGCCGCATCCTCTACTCTCAGATGGGAGACGCGATGCCGGCGATACTGGGTGCGTACACGATTAGCGAGGGACAGGCCTATCCGGTCGGCGGCCTGTTCTACTATCTTGCACCCATCTACAATCCGGGCGACTGGATGTGGTGGCTCGGCCAGACGGCGAACGAGCCCTGGCAGATCTTGCTCAGGGTCTCGGTCGACCTGACGTTCATGATCGTCGGCGGCGCCATCTTCGCCATCTTCTGGGTGGAGACCGCGGACATGGGGCCGGACGCGACGGCCCGGCAGATTCAGAACTCCGGGATGCAGATCCCCGGATTCCGGCAGAACGTCGGGGTCATCGAGAAGGTCATGGAGCGGTACATCCCGCAGGTGACGGTCATCGGCGGGGCGCTCGTCGGCCTGCTCGCCGTCCTCGCCAACATGCTGGGCACCATCGGGCAGGTGAGTGGGACCGGTCTCCTGCTCACCATCTCCATCACCTACAAGCTCTACGAGGAGATCGCCGAAGAGCAGATGATGGAGATGCACCCGATGATGCGCCAGATGTTCGGCGATTGACGGCCGAATTCGGCCTCTTCTGCGCTTCGATGCCGATTCTTTCTCTCAATTGGACCGTGTGTGACGAGCTCTACCTTCTGTGAAGGCATACTCCGTATACGGTAACTGACGATATTTCGGTGCCGTCTAATAGCTCAATGTTGCACGAGACGACCCTCGGAAGACACGGAGGCGGCGGTGCTCGAGATTGTACACGGTGAAGCGAACGTCTATGGTCACAACACCGGTGGGGGGAGGGAGGGTGTCCTGACGACCGTTGCCTGAGTAATAACGAACCAGCGACGCCCGGTCATGGGATCGTGGCTGAAATCTCAGACAGGAACTCAATTGCTCGTATCACGCGGTTCTCACCGGCGAGGCTCCGAAACTCACCGGGAATGATCCCGGGAGTCGGCCATCAATCGTCGGCCGGAGCCGAAGTGGTGACCGCTTCGCTCCGAGAACTGGCCACGGCTTCCTCGTTCGCCCCAACCCATCGCAACAACAGGAACGCGAACACGTACTTCGCAAAGATGTCGAGCGCCGAGTACCCCCATGACGTGAGTCCGACTGACTGCACGATTGCGAGCCCCTCGACCCCGAACGCCCAAACGATCGGGTACCCGAGCCACAGCACGATCGTCAACAGCCGAAGCGTTCCAAAGATCTCGCTCGTACCCGCCTCGGCCGCTGCCGCCGACCATTCGAACAGCAGTGCGTAGATGACCACGAAGAAGAAGGCGGAGCTGACGAGGTAGAACGCCCATCGGAACAGGTACGAGGACGTGACCAATGCGGCTGCCAGCCCAGTTAGACACATTCCGATGTCCGCTGCAATGACGGTGAACAGACTACCGCTGTCAACGTCGGCGAGCAGGCCGAGCGCGAGCAGGATCATCGGCGTCGAAAATGCCCAGGTGAGATACCGACCCCACTGACTCATGACCTCCTGGCCAGCCAGGGCGTGTCCAGCCGGCATCTCGATTACTCCGACTGTCAACCCCGAAGCCAGTCCCAGGTAGCTGGAGAGGGAAATTAGGGGGATCATCAGTGTAGCTCCCCAAATAAGGCGAGCGCGACTGTTCGTTATCGTTCGTCCCATGTACACGAATAGGAGAATTGCCACCCCTGCGAGAGCAATGGTAACCCACAGTGAGGAACTCAACAGCAGATCGCTTTGTATCTGGTTGAAAGCGTCAGTCTGTGTCGCTTCTGGCAGGACGCCAGGTGCGCCGATTGATCCGGTTGGAATCATTTAGTATAATTAACACAATACAAGTATATAAATGTCTAAAACAGTAACACGTAGGTGGTATGGATTTGCCGATGCGACACTCGAACCGGCGAATGGTCCGCGAGGTGCGAACGGACGTCGATTATCGAGTGAGCCGGCCTGGCACCGGCAACGTTCTCACGGCCAGCGCCATCACCCCGCTGTTCCCACTGGCGGTCGCCCGCTAGTACGACGAGAACCCGACCCAGTTTTTCGCGACGAGTGTCGTCATGATCGGTGCGGATACGGTCCCTTATTACGGCCTCCTCTCGGTGGTGGTCCTCTTCACCCCGCGTTCTGGCGGCGGCGAGCGGCGCTACCGGTCGATTACTGTGGGGGTCATTCACAAAATTTCCATCCCGTGAGACGGTGCGCAACACTTGTGGTGCCGACAACATAATCATCGACTATGGGTAATGCCCAGTCCGTACCGACGCCGTTCCGGATCCGACCGTTCCAGATCACCGTCGGTCGACGAGAGAGGGATCGCCGATGAGCGAGGACGAACCGTTCGAGAACCTCCGGACGATGATGGACCGGGCCTACGAGTATACCGACGTCCCGGAGAACGTCTTCGTCCGCATGAAACACCCCGAACGCACACTCCGGGTCGGGGTGCCCCTGTTGCGCGACGACGGGAGCGAGGAGATCGTGGAGGGATTCCGGTGTCAGTTCGACAGCACACGTGGCCCGTACAAGGGCGGTATCAGATATCACCCCGACGTGACCGTCGAAGAGGTGATCGCGATGGCCGGACTGATGTCGCTCAAGACGGCCCTCGTGGACCTGCAGTACGGCGGGGCGAAGGGCGGGGTCGTCGTCGACCCGAAGGAGTTGAGCCGCGACGAGATCAAGCGGGTCACGAGACGCTACACGGAGGGTATTCGTCGGATGATCGGGCCCGAGATGGACATCCCGGCACCCGATATGAACACCGGTCCCCGCGAGATGGCGTGGGTCATGGACACCTACTCGATGTACGAGGGCTACCCGGTCCCCGAGGTCGTCACCGGCAAACCCCTCGAACTGGGTGGGACCCCGGGCCGGATCGAGGCGACCGGTCGCGGCGTGGCCATCATCACGCGGGAGTTCGTCGAACACGTCCAGGGATCGCTCGAGGGCACCACCGTGGCGATTCAGGGGTTCGGGAACGTGGGCTCGTGGACCGCCAAGATCCTGGAGGAGTTCGGAGCGACCGTCGTGGCAGTCAGCGACGTCACGGGCGCGATCTACGATCCCGATGGACTCGACGTCGAGGCGGTCTTCGAGCACGCCGACGCGGGCGGGATGCTCGATTCGTACGACGCGGAAGACGAGATCAACAACGACGAACTCCTCCGTCTCGACGTCGACGTCCTCATTCCGGCGGCCATCGCCGACGTCATCACGGACGATGTCGCCGAAGATCTCCGGGCGGACATCGTCGTCGAAGCGGCCAACGGGCCGACCACCCCGGCTGCGGATCGGGTCCTGCGCGAGCGGAACATCCCGCTCATTCCGGACATCCTCGCGAACTCCGGGGGCGTCATCGTCTCCTATCTCGAGTGGGTCCAGAACACCCAGGAGTACGCCTGGACGCTCGAGGAGGTGAACGAGGACCTCGAACGACGGATCGTGAAGGGCTTCGACGACGTGATCGAGCGGGCCGACGAACTGGGCACTCCCGACTTCCGCGTGGCGGCCTACGCCATCGCGATCCAGCGTATCGGCACGGCCCACGCCTACCGCGGACTGTTCCCCTGAGCAACGGCGCTCGACCGCGAGTGGTGTGATATCCGGATCGGTGCGGGCTTTCCGTCGATTTCTCGATTGGTACAGTCACGTTGCCCCTTCTCGAGAGGGGGCGGAGGTGGGTCCGGGACACAGTCGGTGTACTCAAAACGGCTCTTTCGTTCGAAACCGTCTCTGCGCAGTACGTCGAGACGAACGACGAAGTACTCCGCAGCTGGGATTGCCAGTCGGCTGGCTGTGTCCGTATTCTCGATCGGGCGATACGGGAGAGGGATGGGTTCACGACGTTGCCACCACGCCGTGGCTCGCGCGCAGTCAGATCGTCAACGCGCCGATCAGGACGACCAGCACGAGCGTGAACATCACCATCAATGCGACGGCGATCGGGGAAGATATGGCTCTATCGGCCATTACCGGACATTTCGGTGGGGGCGTTATCAATGTATTCGAACGCCCGAAAAAGTGCCAGCCGCGATCACCGGGTAGCCAGCATCTCTCGGCGGCCGCCTCAGCGCTCGACGATCTCGATCTCGTGGCCGTCGGGGTCTTTCGTGAACGCGTAGTTCCAGTCACAGGATTCGGGGTCGCGGTAGTCGGGGGCGCCTCGGGTCTGCAACTGCTCCCAGTACTCGCCGAGGTCAGTCGACCGTACCGCGAGGTGGCCCCACGCGTCGCCCAGGTCGTAGCTCCGTCCGTCGTAGTTGTAGGTGAGTTCGACCGCCATGGCCTCCGGGGGTGCTCCCGCGGGTTTCATGTAGTAGTTCGCGAAGGTGTCGGACTCCCAGCGGCCGGTGTGCTCGTACTCGAACTTCCGGGTCCAGTAGCCGATGGACTCGTCCGCGTCCTCGACGCGGAGCATGGTGTGATCGAGGCTGAACAGGGCGCCGTGGTCGCGCTGGACCAGTTCGATCTCGTGACCGTCGGGATCCTTCACGAACGCGTAGCCGGGGTTCTCCGACGGCGGTCGATACTCGTCGACCCCGCCCTCGATCAGTTCGTCGTAGACCCGCTCGAGTTCGCCGTCGGGGACGCGGACGGCGATGTGGCCCCAGGCGTCGCCCATATCGTAGGTGCGGCCGTCGTGGTTGTAGGTCAACTCGAGTGTCGCGCCCTGCTCGTGGACGTCGCTCGGGGCGAGATAGACGTTGGTGAACGTCTCCGCCTCCCAGCGACCGGTCTCCTCGTACCCGAGGTGGTCGGTGTACCACTCGAGGGAGGTCTCCAGGTCTTCGACGCGAAGCATGACGTGATCGAGAAGTCCGTCGTCGGTCATACCCGGGAGGAGGGACGGCGAGGTGTTAACGGTCCCGGACTCCGCAGGACCGGCCGCCAGTGCCGGTGGGAGTACTCGATGTCCGTCCGCATGTCTTAACGCTTTTGTGCCCCGACAGTCAGGATTCCATCGTACGAACAGGTGGCCAAGACATGAGATTACTCGTCATCGGCGCGGGCGACGTCGGTTCGTCGATCGCGGCCAGCCTCTCGGATTCCCACGAGGTGATCGTCGTGGACACCGACCGGGAGCGGGTCGACGCGCTCACCTACGAGTACGACGTCCTTCCGATCCACGGAGACGGGACGTCGCTCGAGACGCTGCGAGAAGCCGGGGCGTCGGAGGCGGACATCGTCATCGCCAGTACCGACTCGGACGAGACGAATCTGGCCATCAGCGGGACGATCAAGACCATCGCCGAGGCGTTCACGATCGCCCGGGTCCAGAAACTCGCCTATCTCGAGACCTGGCAGCGCTCCCATACTGCCTTCGGGGTGGACTTCATGGTCTGTACCGACCTCCTCGCCGCTCAGGCCATCGTCCGTCTCATCGGGCTGCCGACGGCGAAGGACGTGGACCCCTTCGCGGGGGGTCGCGTGCAGATGGCCGAGTTCGAGGTTCCAGCCGGTGGTCCTCTCACCGGTCGGACCATCGAGCAGGCGGACCGGTACGACGGCCTGACCTTTGCCGCCATCGTCCGAGAGGGGGAGGCGATCATTCCGAGTGGCGAGGACGTGATCGAGGCGGGCGACAGGGTGGTCGTGATCGGGAATCCCGAGACGGTCAGGCAGTTCGCGACCGCCGTCACCACCGACGAGACCGTCGAGGCGTCCCGGGACGTCGTCATCGTGGGTGGCAGTTCCATCGGTTTTCAGGTGGCCCGATTGCTCGAGGAGCGGGACATCGGGCCACGACTGTTCGAGTCGGATCCCGAACGCGCCAGAACGATCGCGGAGCAGTTGCCGAAGACCACGGTGATGGAACACGACGCGACGGATCTCGACTTCCTCGAACGGGAACACGTCGCCGACGCGGACGTCGTCGTGGCGACCCTCGACAGCGACGAGAAGACGCTCCTGGCGGCGCTCATCGCCAAACGCGTCGGGGTGGAGCGAACGGTCGCCGTCGTCGACGAGGCGCAGTACGTCGACCTGTTCGAGGCCGTTGGTGTCGACGTCGCCGTGAACCCGCGTGAAGTGACCGCCGAGGAGATAACCCGGTTCACCAGGGAGCGCCGTGCCGAGAACGTCGCGATCCTCGAATCGGGCACCGCCGAGGTGATGGAACTCGAGATCGGGGCCGATAGCACCCTCACGGGCCGCCCCATCAGCGAGGCGGTTCGTGACTTCCCCGAAGGCGTCGTCATCGGCGCGATCACTCGCGGCGAGGAGTTCGTCGTCCCGCGCGGTGACACCGTCGTCGAGGAGAACGATCACGTCGTGGTGTTCGCCAGAGAGGACGTCGTCGACGACGTGCTGGACGTCCTCTGACGCAGGGCTTGGATCGTCGCTTGGTCTCTTGGTCATCCGTCGTCGATACGGCACTCGAATACCCTCACCCGAACAGTCGGTCCCAGAACGACCGTTCCGACGTCGTCTCCGCGAGCAACACCGAGCAGGAGACGTCCTCGAGGACGTCCATGACCAGTGACCCACGGACCAGCCGGGACAAGAGCCCCTCCGCCGTCGCGCCGACGATGAGCAGGGTAGCGTCTTCAGCTTCGGCTTCGATTGCCGATTCGACGTCCACTCCGACCCCGACCACGCGCTCGGCGTCTCCGAGGTCGTGCGAGTGGGCCCACTCCGCGAAGAACTTCTCACCGGTCTCCTCGTCCTCGGCGACGTGGAGCAGTGTGACCTGGGCGTCGTACTCGTCGGCGAGGATCCTGGCGACGACCGCGCTCAGGTCGGAGTCAGGGCCACCGGCGGTCGGCACGAGGATACGCGAGGGATCGAGGCCACGGTCTTTCAACACGAGGAAGTCCGCGGGGAGGTCGTGGGCGAGTTCGTCGATCGCGCTGTCCGCGCGACCGGGCGACCCGTGTTGGCTCTCGCCCCAGCCCATGACCACCGTGTCCGCATCGTGCGTTTTCGCGGCGTCGAATATCTCCTCGAAGCTCCGGTGGGAGAAGATGGTGTGGGTCTCCACGTCGACACCGAGTTCGTCGGCCCGTCCCCTGGCACGCTCGAGGGCGTCTCCGGTAGCGAGGTCGAATTTCTCCGTGTGCTCGGCCGCGAACGAAAGGGAGGTCTGATCGGGGACCGTGACGATGTGGACTGCCACGACAGTCTCCCGGTGGCCTTGGCGATGGCCCCACCGAGCGTCAGCAGGTCGTCGACGTGCTCGGGGTTGGCGAGGGCGACGAGCACGCGATCGCCGGACGACTCAACCATGGGTGCGTCGCGAGCCCCTTCCTCGCGTACTCGCGTCTCCCGAAAGCCGTTCGGACATCCCGGCGGTCGATTCGTCGTCGAGTGACATCTTTGCGGATCGATTTCAGATCGCCGTCACCCACAGCCGGTAGTCGGCCGGCCGTTCGTACACCTCGCGGAAACACCGCTCGACGAACTGGGCGACCCGTTCGTCGTCGACTCGTGTCCTGATCCGGACGTTCGTCCCGTCGACGTCCGCCGGTGTATTCCGCTCGTGGATGGTCATCCCACCGAACTCGTCGAGAAGCGCCTCGAGCCGTTTCAACTCCGCGTCGGTGCAGTCCAGGTTGAGAAGCGACTCCTCGGCGTCGAACTGGATCCAGGGCTCGGGTTCGTCGTCCGCATCCGTGGGGGTTTGTAGCGTGGTGAACCCACTCGCCCGCTCGCGATGCGCACGAATCGCGTCCACCACGAGAGCGACGCGGTCGGCGTCGGTGTGGGCGTCGAATCGGCTCATACGACCACCGACGGCCCCGGGGTGCAAAAACGAGTGGTTCCTGTACTTCCTTATAGGTGGACCCGGTGTGTTCCAGTATGGGAGCACCACGAGTGTTGCTTCTCGGCGCCCCGGGTGCCGGGAAGGGAACCCAGTCACGACGACTCGTCGAGGAGTTCGGCGTCGAACACGTCACCACTGGCGACGCCCTCCGCGCGAACAAGGACATGGAGACCGAGTACGGGACGCCGCGAGAGTTCATGGAGGCCGGCGATCTCGTGCCGGACCCCGTGGTCAACGAGATCGTGGAGGCCGCACTGGCAGAGGCGGACGGCTTCGTACTGGACGGGTATCCGCGAAACGAATCGCAGGTCGAGTACCTGGATGGCATCACCGACCTCGACGCAGTGCTGTATCTGGCCGTCGAGGAGTCCGAACTCATCGCCCGCCTCACCGGGCGGCGCGTCTGCGAGGACTGCGGGGCGAACTACCACGTCGAGTTCAACCCACCCGAGGAGCCCGGGGTCTGTGAGGAGTGCGGCGGCGACCTCTATCAGCGCGACGACGACACCGAGGCGGTCGCCCGCGACCGCATCGAGACCTACCGCGAGAGCACCGAACCCGTCATCGAGTACTTCCGCGAGAAGAGCACCCTGGTCGAGATCGACGGCGAACAGACGCCGGACGAGGTCTGGGCCGACGTGCGCGAGGCGGTCGCCGAGCGCGCCGACCCGTGAGATTGTAAAAGGTTCTTAACCTCCGGTCGCCGAGAGACTGATAATGGTACGAACCGCGGAGAAGGTGCGCGATCTCGTCGAGGAGGACCCCGCCCTCCAGAGCGTGCTCGCGGACCTGCTCGAATCCGAGGACGAACTCCGCTGGCGGGACGTGAAGGGAGACCTCACCAGCGGGCAGTGGGGCCGCCTCCTCCAGAAGGACATCCTCGTGGAGGGTGACGATGGGTTCCGCTTCGCCGACCCAGAGGCCGTCCGCGAGGGCCTCGACATCGCGGGCGATGGTGAATCGGGCTCGCCCCCAGCACCGGAGGACATCGACGACGAGGAGACGAGCTGGACCACGTACGATAAGGCCGCTGCCCTGTTCTCGCTCGGCCTGTTCGCGGGCTACTCCTTCGGCCCGGTCCGGAATATCATCGGCTCCGCGATGGACGTCTTCCTGGGCCCGCTCGACGCGATACTCCCGTTCTACGCCGTGATCATCGTACTCGCGGTGTTGACCGGCCTGTACTCGACGGTCCTTCAGGGGAGCCTGATGAACATGGACAAGATGGGCGCCTATCAGGAACGGATGAAGGACATCCAGGAGCGCCAGAAGGCCGCCCGCGAACGCGGTGACGACGAGGCCCTCGACCGCATCCGCGAGGAGCAGATGGACGCGATGGGCGACCAGCTCGGGATGTTCAAAGAGCAGTTCCGTCCGATGGTCTGGATCATGGTGATCACCATCCCGGTGTTCCTCTGGATGTACTGGAAGATCCTGCCGGGCGCCTCCGGGCAGATCGTCGGGGCCGAACCCGACCAGATCATCATGCCGATCGTCGGCTCGGTCGACTCCTGGCGGTCGGGCGTCGTCGGGCCGCTCCAGGCGTGGATCCTCTGGTACATCCTGGCGTCGATCAGTTTCTCGCAGGTCATCCGGAAGGCGCTGAACATCCAGACGACGCCGACGTCCTGAACCGGTTTCCGGCCTGGCCGAGGAGCAGACCGGTTCACAATCCCTTTAGTTCGTCCCGTCTCACATCGACTATGCTGATCACCATCTCCGGTCCCATCGGCAGCGGCAAGAGCACTGCTGCCCGGGCGCTCGCCGAGGAACTCGGCTACGAGCACGTCTCCGGCGGCGACATCTTCCGCTCGCTCGCCGACGAGCGAGGCTATACGCCGCTCGAATTCAACAAACTCGCCGAGGAGGACGACCAGATCGATCGCGACCTGGACCGACGGCTGCGCCAGACGGCCCGCGAGCGGGACGACCTCGTGCTCGAATCTCGCCTCTCCGGGTGGATGGCCGGCGACTACGCGGACATCCGGGTCTGGCTCGACGCCCCCGAGGACGTCCGGGCCGCCCGCGTCGCCGACCGCGAGGACACGCCGATCGAGGAGGCCCGACGGACCCTCCACGCCCGGGCCGAGAGCGAGGTCGTCCGCTACCGCCGGTACTACGACATCGACTTCTCCGATCGGTCCATCTACGACCTCTCCGTGAACACCGCCCGATGGGGTCCGGAGGGCGTCATGGAGGTCGTTCGGACGGCCGTCGCGCAGTACGATCCAGACGACGACGAGGGTGCGTTCCCCATCGAGGGCGTGGACTACGAGTTCTGACATGCCGCCGCTTCGCGTTGCACCGGACGACCGCGACCCCGAGGCGCTGCTCGAGTTCGGCGTCCTCAATCTCGACAAACCGCCCGGCCCGTCGGCCCACCAGGTCTCGGCCTGGATCCGCGACTCGGTCGGCGTCGAGAAGGCCGCTCACGCCGGAACGCTCGACCCGAAGGTCACCGGCTGTCTCCCGGTCCTGCTCGGTGCGGGTACCCGCCTCGTCCCCGCGCTCCTGGAAGGCGCGAAGTCGTACGTGGCCGTCCTCGAACTCCACGACGACCCGCCGGGCGACCTGGAATCGGTCGTCGCCGAGTTCGAGGGCGAGATCTACCAGAAGCCCCCGAAGAAGAGCGCCGTCGCGCGCCGCCTGCGCACCCGGACGATCCACGACCTGGACGTCCTCGAGGTCGACGGTCGGCAGGCGCTGCTCGACATCCGGTGTGAGAGCGGGACCTACGTCCGGAAGCTCTGCCACGACGTCGGGCTGGCGCTGGGGACCGGCGCCCACATGGGCGACCTGCGCCGCACCGGCACCGACCCCTTCGACGACACCGACCTGGTCACGCTGCACGACCTCGCCGACGCCCTGGCCGTCTGGCGAGCGGAGGACGACGATTCGTGGCTCCGGGAGGTCGTCCATCCCGCGGAGCGTGCGCTGACGCACATCCCGAGCGTGACCATCGCGCCGAGTGCTGCCGAACAGGTCGCCGAGGGGGCGCCGGTCTACGCGCCCGGCGTCATCGAGGCGGACGACGCTCCCGAGGACAGTCTCGTCGCCTGCTACACGCCGAACGAGGCCGCCGTCTGCCTGGGCCGGCTGGTCGGGGACGCGGACGCCGACGAGGGACTGGTCGTCGACCTGGAACGGGTACTGGTGTAGGGCGAACACGTGACACTGGCGGGTCCCGAGCGGGCGTGTCACGATTTCGCGGGTCCGACTCGGGTTCCGGACGGTGGGATGGCGGTCGCTTGTCCGGTCATCGCTGATAAACGCCCAGTCGTGGCAGGGGTGGAACGAAGGCCTTAATGCGCGGTCACGCCTTGGTCCGAGTGCGGGACCGTGGGGTAGCTTGGTATCCTCGGCGGATGGGGTCCGTCGGACTCGAGTTCGAATCTCGACGGTCCCATTTTCGACGAAC
>JBNJDE010000057.1:0-14147 GCA_051744605.1 Halobacteriota archaeon
GACGTCAATCAACTCCTCTCGGTCCCTCGCCCCGTCGCCGTTACGAGTCGACTCGGCGATTCGGCGGTGATTCTCGAACTCCGGTTCTGGATCGATAAACCGAGTGCCCGCCGTCGGGCGAAGGCGACGAGTGCCGCCGTCAGAGCCGTAAAATCCGCGTTCGAGGCGGAGAACATCAAGATCCCGTATCCCCAGCGCGAACTCACCGGTCGGCGCGAGGCAGGTGGATTCCGCGTCATCGATTCGTCGTCCGGCGCTGACGATCGGTGATCCATCCCGGGAGCCGAGTGTTCGGCCCGTCTCGACCCGTCAGTCCATCTCGACGGTCGTCTCGACGTATTCCACCGCCTCTTCGGGGGTCTCGACGTGTTCGATCCCCGGAAGGTCGTGCGTGTTCAGGCCCGCGACCGGTTTCTCGAAGTCCAGTGCGTGACCGATTTCGGAGAGCGTTCCCGGGCCGCCGTCGACGGCGACGACGGCGTCGCCGTTGAGCGCGACCAGGACGTTTCGTGCATTTCCCAGTCCCGTCGCGATGACGGTATCGACGTAGGGATTCGCTGCTTCGCTATCCTCTCCGGGGAGGATTCCGATGGTCGAGCCACCACGTTCGGCGACGCCACGTGCGGTCGCCTCCATCACACCGGTGAGACCCCCACAGACGACGGTATGACCACGATCCGCGAGTCGGTTGCCGAGTGTTCGAGCGGACTCGTACGTCTCCTCGTCGACCGTCGAACCGCCGATAACGCTGACGCGCATAGCCGAGACGACACACCGCTCCTACTCGGCCGTTTCGGGCACGGACCGTCGTCGGGCCCCAAACGTACGGTGCCGTTGGTCGATCGATCGGGTATGGATGTCGGCCGACTCGTGGTGTCGCTCTCCTGGATATACGTCATCTCGCTGTTCGTCGTCATCGTGGGGGTAGTAGAAGTATCACGACGATGAGCATCCGCGGTCGAACGGGGAGCTACCCGAAGAAACCGAGAACCATTTCGACGGCCGACGAATTACCGAAGACAGGGTTGTCGCTCCCGTTGGAACTGGCCGGACTGTCTTGTTGCCCGTTCTGACCACGCGTCTCGTTTTCGGCCGCGTTCGCGCCCTGACCGGGGCTTTCCGTGTTCGCCTGCTTGTTCGATCGGTTCGCAGTGTCACCGCTCGGTGAGGTGGATGAAGCGTCGGACGGCTGACCAGACGTCGCGTTCGTCGCATTCGACGACCCGGACGCTTTCGTCGATTCGTTCTGTCCCGGTGTCTGTCCCGGGACGTCGCCCCGTTCGGCACTCGATTGCGGTCCATCACCGTTGGCGGGACCCGCATCGGCGTGGCCGGGGACGGTGTCCGGCGGTCCTGTCGGTTGGCCCGCTCTCGGCCCTGCTACTTGCGACGCGATGTCGGCCGCTCGTGGACTCGTGGCGTTGCGAGTCCGGTTCTCGAGTTCGGTGAGGTCGGTCCGATTCAGCCCCCGAGCGTCGAGTGCAGCCGGTGGGAGGGTCCGACTCTTGACGGTGGTCCGGTTCGCCAGATGCTCGAGCGACTGGATCCGGGCCGTGAGCGCGGTCATCTTCCCGTGGTAGGTGTCGTTCGAGATGGTGTCGTTCTGGTACGCGGCTTCCAGGGTCTCGGACTCGTTCTCGAGCGTCTGGAGACGGTCCTGGATCCGTTCACTCGACCCGGCGACGACTGTCGCCTTCGATTCGTTCGAGGCTGCACCGCCGAAGGACTTCTCGAACGTCTTCGATTCGACCGTCGCGGCGTGTTCGGCCTGTTGAGCACCGATGACGCCTGCCAATCTGGCTCCAGACGCGATCTCGTCAGCCGATTCGTTGTCCGTCTCGGAGGGCGGGTCGCTCGTCGTCACGTTCGACCCATCGGTCGTCGTCACGTTTGGTTCACCGGCGGTCGTCACGTTCGATGCTTCGGTCGTCGTCTCTTCGTCGGCGAACAGTGGTCCCGGAGACGTCGACCCCGAGCTGGCCGTCGCGGCCGAGACGGCACCGACTCCCCCGACCATCGCCGCAACGATCACCATGGCCGTCGACAGCACAACCACTCGGTTCATGGAATTCGCTTCGTCTCCTCTCACCATATAAGTCCACGTCCGTACGCGCGAGTTTCGGCCGATTAAGCCGAGTTTAGCCACGAGGCTCCGGGTGACCCTCCCCTTCATTGGTCGTCCTCCTCCGGGAGTTTCACCACGTTCTCCCGACCGATGCGGAACTTCTCGATCGATTCCGCGTCGGCCATCGAGGAGAGGACCTGGCTGGTCTTGGCCTCGGTCCAGCCGAGACCGTCGACGATCTCCTGCTGTTTCGCGCGGCCACCGTGCTCGACGAGGAAGCGCGTCACACGTTCCTCGTTGCTCAGCAACTCCTCCGGCGTATCCTCCGCGTCCTCCGCTGGCGGTGGTGCCGGACCGTCGTCTGGACCGGGTCCAGTCGCCGTCGGAGTGGATGGCCCCTCACCGTCGGTCTCCTGCGACCGGTAGTACCAGACCACGATGAAGACCAGCGCGAGGAGGACGCCGAAGACCATCGCGAGGAGCAACATCGCGTCCGTCGAGCCGTCCGTCATACCGGGAGCCTGCGTCGTCGCAGTCGTGGTGACGGCGCTACTCGGTTCCACGACCACCAGTGGTTCGCCGCTCGAGAACTCGAGTGGCCCTTCCCACGTCACGGATCCTGCTCGTTGATCTGTGGGCGTCGGCGTGACGGTCGTCGCCGTGTACTCTTCGGGCCAGGTAATCATCATCGCCGTCTCGGCGTCGAGGAAGAATCCACGGAGTGCATCGCCAGCCCGGACCGTCTCACCGTCGGTCGCCGCGAACCCGTCCCACTGGAAGGTGTACGTCATGATCCCGTACGTCTGGGGCAATTCCTGGATACTGGCCGAGACCTCGAAATCCCTGGCGTCCATCGACCGGCCCGTCTCCGATTCGGCGTCCGCGACCGTCGAGTTCATCCGCGTCGCAAATCGGTCGACGTACGCCGATGAGTTGTTCTCCACGTCGGCGACGATGTCCTCGTACGCTGCGGTCTCGTTCTCGTCGGTCAACCGCACGCGATACTCGATCGTCCACTGTGCACTTCCGTCTGGCTGGAGGTCGACGCCGATCTGGACGGAGTCGGGATCGACGTCGGCCTGTTGAGCAACTGCTCCCTGACTCGCGCCTCCGACGGGGGTGACCGTCGCTGCGAGGACGACGAACACGACGAGGACCCCGATTACCTTCCCCCGTTTCATGGAACTACGTGCGTGCGGACTGGTTGATAAGATTTTGCTGTTGACGGCGTTTGTCAGACATCCGCATTTCGGGCGGTGGTCACTCGAGCCCCCATCGCTCGACGAACGCCTGGACCGCGTCAGCGTGTTCTACGGTGTCCCGCGCCTGTGCCTGGATCTGATTCTCGTGCTCCAGTGCACTCCGCCAGTCGCGGCCGAGCCCGCCGTGGATAGCCTCTCTGATGAGCCCAACGATCCTCGTGGGCTGGTCCGCGAGGGTATCGAGCGTCTCATCGACGATCTCGTCGAGGTGGTCCGCCGGAACGGCGTCGGTGACGAGACCGAGTTCTGCGGCCTCGGTACCGTCGAAGAACTCGCCGGTCAGCGCCAACCGTTTCGTCTCTCGCAACCCGATGAGATGGGGGAGAAGGACCGATCCACCGGTATCGGGAACGAGTCCGACCCGGACGAAGGCCACGCTGAATCGGGCATCGGTACTCGCGTACGCGAGGTCACTGACGGCGACCAGCGAGAGTCCAGCCCCGATGGCGTCGCCCTGCACCTTCGCCACGATGGGGACGTCTGCGGTCATCGCCGCTTCGACGACTCGCCCGAAGGTGTCGGCGATACGGTCGAACTCCGCTCTGACGTCTGTCCCCCTGTTCTGCATCGCCACGACGTCGCCACCGGCTGAGAAGGATTCGCCGGCCCCCTCGAGGA
Organism: Halobacteriota archaeon; assembly: GCA_051744605.1. Classification (GTDB taxonomy): domain Archaea; phylum Halobacteriota; class Halobacteria; order Halobacteriales; family Halobacteriaceae; genus Halanaeroarchaeum. The sequence goes on from JBNJDE010000057.1 coordinate 3,946, forward strand.
GGATCGCGTAGTGGGCTGCTGGCTCGGCCGTCTCGATGGCGTCGGCGATATCGGCGGCCATCCCGAGCGTGAGTGCGTTCCGGGCGTCGGGCCGGTCGATCGTGACACGACGGAGTCCGTCGTCGTCGGAGACGGTGATCGGCATGTCCCGGATTTCGACGGGGGTCGTGATAACGACCGGGGGTGGCGTTCGGAAAATCGGCGCCGATTAGACGAGCAACTGGACGTCCGATTTGGCCATGTTGCGGAGGGCGTGGGCGGCCCCGACGCCGGTTGTCACGCCCTCGATGAAGTCGTCGTCCTCGTAGTCCATGAGATCCATCGTCATCTGGCAGGCCTGGAACTCCACGCCGACGGCCATCGCTCGCTCGATGAGCTCGGGAACGGTGTCGGTGCCGACCTCGTCGATCTGTTTTCGCATCATCCAGGTCGTGGCGGCGTCCATCCCCGGAAGGACGGCCAGCAGGTTCGGAATCGGCATGGCGGGGTTGCCGACAGCGGACATCTTGAGATCTTCGTACTTGTCCTCGTGGAGCATGTCGAGCGCCCAGAAGGAGGCGAAGACCGTCACGTCCCAGTCGAAGGCACCGGCGATACTGCTCAGGATGAGCGTCGGATACGCCATGTCGAGGGTCCCGCTGACGGCGACGATGGTCATCTTCGTCGTCCCATCGTCCGCTTTGTCGATCTCCAGTCCGTCGACCTTGGCTTCGAGGGCCTCGATCTGTGCCTCGAGTTCCTCGACAGACGGTTCGTCGTCGGTCATCGTCTGTCACCTCCACAGCACGGCGGCCGGCCGGGAATCTCGGAGTTCGTGAGCGATCCATCCACGACTGCGGTGTGGGTAACCATGTATGGTCTCACCTGTTGTGAACGGTACGTACACGTACGGGGTGGTGTTGGTAAAAATGTACAACCAGATTACCCGCTCCTGAGACTGGCCGAAATGCGCTTTAGAGGGTATCTGACCGACACCGTGGTTTTGGACGATAGTGGACGTCATGTGGGAAAATTTTCCCCAGCTCGGTGGACGGGAGTCCGACCCAGCTAAGGGGATTCGGGACCACCGTCGAGGCGATGGTCGCCGTCGCGATAACCGGGTACCAGAACAGCGGGAAGACAACGCTGATGGAACGACTCGTCGGCGCCCTGGCCGACCGAGGGACCGTAGCAACGGTGAAATCCATCCACCACGACGTCGAGGTGGACACGCCAGGCAAGGACACGTATCGCCACCGCGCCGCCGGAGCCGACGCCGTGGTCGGATTGACACCATCACTGTCGTTCCAGGTACGCGTCGAGGGGACCGATGATGACCGCGACCCGGACGACAGCCTGGACCGTGGGCTCGAGCTCCTCGGCGACGAGTACGACTACGTCCTGGCCGAAGGATTCAAATCGGTCGACGTCCCGAAGGTCCTGGTGGGTGACATCGAAGAATCGGCCGTGAAGGGACGGATCCTCGCGCGGGTGCAGGACCCGGAAACAACCGATCTCGACCCGATACTGGCCGCCATCGACGAACTCCGTTTCGACCAGTAGGTGACGGTGCGTTCACGACTCCGGGGGCGAGTAGCCATTCACACGGCCGAAACGTTTGCGGTCCCTCACAGGTCGGAGACCCGTTGTGAAAGGTGTCCAAGATAGTGAACTGACCACACAACCCTTTTTGGTATCCCCCCCGTAGAGAGCGTATATGACCGAATCGATGAGCGAATATCTCTCGCGGGATATGCAGTGTGAGGGATTACTTGAGTGTATGCACGGTCTGAAGACACTCGATAAAGAGGTCTTCAAGTCACTGACGAGCGCCGAGGAACCCCTCACCGTCGACGAGATTGCAGACCGTGTCGACCGCGAGCGTTCGACGGCCTATCGCGCGGTCCAGCGACTCCTTTCTGCAGGGTTCATCACCAAAGAACAGGTCAACTACGAGCAGGGCGGCTACTACCACGTCTACAAACCGACCGACCCGGACGCCATCGCCGAAGACATGCAACGACTGCTCAACGACTGGTACGCGAAGATGGGGCAACTCATCTCGGAGTTCCGCACGAAGTACGACGGCGAAACGCCGCCACCCATCGAACGGTGAACCCGCGGGAATTTTGTAAGCGGAGCCTCCAGCGGAAAGCATGGCAGCCGTACCGCCGTCGAACGACGATGGAGAGGACCCCGAAGCCATCGCGTTTGGGATCCCCGCCGTCGACGACCGGATTCGTGGTGCCGACGTCGACTTTCCAGTCAGTGCCGACGAGCTCGTCGAGGCACTGGACGACCCCGAGATACCGTACGACCCGGCCGGTCGGTCCATTCGTCTCTCCGAGGCCATCGAACGGGCCGACCAGTCCCGATTCGAGTCGCGTCGCGAGCTGTTGAACGCGCTTCATCCGATATTCGAGGAGGCTCGAGAACGCGGCGGGTTCCGGGTCTGGCTCAGACGACTCCTTCCCCTGTAGTCCGATCAACACTTTTGCCCGCGGATACCGAGCGAGAACGTATGACCGAGACGTTTACCGTCGAGACCGAGGGCACCGTATCGGTGACCGACGTCACCGACCGCGTCAAAAAGCAGATTCCCCTCGAAGTCGAAGCGGGACTCTGTACGATTCACGTGCCCCACACCACCGCCGGAGTCACCGTCAACGAAGCGGAATCCCGCCTGATGGCCGACATCGAGACCGCAGTGTCCGCGTTGTTCGCTGACGATCGGGACTTTCGGCACGACGAGGTAGACGACAACGCCGCCGCACACCTGCAGAGCATGCTCCTCGGGTCGAGCGTGACGGTCCCGATCACCGCCGGGGACCTCGCCCTCGGGACCTGGCAGTCGCTCCTCCTCTTCGATGGCGACGGACCGCGGACACGGACCGTCTCCGTCACGGTCGTCGACCGCTACTAGCCCCCATTCGAGTCTGATCCGTTAGTCGAGTTAGTACTCGAGGTTCATCGATCGGAGATCCTTGCGGTCCCCACTCCGGCCGTGGATGAGATAATGCGTCGCACAGGCGTTCCCGAGGGTGAGCGTCTCGTCCCAGTCCCAATCGAGTGCCAGTCCGTAGGCGACGGCCCCACTGAATCTATCCCCCGCGCCCGCGTGCCGGGTCGGTTCGACGTCTTTCACGGTCGGTACCTCGACGAAGTCACTCCTGGTCGCTACGGTCGCTGTCGTCTGCGCGTGGATGGCGACGGCATCGATGTCGGCGTAGGCGCGCAGTTCGATGGCGGTCTCGATCGGATCGTCTGTCGCGTCTCCCAGCGCGTCCACTAGCAGATTCGCTTCTCTCCGATTGGGACTCAACACGACGTCACCCTCGAACGATACCGATCCGAGCGTGTCGAGAAATTCCACCATATCCCGTTCGGGCCGGGTCGACACGGCCCCGGGATCGATGACGAGATGGGTATCGTCGGGTAGATCCTTCGCGAGGCGCGTTATCGCGGCCGTTCCGTGGGGAAACGCCGCCCAGTTCGTCCACAGCACCGCGTCCGCCGCGAACAGCGATTCCGCGTCCGGCCCGACGGTGCTGGTGAACCGCTCGAAGGTCCACGTGGAGATGTCCGTCGATTCTGCTGCGAACATCGTCACGCCGTCCGAGAGTTCGTACACGTGGATCTCGGCCGGTTCGCCCATCGAATAGGTCCGAAAGGAGAGCCCATCGAAGATCGGATGGTCCAGGTGACCGACCAGTGTCGTCGATGCGCCGAGTTCGTGGACCTGCCTGGCGGCGTTGACCGACTGACCACCCGGTTCGACGCCGTGCCACTCGGTCAGGAAGGTCTTCGCGTCGCCGGCAATTTCGGTACCGACGGTCTCACGCGAGAGCGGATTGCCCTCGACGTCGACCACCGCCGACCGTCGGTCGACGCTCCCATCCGGGAGGACCGTTATCGTCGGGCTCGGTGCTTCCCGGAGGCGGTCTCGGATATCTCGCATACGTCGTATGACAGTTCCTCGTGAGGAAAAACCATCGGCGGTCAGCGTCCGGCGTTCTCGAGTGCTTCGAGGAACCCGTCGGCGTACGAGCCATCGGTCACGGCGTCGGCTGCACGTTTCGCCGATTCGTCCGCGTTCCCGACGGCGTAGGAAACCCCGGCGGTCTCGAACATGCCGACGTCGTTTTCGGAGTCGCCGACCGCCAGGAACGACGCCGGATCGATGTCGAGTCGGTCGGCCACATCCACGAGCGCCCGCCCCTTGCTCACGGTAGGGGACTTGACGTGGTAGGCGAATCCCGTGTCGACGACCTCGAGACCGTGGTCCTCGGCGATGGTAGTGAGGGGGTCGAGCGGCGAATCGAGACTGACGGCGATCTCGGTCTCTCGCCAGCGGTTCGCGAGGTCCAGGCTCCCCCAGCCGAGGTCGTATCCGGCGGCTTCGTACTCCTGGACCACGGCATCCGCGGCCGCTCGATCGCCGTGGACGAGCAGTTCGTCGTCGACGATGGAGATGCCACCGTTCTCGGCGATGACCCGCGCTTCGATCCCGATGAACTGACTCAATGCGACGGGAAACGGGAGCGCCTTCCCGGTCGCGATGACGACCGGACCGGGCCACTCTCTGAGCGCATCGAGTGTCCGTGGGTCGATGGAACGGTCTGCTCGACTCAGCGTGCCGTCGATGTCGACGGCCAGCGGGGGAACCATGGTCGTCTCTGGGTGGGCGTCCTTTTTTACGACTGCGTTGTCGTCCAGTACTCACGGTCAGTCGTGTTCAATCGCTCACCGCCCGTCTCGGTGACGACCACCAGGTCCTCGATGCGGATTCCGTACTCGCCGTCGAGATAGACGCCCGGCTCGACGCTGAACACCATCCCCGGTTCCAGGACCCGGTCGTTCCCGCCGACGATGTACGGCTGCTCGTGGACGTCGAGACCCACCCCGTGGCCGGTCCGATGGATGAACCGGTCGCCGTACCCGTGTTCCTCGATGACCGATCTGGCGACGTCGTCGACGTCTCCGGCAGTGATGCCTGGCTCGATGGCTCGAACCGCGGCTTCCTGGGCCTCGCGAACGGCTTCGAAGGCGTCGTCGAATCCGTCTGGCGGCGTTCCGCCGAACACCAGGGTACGGGTCTGGTCGCTCGGATAGTGGTCGACGCGGGTCCCGAAGTCGAGGACGACCGGGTCGCCGGGCTGGATCTCCCGGTCGCTGTGGCGATGGTGTGGTCTGGCGCCATTGGGGCCGGCGCCGACGATGACGTCGAATGCTGGTTCGGTGCCCCCTCCCTCGGAGAGCTTCGTCTCGATGGTCGCGGCCAGTTCGGATTCCGTCGTGCCGAGGACCGACTCGCCCATCCGACGGATGTCCTCGATCACGTCGTCGGCGATGGTACTCGCCCGTCGAATCGCGTCCAGTTCGGTGTCGTCTTTCGTAATCCGCAGTGTGGCCATCACGTCCTCGGCGAGACCGAACGTGGCCTCGGGAAGCGTCGACCGAAGGTCGTGGGTGAACCGGGCCCACATCGTCGGGTCGAGCAAGAGGTGGCCGTCCGTCAGCCCGAGGTCGGCTGCCACATCGCGGATCTCGGTAGTGGGGTCGTCCTCGTCTCCGTAACTCCTGAGGTCCGTTATCCAGGTCTCTTGCGCGAGTTGGTCGCTGTAGAGTGTGGGGGCCACCAGCACCGGATCGCCGGACTCCGCGACGAAACAGAGGAGGTGTCGTTCCATCTGCGTCTCCCAGAATCCGGTGCAATAGAAGAGGTTCGGGCTCGCCGTCAGCACGACTCCATCCGCATCGTGCAAAGAGAGGCGGTCCTGGAGTCGCCTTGTCCTGTCGACGTGGGGATCTGTCATGCGGTCGTGTTCCAGCCGCGAGACAATAGTACGTCCGCCTGTCGATGGCTCGACCAGTCGACCATCGTCGGTCCTCGCGACCCCGCTGCCGGAACCGCTCCGAGACGGTCGACCGTTCTGCCGGAACCGCCCCGTTTTTCCGCGGGGCCCGCACTGGGTATCGTATGAGTATCCGCCAGCCCGTGTCGACCGAACGTGCCCACCGAGAACGCTCGGTGAGCTGACGTGTCGGTCGAACGGTCCTGGAAGGGTGTCGGCGCGGTCGGCGGTTGGCAGGTCGTGGCCAGTTCTACCTATTATTCCGTGTTCGCTGCGACGGCGGCCGTCTCGGCGGAGTTTCAGGCCTCGCAGTACCAGATCGGCATCCTGCTGGCCGTGATGACGCTGGGCTATACGTTGATGTTGTTCCCCGCCGGCGCCATCGTCGACGGTTACGGTGATCGGATCACGATGGTTCTGGGCCTGGGATTGCTCTCGCTGGGTGCGCTGACCATCGCGTTGGCACCCTCGTACGAGATCCTCCTCGTCGCGGTGTTCGTGCTCGGTGCCTCCTATGCAAGTGCGATGCCCGCGACCAATCGTGCCATCGCGGCCCGTGCACCGAAGGGACGGTACAATCTGGCCATCGGCGTGAAACAGGTCGGTGTCACTGGCGGGAGTGCCATCGCGTCGATCTCCGTCACGAACGCCACCCGCGTCGGTGGCACCTGGCGAACGGCCTTTTTCACCGTCTCGCTGGTTGCGGGTATCGTCGCCGTCGGCTACCTGTTCCGGTACCGAGGCATCGGCGGGACCGGTTCGATGGATTTCCCTGATATCCGGGGCCTCCGGGCGAATAGAACGTTCGTCCTGTTGACCGCTGCCGGCTTCTTCGTCGGCGCTGGCGTCTTCACGACGACCGGATACATGGTCCCGTACCTGGAGGACGCCGGGTCGAGTGTCGAGCTCGCGGGCCTCGCTCTGGCGACCATGCAGATATCGGGGAGTGCCGGCCGCATCGGCGTCGGCGAACTCGCCGACCGACTGCCGGGATCACCCGAGAAGGGGGCGTTTCGGATGATGCTCGCGCAGATGGGGACCGCGGGGGCGCTGTTCATCGCGCTTCCGATGGCAGGCGTGTCCACACAGTTCTTGCTCGTCGCCATCCTCGGTGTCTCGATGCTCGGAGTCACCGGTCTGTACCACGGTACACTGGTTCGACTGGTCCCCGACGACGAGACCGGTGCCGCGACGGCTGGGGGGCAGACGATGATCAACCTCGGTGGTCTCGTCGCACCGCCGGCGTTCGGTCTCGTCGTCGACTCGACCGGGTTCAACGTCGGATGGCGGGTGATCGCCGCCGGCAGTTTTCTAGCAGTGCTGTTTCTGGCGCTCGCCATCCGGAGTGCCGACGACGTCTGAAAAGCGGAACCGGTACGGCGACGCTCAGTAGGCCGACTCGATGCGCTCTGCCAGGTGGTCGCCGAACGGGAGCGACGCGGTCAGTCCGGGTGAGACCGCGTTCAGGACGTGGATCGCGTCGTCTTCTTCGACGAACAGTGGGTCCTTGACGAGTTCGCCGTCGCTACTCACTATCTGGGCCCTGATACCGGCGAACGACTTGACGAGGTCGTCGGCCGTGACGGAGGGAACCAGTCGTTTCGCTGCCCTGGCGAATCGATCCTTCCGGTAGGACTTGTGTAGCTCCGAGCCGGCGACCTGGAGCATCTTCGGGGACGCGAGGAGTTTCCATACCCCCTCGTACTGCGCGGTGTCGCCCAGATCACCGAGGTCGAAGTCGGTGTTGTCGTAGGCTTCGCGGCCGAAGGCCGGGACGGCGTTGGGGCCGATGATGACCTTGTCGTCGGTCCGTCGGGTGTAGTGGACGCCCAGGAACGGCAATTCGGGATCCGGCGTCGGGTAGATCATCGTGTTGACGAGCGAACGCTTGTCCGGCACCAGTTCGTAGTACTCTCCGCGGAACGGAACGATCTGATAGTCCTCGCCGACGCCGACCTGCTGGGCCAGTCTGTCGGCGTACAGGCCTGCCGCATTGACGAGGAACCGGGTGTCGAGGGGGCCGTGTGTGGTTCCGAGCCGGTAGCCACTGGCACGGCTGGTGATCCGTTCTACCTCGGTACCGAGATAGAGCGCAACGCCTGCTGCCTGTGCGTCGCGTGCGAGCTGGTAGACGTACTGCTGGGAGTCGACGGAGGCGGCCTCCGGGGCATAGAGGGCGGAGCGGCCGCGAGCGTTCGGTTCGCGTTCGGTTAACTCTTCGCGGTCGATGATCCTTGCCTCCGCGCCGTTCTCGTCCGCCTGTTCTTTCAGCTCCTCGAGTCGCGTTTCCTCCCTGGTGTCGAGGGCACTGACGACCACCCCGAACTCCTCGATGGGGATGCCGTTGTCGTGGCAGTACTCCTTCATCCGTCTGGTTCCCTCGGTCGCGAACTGCGCCTTCAGCGACCCGGGTTTGTAGTTGAATCCGGGGTGGAGCACGCCCGAGTTGCGTCCGCTCTGATGGCTCGCGAGGTGATGTTCCTTCTCGACGATGGCGACGTCGAGGTCGGTCCGGCGAGCGAGGTGGAGGCCAGTCGAGAGGCCGACGACCCCGCCGCCGACGACGAGTACGTCGTGGTCCATGGATTCATCCAGCACCTGGGGGCTCTTAGCAGTGTCACTCTTCGGCAAGCGTTTCGGCGAGGCGAACCAGGTCGGCGAGCGTCCGATTGACCGGCGTGTCGACGTCGTTTGCCACGCCACGAGCGACGATAGCACCGTTCAGCGATTCTATCTCCGTTCGTGAGCCAGCTTCGACGTCCTGTAGCATCGACGACCGGTTGGGTGCGGTCTCGCGGGCGACCGTCTTCGCGACCCCGATTATCCCGTCGTCGATCGATCGACCGTCGGCGTGGGCCACCGCGAGCGCCTCCTCGATGGCCCGCTCGACGAGGCGTTCGCCTGCGGCATAGCTGACGAGATGGCCGTTCGGGACACGGGCCAGCGCTGTCGCGGCATTGATGGCCACGTTGACGAGGACCTTCTCCCAGAGGGCGTCCCGAGGGGTGTCTGTGACGACTGTCTCGATACCGGCCTCGGTCAACGTCGAGGCGATGTCGTCGACTTCCGCGTCGTTGTCCCCGAAGTAACGACCGATCACCGTCTCACCGGCTCCGGCATGGTGGACGTGACCCGCGCTGGGGATGGACGCGCCGTGGGCGGTGGTTCCGACGAGAACGCGCTCTCCTGGGACGAACTCGGCGATGGTCTCGGCGTTGCCGAGGCCGTTCTGGACGGTGAGCACCGTCGTCCCGTCGAGGTAGTCAGTCACATCCGACATGGCCGACGCGGTGTCGTAGCTCTTCACGGCGAGCAGAAGCCAGTCCGCGTCGGCGACCGCGGCGTGGTCGTCGGTGGCCTCGACTGGAACGGTCTCGACGGTCGCGTCGGTCTGGTGAATTCGGATCCCCTCGCGCTCGATGACTTGGAGATGGCGACCCGGCCGTCCGATGAGCGTCACTGGGACGCCGGCAGCCCGAAGTTTGGCCGCGAAGAGCGTTCCGAGAGAACCCGCTCCGAGGACCGCGACGTGCATACTTCCATCTCAGTCGGGAGGGTAGATGAAGGGCGGGGACTCCGGATCGTTTCGGTAGACTCAGGAAAGCCGAACTGGAACGCGTCGGTGATGTCACGACGAGGTGCGGTGCTTGCACCCCTCGCTGCCGCGTCGCTGTGGGGTGGGATGTACGTGGTAAGCAAGTGGGGGTTCGCGTCGATTCCCCCTGCCACGTTGGCCTTTCTGCGCGTGGCGCTCGGTGCTGGCACCCTCGTCCTCGTCGTCCGACTGCAGGGCCAGCCTCGGACCGTCTCACCGACCGAACACCGACGATTCGCAGTCCTCGGGTTCTGGGTCGCGATCACCCTCCTCACGCAGTTCGTGGGAACGGACCTCACGAATGCCAGTCAGGGGTCGCTGTTGACGGTGCTCACCCCGGTCTTCACGTTGCTTCTCGGTATCCTCGTCCTCGACGAGGGCCTGACTGTCAGGAAAGTCGGCGGGATGGCCATCGCGACGGTGGGGACCGTCGTTGTCCTGGCTGGCCAGTACGACCTCACACGACTGGGGGAGGGCAGTGCCATCGGCATCTCGGCCCTCCTCCTCGCCAGTTTCGGGTGGGCCGCGTACACCGTCTGGGGGACGCCGCTGGTTCGTCGGTACTCGGCGCTCGAGACGGCCACGTACTCGACCGTCTGGGCGGTCCCGCTGTTGTTCGTCGTCGCGGTCGCCGAACTGTGGTCCCTCGGGCGGTCACCACTCACGTTGCCGACGACCGCCCCCGTCATCGGCGCGGTCCTCTATCTCGGCGTGCTGAGTACCGCGGCGGCGTGGTATCTCTGGTATCGGGGCGTCGAGTCCCTCGAGGCCGG
>JBNJDE010000058.1:0-14135 GCA_051744605.1 Halobacteriota archaeon
CTGGGACGCGGACCGAGTTCCCCGAACGAGTGGGGAGGCGGCAGAACGCCGGGTGCTGCTCGTGCCGGATCCGACGACGAACTACGTCGACCCTGGGCCGGGAAAGGCCGCCATCGAGGTCCTCGAGGCGGCCGGTTGTCGGGTCGAACTCGCCCCGAACGCCGAGGACACCGGCCGGTCGGCGTACTCGAACGGGCTCCTGGACCGGGCGAGCGAGCAGGCCCGCGACACCGTCGAGACGCTGACGCCGAGGGTGGCGGCGGGATGGGACGTGGTGTACGTCGAGCCCTCCGATGCGGTCATGGTGCAGGACGAGTACGCCGACCTTCTATCAGGCCTCGACGACGTCTCGGCGCTGCAGGCGAACACCTACGGGATCATGGAGTACGTCGACACGTTCGCCCTCGACGAGGCCATCGAGTGGGAGACGCCGGACGTCGCGTTGACCTACCACGGCCACTGCCACCAGAAGAGCGTCGGCACCGATCATCACGCGGCCCGCGTGCTTGAGCGAGTGGGCTACGCGGTCGACGAACTCGACTCGAGTTGCTGCGGGATGGCGGGGTCGTTCGGCTACGAGGCAGAACACTACGAGTTGAGCACTGCGGTCGGTGATATCCTCTTCCAGCAGGTCGAGGAAAGCGAGGGGGAGCGCGTGACGACGCCGGGTGCCTCGTGTCGAACCCAGTTCGGCGATAGCGAGGTCGTCGAGGAAACGCCACCGCATCCCGTCGAGGAACTAGCGATCGCGCTTCCCTGAGTGGCCTCAGTGCTGGTTCCGTCGCTTGAACCAGCGTTTCACTCTCGATCCGATACCGACGTCTCGTTTCGCCATGATGACGGGACTGCTGGCACGTTCGCCGATCGACTCCGGCAGGCCGCCGAAGAGCAACTGCTGGAACATGCCTTCGCGGGTCGCCCCGATGGTCGTCAGGTCGTAGTCGTCGGTCATCTCGACGATGGTGTCGACGACGGCAGTCCCCTCGACGACGGACCCATCCACCCGAACGTCACCTTCGAATTCGGCGACGGTCTCGTCGACGATCTCCTGGACGGCCGCCTTCTCGGCATCGCTCGCGTCGGGGTCGACGACGTGGGTGACGTGAATCGATGCCCCGGTCGCGTGGGCGATGGACTGCGCGACCTCCGCAGCGAGTTGTGCATGCGGTCCACCCGCCGTCGGCAGCAGGATGGACTCGATGGACCTCGTCCCCGGTTCGATCCGTTCCACGAGGACGTCGCACTGCGCCTTCGAGATGACGTCGTCGACGTTGCTGCCGAAGACGAAGTCGCGGCGACGAGGCCGGCTCCGCCAGCCCATGAGCACGGTCTCGACGTCCAAGTGCTCGATCGTGTTGAGGATCGCCTGGGAGACGTCGTGCCCGATGCGGATGGTCCCGCTCGTCGGGACGTCGGCCTCCTCGCCGATGGCCATCGCCCGGTCGAGGACGGCCCGCTCTTCGTCGACGAACTGGCGCCCCTCCGAGAGCGGCGTCTGCTGCGGGACGGTGACGACGTTCATCACCAGGATCTCGCCGTCGTTCTCGCTGGCGAGATCGATCGCCGTCCGCATCAACTGCTCGACGGTCTCCGGATTCGCGACGGGGACGAGGATCTGATAGTCGGTCTCGGCCGGGGTGCTCTCGGTGATGACGGCCGGTGACTCGCGCTCGAGTTTCTCCGTCTCCTTCTGTTTCGAGTACCCGAGATAGAGCACGAGGCCGAGGCCCATCCACAGCGCGGTCGTGACGAGCGCGACCAGACCGTGGTTCCCGGTCCCGATGCCGATGGCCTCCAGTCCCAGCGCCCGGATGAGAAACGGCGTGAGGAGCAACTGGAGCCCGATGCCGATGAGCGGTGGCCACGGCATGTACGGGACCGTGTAGGTGCGCGGGAGATCCGGGTGGGTCTGGCGCATCCGGATCAGCGTCCAGTTCACCTGGACGAACAGGAGGATGAACATGATGTCCGCCGAGGCGGCGACGGCCTCGATCGGGAGCAGGACGGCCATCCCGGCGATGAGCACCGCGGAGAGGAAGATGGCCCAGTGGGGCGTGCGAGTGCCCTGGTGGATCCGGTCGAAGAACCCGGGCAACGAGCGGTCCCGCCCCATGGCGAAGGAGACCCGCGAGGAGGAGTAGATGGTCGCGTTCAGCGCACTCATCGTGGCGGTCAACCCGGCGACGAGCAGGAGGGGGATGCCGTAGGGGACGAACTGCCCGGCCGCGCGGATGATCCCCAGTTCCCCCATCTCGCCGAGCAGTTGCCAGGTGTACTCCGGCGGTGCGCCAGCGAAGGGCTGGGCAAGTTCGAGTGCTTCCGCCGTCACGTCGATGCCGCCGATGGCCGCGAACGCGACCAGGACGTAGATTGGGACGACGATCGCGAGCGAGTAGAAGACGGCTTTGGGGATGTTCTCACCGGGGTCGACGACCTCCTCGCCCGACTGGACGATGATCTCGTACCCCTCGAAGGCGATGTACGTGAATCCCATCGCCCCGATGATGCCGATGGCGCCGGCCGGGGCGAAATTCGGGTTCGTGAGGAACTTCTGGGGCCACGTCGGATTCGCGAGCGTCGCCCTGAAGCCGAAGACGACGAAGACGGCGAGGATCACGACCTTGATGACCGTGACCACGATACCGGCCTTCCCGGTCTCCTCGGCCCCCATGAAGTTGATGTAGGCGAACGCGACGACGAGCAGGACCGCGAGCAGTTTGTCGACGACCCCCGGCGTGATCACGCCGAAGAACGCGAAGCCGTGGCTCAGGGAGGTCCCGTAGATGACGAATTCGAGCAAGAAGGCACCGAAGGTGACGGCGTACAGGGAGGCGGCGACCGCGTGCGCGAACCAGCTCATCCACCCGGCGAAGAACCCGTTCGGGTCGACCAGCGCCTCCTTGACCCAGAGATAGCCACCACCGGCCTCCGGGAAGGCCGCCCCGAGTTCGGCGTACGAGACGGCGGTGAACAACGCCACGAACCCGTTCAGGGCGAACGCCAGCACGAGCGCTGGGCCGGCGATACCGGCCGCGAACCCCGTGAGCGCGAAGACCCCCGCACCGATCATCGCGCCGACACCGATGAAGGTGATGTCGAAGAGGCTCATGTCGCGGGAGAGCTCCGTCGACACGACGCCCGACTCGTCCCCGGTCTCCGCCGACGACTCCTCAGACACGCAAACTCCCCCGTGGTAGGTGAATCCCGGCCGCCGAATCTGCCATACGTCCAACGCTTTCGGCGACCGTGTTATCTCTTTGGGAGGGTCCCCGGGCCGCGACGCCCCGACCCCCGCGGTACCACGACTCAAGGAAGCCTTATGCCTCGGCCCCGTCTACGGAGTATTGTAATGGCAAAAGGTACGGTTGACTTCTTCCACGAGCGGAAGGGTTACGGCTTTATCGCTACGGACGACGCAGACGACGACGTTTTCTTCCACATGGAGGACATCGACGGCCCCGACCTCGAAGAGGGCCAGGACGTTGAATTCGACATCGACGACGCCCCCAAGGGCCCGCGCGCCACCAACCTGACGCGCCAGTAAGTTCGTTTCGTCACAGTACAGTTCTCAGACTTCCCACGCTCCCAAAGCGTTCGCTGTGGGAGCGACCACGTTTTCATACCCCCGACCCAAGGGACTGGCATGACCGACCTCGACCTGGACCAGCGCCAACTCGATCGATACGCCCGTCACATCATCATGGACGGGATGGGGCCATCCGGACAGAAGGCCCTCCTCGACGCCGAGGTACTGGTCGTGGGCGCCGGTGGACTCGGCTCCCCCGTCATCCAGTACCTCGCAGCGGCCGGCGTGGGGACGCTGCACATCGTGGACAACGACGTCGTCGAGCGGTCGAACCTTCAGCGCCAGACCATCCACCGCGACGCGGACCAGGGCCGGCCGAAGGTCGAATCCGCCGCCGAGTTCGTCCGCGGCTTGAATCCGGACGTCGAGGTCGTCGCCCACGACGTCGAGTTCACCCCGGAGAACGCCGAGGCGTTCGTCGCCGACAAGGACTACGTCGTCGATTGCTCCGACAACTTCCGAACGCGGTATATCGTCAACGACGCCTGCATCCTGGCCGACGTTCCCTTCTCTCACGGCGCGGTCTTCCGCTACGAGGGACAGGTCACGACCTTCGAAGGTGGCGACGATTCGCCCTGCTATCGGTGTCTCTTCCCGGAAGCACCCCCCGAGGGCACCGTTCCGGACTGTGCGACCGCCGGCGTCCTGGGGGCGGTCCCCGGCACCATCGGCACCATCCAGGCGACCGAGGTGACCAAGGGGATCATGGACGTGGGCGAGCGCCTGGACGGCCGACTCCTGTTCTACGACGCCGAGCGCATGGCGTTCGACGAGATCGAGATCGAGCGCAATCCCGACTGTCCGGTCTGCGGCGACGACCCGGCGATCGACTCGGTCGCCGACGTCGAGTACGTCGATAGCTGCGCTATCGAGTGAGCTACCCGTCGAGCCAGCCGTGTGAGACCCGCCAGCCGGCGGCCGTCGGCGCTATCGATTCGATCGTGGGCAGGTGGATGTCCCGCTCCTGTTTCGTGACGACCCTGGTGTCGTAGTTCGTCGCCTCGTAGCCCGGCGTCTCCTCGCGGTCGGCGACGAATCGACGGTGCGCGTCCAGTCGCTCGCGGCTCCGTTCGCTCGCGAGCTGGCACACGTCAGCACTGTCGGGATCGAAGCCCTCGACGAGGTCGGCATCGACCTCGACGCCCACCGACGCTCTCGCACTCGCCATCGCCGCGAGCGTCGTCGTCCCCGTTCCCCAGAACGGGTCGAGGACGCTGTCTCCCTGCACGGAGTACATGTTGATCAGTCGGTACGGAATCTCGAAGGGGAACGCTCCCGTCCGGTCTCTGGGACCAGCGTCGAGGGCCTGTCGTTCGCCACGGACCTCCCAGACGTCGGAGAACCAGCGATTGCGTTCCTCCCAGAAGTAGCTACTCCGGCCGCGACGGTCGCTGTCGGGACGGCGCAGCCCGCCCTTCCTGGCCAGCAGGATGTATTCGTGCTCCAGGGTGACGTAGGCGTTCGGCGGAATGGTCCCCGAGCCCATGAACTTCGCCGCGCTATTGGCGGGTTTCCGCCAGAGGACGTCCGGGAGTGGCGTGAGTCCGGCCTCCTGGAGCGAGGCGAGGACGGTCGCGTGGTTCGGGTACAGCTGGAAGTCGCCGTTCACCGTCCGCGTCGCGTCGCCGACGTTGATGGCGGCGATGCCGCCCGGCGAGAGGACTCGGGCGACTTCCCGCCAGCCTGCCTGGAGGACCTCGTGCATCAGGTCGTAGGCCAGCGCACCGTCTCCCGCCGCGAGGGCGTCGCCGATGGCCGGATCCAGCGCGGAGAAGGTCTCGTCCCACATCTCGATCATCGGGTACGGTGGCGAGGTGACGACTAGCGCCACCGACTCGTCGGCGAGCGGCAGGTCGCGGGCGTCCCCCGCGACGACGTGATGGTTCGTCTCCACGTCAGAACTGATCCATGTCGACGAGCCGGTCGGCGATTCGATACGCCCCGATCGCCGCGGCCGCATCCGGCTCGGCGGGGGCGACGGCCTCCACGTCTCGGCCCAGTTCATCGGCGAGTCGGCTGGCGAACTCGTCGACGATCCCCGGGATACAGGCCATCCCGCCGGTGAGAACGACCTCCCGGTCGAGGGCGTGCCGATAGATCTTGACGGTGTCGTTGGCCAGCTCCGTCAAAAACACGTTGGCCACGTGGTCGACGACCTCGTCCAGGTAGTCGTCGATAGCGTCCGGGACACTCGTTTCGATCGTGTACTCGTACGTGCCGCCGCCGGGTTGCTGGATCACGTCGTCGAACGGTTCGTACTCGTCGAAACTGGCGTGGGCTTCCTTGTACTCGCGAGCGGTCTGGAGGTCGATGTTGACCCGCCCCTGCGTCTCCTCTTCGACGTTCGCAGCGATGGCCCGATCGACGGCCGTCCCGGTAACGGCCCCCGTCGTGTAGGAGGCGAGTTGCTCACCGCGACGGAACGCCGACGCCTCCAGGTTGGTCGATCCCATGTTGATCGCGACGAACGTCTCGTTGATCGCCTCGAGGTCGTCACCGAGAGCGGGCACCGCTCCGCAGAGCGATTCCGGATAGCTTCGGAGACCATCACGGCCGATCGGACCGTCCTCGATGGCGGCTTCCAGTCGGTCCAGACCGGCTGGGTTGTCTATCGTCGGGACCGCCAGCACCACGGCGCTGTTCTCGGGGAGGGCGTGTGACTCGGCGAACTCGCGGAGATAGGTACTCGTCTGGTTCGTCCCCTCGTCGTCCTCGGGGAGGCCAGACCGGAGCATGTAGGTCACCCGATCCGGATATTCGGCAGCGGCTTCTTCGCCGAAGACGACCTCCGTCTCCCCCGTGAGGGCGTCTTCGTAGGTCGCGAGACACGTCAACGCCTGATGCACCGTCGGCTGCTGGCCGCCGGCTTCCGCCACGACGGTTCGCGTACTGCCGACCTTCACGCCGAGCGGTTCGATCGTTGGTTCCGCCGTCCCAGTATCCACTGTCTCCGGATCATCGTCGGACATGGACGTCTCTACCAATGGGCCGCCCTTAACTGTAGGCGGTCACTCCGGACGACGAACCTGATGGCCCGGGTAGTCGCGTTCGAAGCGGTCCTCGAGTTCCTGCTCGGAGAATTCGATGATGACGGGTCGACCGTGTGGACACGAGAAGGGGTTCTCGCAGTCGTCCAGACGGGAGAGCAAGGAGACGACGTCCCCGTCGGACAGCGACGTATTGCCGGTGATCGACGGATAACAGGCGAGATCGGAGATGAGCGCGTCGGCGGCCGAATCGACGAGGTCGCGCTCGTCGCCCTCGAGGAACGACGCCAGCACGTCCTGGAGGAGCGACGGATCGAGCGCATCCGAGAGCACGGCCGGAACGGCCTCGACGACCGCGGTCCGGTCGTCGCGATGGGCTTCGAATCCAACCTCGCGCAGGTCGATTAGGGCCTCGTCGAAGACGCTCGCCTCGTGGGCCGTGAGTTCCACCTCGACGGGCGACACCAGCGTCTGGGAGTCCGTCCGGGTCGCCAGTCGCTTCGCGAGGCGTTCGTAGTTGATGCGCTCGTCCGCCGCGTGCTGGTCGACGAGCACCAGTCCGTCGGGGGACTCGGCCACGACGTAGGTGTCGTGGACCTGGCCGAGGACGCGAAGTGGCGGGAGAGTCTCGAAGTCCGTCGTCGATTCGACGTCGGTCAGCCCGGGGTGGTCGAGCGGTCCAGCGAACTTGCGGTCGGCTTCGACGTCGTCCGACGGTTGCGCTGGGGCGGTGTCGACGTCCATCGACGGCCCGTCTGGAGAGCGATCGGTGGCGCCACCCGCCGGTTCTCCCGTGGGGTCGGCGGGCGCCGACCGCTGACCCTCCGGTGCCCTACTGCTCGACCGTGTGGCGTCCCCCGACGACGTATCCGGTTCCGACGCCGCAATTCCGTTCAGCGAATCACCTTCTCGGACGACGTTTTCGGGGTCTGTCGCCCCCGCCGTCTTCTCATCCGCCGGGTCGCCGTCGTCGTGACGTTCCGGTCCAACTGGCGTCTCGTCCGGGGCAGAGCGGCCCCGCGGTGCGCTACTCCGAACGAGTCCGTGGTCGAGGAGGGCGCCCTCGACGGCGTCCTCGATAGTCCCGTAGACGGCCGGCTCGTCGTCGAATCTGACCTCCATCTTCCGGGGGTGGACGTTCACGTCGACCGTCTCGGCTGGGACGTCTACGAACAGTGCCGCGAAGGGGTACCGGTCGGCGGCGAGCTGTTTGCCGTACGCCGAGACGACCGCCCCGCGCAAGTCGCCGTCCCGGACGTAGCGACCGTTGACGTAGGTCGAGACGTACTCCCGGGCGCTCCGGGTGGTCTCGGGATCGCTGACGTACCCCGCTACCGAGGCGACCGCCGACTCGTGGTCGACGGGGATCATCGATTCGGCGACGTCCCGCCCGTAGACGGCGAGCATCGCTTCGCGGACGTCACCCTGACCGGTCGTGGCGAAGACGCGATTGCCGTCGTGGGAGAGCGACACGGCGACCGAGGGGTTCGCGAGCGCGTATCGCGTGACAACCCGGTTGACGTGGGCGAACTCGGTCGCGTCGGTCTTGAGGTACTTCTCCCTGGCGGGCGTGTTGAAAAAGAGGTCCTCGACGGTGACCGTCGTTCCGGGGGGCCGGCCGGCCGGCTGCACTGACTCGACCGTGCCGCCCACCATCCGCAGTTCGGTGCCGACGTCCGCACCGTCGCGTGCTCGCGTCGTCACGGTCATCCGGGAGACGGCCCCGATGGTATACAGCGCCTCCCCCCGGAATCCAAGCGTCCCGACCCCTGCGGCCAGGTCGTCGATGTCCCGGATCTTGCTCGTGGTGTGCTGCTCGACCGCCGCTCGAACGTCGGCGTCGCTCATCCCGCGGCCATCGTCGGCCACCTCGATGCGGTCGGTCCCGTTCCCGGTCACCGAGACGTCGATCCTGTCGGCCCCGGCGTCGATGCTGTTCTCGACGAGTTCTTTGACGACCGACGCGGGCCGTTCGACCACCTCGCCGGCCGCGATACGTTCGATCGTCCGGTCGTCGAGTCGGGTGATGTACTCGCTCATTGGAGTCGTCTCTTGAGATCCTGAACCCGGGAGAGGACCTCCACGGGCGTGAGTTCGTTGATCGGGAGGTCGGCGAGTTCTTCGATCACGGCCTCGTGCGCTGAGTCGAGTCGCTCGTCGGTCTCGCCCGAGTCGTCGCCGTCGCCGTTCGCTCTGAACTCGCCGGAGCCGAGGTCGAAGACCGCCTGGACCGGTTCGCCGCCACCGCTTCCCTTCGCCTCGATAGCGTTGTCGGCACGGAGGGACTCCAGGACCGCGGACGCACGGTCGACGACGGGGCCGGGGACGCCAGCCAGGTCCGCGACGTGGATACCGTAACTGCGGTCGGTCGGCCCGTCGCGGACGGTCCGGAGGAAGGTCACGTCGTCACCGCGTTCGTCCGCGGCGACGTGGACGTTGGCGACGTCGTCGAGGTGGTCGGCGAGGCGCGTGAGTTCGTGATAGTGCGTCGCGAAGAGCGTCTTCGCGCGCACTTCGTTGTGGAGATACTCCGTCGCCGCCCAGGCGATGGAGATGCCGTCGTAGGTGGCGGTCCCCCGACCGACCTCGTCCAGGATGACCAGCGAGTCTTCGGTCGCCGAGTGCAGGATGTTCGAGAGCTCCTGCATCTCCACCATGAACGTCGACCGACCCTGGGCCAGTTCGTCCAGCGCGCCGACGCGGGTGAAGATGCCGTCGACGATGCCGACCGTCGCCGACCGGGCCGGAACGTAGCTACCGACCTGTGCGAGCAAGACGATCAGGGCGGTCTGGCGGAGGTAGGTCGACTTGCCCGACATGTTGGGACCGGTGACGATGAGGAACCGTCTTCCCGCCTCGAATCGGGCGTCGTTCGGGACGAACTCGGTGGTCTGCTCGACGACGGGGTGGCGACCAGCCTCGACGTCGAGCTCGCCGTCCTCCGTGACCACGGGGCGCGTCCAATCGTTCTCGACGGCGTGGGTGGCCAGACCGGCCAGGGCGTCGAGTTCGGCGATGGCCCGACCCGCCTCCTGGAGGACGTCGGCGACGGTCCCCACCCGCTCGCGGAGTTCCTCGAAGAGTTCGTACTCCAGGTCGGCCCGTTCGTCCTCGATGCGGAGGATCCGGCGCTCTCGCTCGTCGAGTTCGTCGGTGGTGAACCGTTTGGAGTTCTTCAACGTCTTGATCTCGCGGTACTCATCGGGCGCCTTCTCCGCCTCCGACTTGCCGATCTGGATGTAGTAGCCGTCGGTCTGGTTGCGGTCCACCTGGAGATGGGTGATGCCCAGCCTGGACTTCTCCCGAGGAGCGAGGGAATCGAGCCAGTCGGTGGCCGACTCGAACCCGTCGATGAGGTCGTCCAGATCGTCGTCGTAGCCGCGTTTGAACAGCCCGCCCTGCCTGAGCGTCTTCGGTGGATCCTCGACGAGGGCGTCGGCGAGTTCGTCTCGGACGTCCGCGAGCGCGTCACGGTCCGGGCGCTCGACGATAGCCGCGACCGGCGAGTCGGCGAGGCCGGGCGTCGATTCGACCGCTTCGGTCACCTCGGGGAGCGTCGCGAGCGTGTCTCGCACGCGGAGCAGGTCGGTCGCGTCGGCACTTCCGTGGGCGATCTTGCTCGCGAGCCGTTCGAGGTCGTAGGTCTCCGCGAGCGTCTCGCCGATGGAATCTCGTGCCAGGGCCGCCTGGGCAAATGCAGTCACGGCCTCCTGACGCCGTTCGATCTCGTCGAGTGAGCGGCGTGGGCGCTGGAGCCATTCGCGGAGCAGTCGACCCCCCGCGCTGGTGACGGTGTGATCGAGGGTCGAGACGAGCGACCCGGACGCGTCGCCGTGCATCGTCTCCGTGAGTTCGAGGTTGCGCTGGGTGGTGGCGTCCAGTTCCACGTGGTCGTCCGCGCGGTAGGGCTGGAGACGGGTGAACGAACGCTTCACGCCCAGACCGGTCTCGGCGACGTAATCGAGGGCGGCACCCGCTGCCCGGACGGCGGGGCTTCCTGGCTCGATGCCGAGGCTGTGAAGCGCTTCCTCGCCGAACTGCTGCTCGAGGCGGTGGGTCGCGGCCCCGGCGGCGAACGCGTTCGCCTCGTGGAGGGTCACGGTCGCGTCGGTCCGCGAGCGGAGTGTCGAGACGGCCTCATCGTCCCCGCGGAGCAGCGGCCCCGGAAGGACCTCGACGGGGTCGAAGCGGTAGAGTTCCGTGTAGGCGTCTCCCGCGGTGGCTACCTGGGTGACGTGGAATCGGCCGGTGGTGACGTCGATGAACGCGAGCCCCCAGGCGTCATCGTCGTCGCGGACGACGGTGGCCAGGTACTGGGCGCTCGCATCGCTGGTCTCGAGGAGCGTCCCCGGCGTGACGACCCTGGACACCTCGCGTTCGTGACCGCCGTCGACCTCGAACTGGTCGGCGACGGCCACGCGATAGCCACGCTCGACGAGCGCCTTGAGATAGGGCGTGAGTTCCGAGACCGGGACGCCGGCCATCGGATACGAGGAACCGTGACTCGACTTCGTCGATAGCTGGAGATCGAGTTCCTCGGCGACCGTCTCGGCGTCGTCGGCGAAGAACTCGTAGAAATCGCCCACCTGCATCGCGAGGAGGTCGGCCGCCGCGTCGGCCTTCAACGAGAGAAATTCGTCGACGATGCCGGTCACGGCGACCACCCCCGGATCTGCCGGCCCGTCGATGGGGTCATACACGCTTCGACGCCACCGGCGGATAAAATCCCTGTGCTATCGCCGTTCGGGTGCGCCGAACCGCTCGCGGGCCCGCTCGTAGGTGGGCCAGAAGGGGTCTCGGTCCGGGGCCTCGATAGCCGTGCCGTCCACGACGACGTCGCCGCCGTCGGTGACGCTGCCGACTTCGGCAGCCCGGATACCCACTTCCTCGAGAGCGGCGAGCACGGTGTCGACGCCGGACGGCTCGACGGTCATCAGGACGGACCCTTCGCTACTCGAGACCCACGGGTCGAGGTCGAAGTACTCGCACAGTTCCAGCACGCCGTCCCCGATGGGGAAACGTTCGCGCTCGACCGCGAGACCCACGTCGCTCGCACTGGCCAGTTCGAGGAGTGCGTTGTCGATGCCGCCTTCGGTCGCGTCGTGCATGGCGGTAACCGGGCCAGCGGCCGCGGCGGTGAGCGCGTCCTCGACCGGTGACACCTCGTCGAAGCGTGCGCGAGCAGCGTCGAGGGTCGAGGCTGGGAGGTCGAGTGCGTCACCGAAGACGGTCGAGAGCACGCCCGTCGTCTCGACGGCGGGTCCCTTGGTGACGACGAGGCGGTCGCCCGACGCTGCGCCGGTGGGAAGGACGAGGTCCTCGGGCCGACCGACGGCGAGGCCGGTCGCTCCTCCGATGGTGGGGAACGCGGTCCCCGCGTAGGCGCCGGTGTGGCCAGTGGCCACGGTGATGCCGAGATCGCGCGCCTCGCGGTCGAAGACCGACCAGATGGTCGCGAAGGTCTCCTCGTCGGTCGAGGGAGGGAGGTTGAAGTCGACACTGAGGTGGGTCGGCGGGATGCCCGAGAGGGCGACGTCGCTCACCACGATGTGGAAGGCGAACCAGGCGGCCCGCTCGAGGCCCAGATCCCGAAGGACGAACAACGGGTCCGTGGCGAGGGCGAGAACGTGCTCGCCGACGTCTATCACGCCGAAATCCGCCCCATGCGTCGGGCCGAGTCTGACGTCGTCACGGTCGGCACCGAGCCGTGAACCGATGTATTCGTCGAAGAACGCACGGTCGACTTTCCCCGGATCCATACACGAGACATGACGAGGGCCGGACTTGAGTGGGCCGATTCGAGCCTGGATACACGGCGACTGTTTCGGGCCGCACAGACCCCGTTCGACCCCTCACCAACTGTCGAATTACCCGGCCTATCCCCTGGCTGGAAATATTTGCCCGAAGGAAACTATTAATACCATGTTCATTGTGAACAAGTACGAACATGGTACGTGAAACCTGGGGAACCCGTGTCGGGTTCATCCTCGCGGCAGTCGGAAGCGCAGTGGGCCTTGGTAACATCTGGCGGTTCCCGTTCCTCACCGGGGAGTCCGGTGGCGCAGCGTTCCTGTTCGTGTATCTGGCGTTCGTCGCCTTCATCGGATTGCCGGTACTGATGGTGGAGTTCGTGATCGGTCGTCGCTCGAACCGGAACGTCATCGGTGCGTTCAAAGAGCTGGATAACCCGAACTGGCAGTTCGCTGGCTTCGTCGGCGCGCTCGCCGGGTTCATCATCCTCTCGTACTACAGCGTCGTGGGCGGCTGGGTGATCCAGTATTTCGTGTCCTCCTTCACGGGGGCGTACGCAGGCGACGCCGCCGCGTACTTCGGTCAGGCAGCTACGGGGACGAACGCCATCGTGGCCCACGCCATCTTCATGGGGCTGGTGGCAGGCATCGTCGCCTTCGGTATCCGTGACGGGCTGGAACGGGCCGCGAAGTTGATGGTGCCGTCCATCATCGCGTTGCTCATCATCCTGGCGGGATACGGGGCCACGCTCTCCGGTTCGAGCGAGGCGTACGCCTACTACCTCTCGCCGAACCTCGATGCCATCCTCTCGAATCTTGGCACCATCGCCCCGGCCGCAGCGGGGCAGGCGTTCTTCACGCTCTCGCTCGGGATGGGTGTAATGGTCACCTACGCGTCCTACATCGACGAGGACCGCAGTCTCCTGCAGGACGCGGGGACTATCGTCGTGGTCGACACGGGTATCGCGTTCCTCGCCGGTCTCGTGGTCTTCCCGTTCCTGTTCACCCAGGGCGTCGACCCCGGCTCCGGCGGTGCCGGCGCAGTCTTCATTAGCCTGGCTGCGGCGTTCTCCTCGCTGCCGGCAGGTGGCATCATCGGCGCCATCTTCTTCTTCACGCTCGGCATCGCAGCGCTCACGAGCGCCTTTTCCATCCTCGAGGTCGTCGTCTCCTACGTCATCGACACCTTCGACGTCGAACGGCGTAACGCGACCCTGGTCCTGGCTGCGATCATCTTCGTGGTCGGTATCCCGACGGCCATCGACCTGACCTGGCTCGACGTCTACGACCTCTTCGCCAACAACATCCTGCTCATCCTCGGCGGCCTGCTGATGTCGCTGTTCATCGGCTGGGTCTACGCGGAGGAAGGGGTCGACGAACTCACCAAGGGCGGGCCCAGCAAGGCCATCGCGACCGGGTGGCTCTGGGTCGTCCGTGTCGTCATCCCGGTCGTCCTGGCGTACACGCTGTACCTCGGCGCGACGGAGTACTGGGCGTTCCTGATGGAGACGTTCTAGTCCCTACGCCGTAACCGCTTTCGAGTTTTTCGCGGGGGCACGCGTGTCCAGTGGCAGAGCCATGTATCGGTTTGGCGGGGGCGGCACCGGCGCCCAAGTCGAAATCCTTTTTTCCATGCTCGGCTTCCGTCTGGATGCGCCGCCTTAGCTCAGACTGGGAGAGCACTCGACTGAAGATCGAGCTGTCCCCGGTTCAAATCCGGGAGGCGGCATTATACTCACAGTTCACATGCCTGTGAGTTGCGAGTGCGTTTCGCCATCCAGGATTCTCTTGTCGTTTTGAACCGCCGTCGAT
>JBNJDE010000059.1:0-14120 GCA_051744605.1 Halobacteriota archaeon
GTGGTGACCAACGGGAACTCCCCGCACGTCCACCACAACGACATCCACCACAACCCGCGCGACGGCCTGGGCTACGGCGTCGTCGCGAGCAGCGGGCGCCCGCTCATCGAGTGGAACGCCTTCGATTACAACCGTCACTCCATCGCCTCATCGGGCTCGGGCGGGTACGTCGTCCGGTACAACCACTTCGGACCGAAGACGATCGAACCGATCATCGACATGCACAAGCCCGGCGGCACGCACCTCGAAGTCTACCGTAACACGGTCGAGGCGACGCACTCGCTCGCGCATGGTGCGCGCGAGTCGGCCGTCCAGATCAGGGGGACTCCCGACGACGTCGCCGAGATCCGGGACAACTGGTTCTACAACGAGGTCGAACCGCTCGACTCGCCCGACGGGTGGACCACGGAGGCCATCACCCAGGTGCACGTCGACGAGTGGACCAACGTGGAATTCGAGAACAACCACTACGGCTCCAGCGAACCCGCATCCGACATCGGGTGTCCACGCTAACGGCCGATAACCCTGGAATAACTAAGGCGGTTCCGCCGTTTCGATCACTCGGAACGAAACTATGGAACGCCGAAACCGAAGGACCGCCGTTCTGTCACCGACGACGGCTACGGGTGGGAGATGATCACAGAATCGACGCCCACGACCGAGTCTACCCGGCCAGCCCTGTCGGTCGTCATCATCACTGAGAACGAAGCAGATCGGGTGGAGCGGTGCATCGAGTCCGTCTTCGACGCGTGCCAGACCGTCCCCACCTTCGAGGTGGCGCTCGTCGATTCGGCGTCGACCGACCGCACCGTGGAGTTGGCGAGCGAGTACCCGATAACCGTTCTCCGGATCCCAGAATCGGACACCGTCTCCTGTGGGGCGGGTCGGTACGTGGGGGACCACTTCGTCGACGGCGAGATGGTCCTCCACGTCGACGGCGATATGGAACTGACCGAATCGTGGTTGCCACGGGCTATCGAACACCTCGAGGCCGAGGAAGACATCGCCGCCATCGAGGGGAATCTCGACGAATCGACCCAGACGGACGTTCGAGAGGTGGACAAGGTCGGGGGCGTCATGCTGTACGACGCCGACAAACTCGGGGAGATTGGCGGCTTCGACCCCTACCTCCACGGGTACGAAGACGTCGACGTTGGGTACCGACTGCGGAACGCCGGGTATCGACTGCTCAAACTCCCCGAGGTATCGGCCATCCACCACGACGAAGCGGGAATGGGTGAGCCGGTTCGCCGCTGGCGCCAGGGGTATTTCTTCGCCCCGGGGCAGGCGATCAAGAAATCGCTCACCACACCGGCCGTTCTGGTGAGACTGATCCGACGGCAGCGGTACAAACTGCTGCTCCTCGGGTGGACCGTCCTGGGCGTGTTTGGAATCGGAACCGGGTTGCTGTTTCCGATCTGGTTCCTCCTCTCTGCCGCCGGATTCGGCATCATCGTGTCTCACCGTGGGGGTGTCGAGGACGCGTTACTCTTTCTGGGAATCAAGGGATTCGGTATCGTTGGCCTGCTCGTCGGATTGGCTAGCCGTCTTCCGCCCGCATCGGCGTATCCACTCGACGTCGTCGAAGTGGTCGAAGAGGGACCGGTACACGTTGGGTCGCGAGGAGGGGTGGGGATGAACGATAACCGATCGAGTGTCGCGAGGTGAGGACGTGACGGTGTCGATAGGTGGAACTTACCGAGGCGGTGTCCGCCGAGTCTGCGGCATCTCCGGTGAACATTCGGTCGTTTTGTTTTCGACTACCGGTGGGATCCCATCCACACCGGGTCGGAAACTGGCGAATACCGGCGACCAGGTTCAGACGAACACCCCATGACCGGGATGGCCGGTTCGGATGTCCTTCGGTACGGACGAAGCGGACACTCCCGGTTATTCGCCCGGCGGACCGGGCCTCCGTCTCGGGGATATTCGAACCATAACTATACCCGCAAAGGTGCAACCCAATTCTATCTGATGGAACGCCGAGAGCTACTGAAATGGGTCGGTGCCGGTGGCGCCGGAGCAGGCGCCATCGCATTCCTCGCCTCGCTCAGAGATACCGATGACGAGCCCAGCAACCCTGACCGGACGACCGTTCAACCGACGAGTTCGCCCGCCACGACGACCGAAACGGCGCCCTCGATTCCCCACGCCGAGGAGTTCGGGAACGTCGTGGACGTCGTCGAAGCAGGACTCGACCTCGATACCGCGGGGCCCATCAACGATTTCATCGAGGAGTACGCGGCGGACGACACGCTGTTGGCCTTTCCCGCCGGAACTTTCCAATTGGAACCTATCTCCCTATCGGGATACTCCCATCTTGGCCTCACGGCGATCTCCGAGGAGGTTCCGACGTTTGTCCCCGCAGGCGAAGAGTGTATCGAAGGGGGTAATTCGGCGATCGAATTCAACGACGTCCAGGACCTGCTCGTCGACTCCATCGATTTCGAATTCCCGGGCGATGGATCGGGCGGTATCATCAGGGTGAACGCTGCGGGCGATGTCACGATTAGGAACGTATCGATCACCGGGAGTTGTGAGGCGCAGGTCGCCCAGTTCCGTGTCGATGTCCTCAATCCAAACGCCACGGGAGTCCTCGAGAATCTCCGCCTCGACAACCGTGGAGAGGACAAGAGCCTCACCGGGCTCTACGTGGGTGAACATCACGCGGGAACGCTCGTCCTGCGTGACTGTGACGTCCGGGGATATTCGGATAATGGACTGTACGCCTCTGCGGCAGGACTTCACGACGGGCAGAATGGCGTCGTGATCGTCGAGGGGGGCATGTATCGGAACAACAATATCTCGAACGTTCGGCTGGGAACCAAGGGGTCGCAGGTAAAGGGTGTCACCGTCGAGTCAGTCGATCGCCAGGACGTTCATCTGGTCAACGTCAGGGGGATCCGTCTGCGAAACCAGTCCGGACAGATCATCGAAGACTCGCTCATCCACATCGGTCCGAACTCGGGGAGTGGATTCGGCGCCATCGTCTTTCACCCCGAGAACGGGGGCGCGAAGATCAGGAACTCCGAGATCGTCGTCGACAAGGACGAGTTCCTCGCGATCAATGCCCAGGAGCCAACCGGAAATCCGAAAAATGGCCCAGTCTTCGAGAACGTCACCATCTCGGGGGAGGCGAACGGCGAATTCGTCGCCAAGATCAACGGCCGAAATGGGACCGTCTTCAGGAACTGCACCATCGGCGGGAGTGGGGAGAACCGGAACGGACTCCGCTTTTCGTACTCCGAGAACTGTCGGATCGAGGACTGCAGGATCGACCTCTCCGGAGATCCCATCGTTCTCAGGCAGTCCTCGGCGACGGTGGTGAATACGACCATCGTCGGTCCCGACGGGGAAGAGCGCACGATCGACGAGATGGAAGCAAGTGACGAGGATTTCACTCCTCGCTGACCGGTATTGTCCCTGTCAGCCGTGAGCGACGGCTGTCCGCGGTGATCGACGAGGAGTAGGACGGGATTTCGGAGCAACGGTTTTTCGCCGTACGAATGCCGTTGGACTCCGGGGCATCGTGTCGATGGAACGGTCCGGAGCGATGCCGTAACAGTTGCATTACTAAGGCGATTCCATGGGTCAGAACTGGTATAGATGTCTCCATGGATCGCCGAGATTATTTGAAAGCCGCAGGCGCCGCAGGCACCGTTGGTATCGCTGGAGCAGTCGGACTGCGGTACCGCCGACGAACACCGCCCCCCGAACCCGAGGACGAGAGTCCGCCTGAAACGAGCGAACCCGACGGGAGTACGCGCGAACCGGAGGACGAGATCCCGTATGCGGATGCATATTCGACGGTGATTCGAGCGACCGACCACGGTGTCGTCCCGAATGCGTCCGAATCGATCGATTCGTTTCTTCGGGAATATGCTGGGAACGATACGTTGCTCGCCTTCCCGGAGGGGACGTTTCCGATCTCCGCTGGAGCCGTTTCCGGTTACGAGCATCTCGGTATCGTCGGGACGGGTTCGGGCCGCTCTAGACTGGAACCGGCCGACGGAAACTGTGTGGACGACGGACCGTTCTTATCGTTTGCGGACGTCGAGGACCTCCTCTTCGATGGGTTCACGTTCGATTTTCGAAAGTCGAACGGCGGGGGTTCGATTCACTTTCGAACACACGGTGATCTCACCGTCCGAAACGTCTCGGTCGTGGGAAACTGTGAAAACCAGATTTCGGTGGTCCGTATCGACGCACTGAGCAGGGACGGGACGTTCGAGTTCGACCGATTCACGGCTCGCAACACGAACGGGAATTCGACGCTAACCGGGGTCTACGTCGGGGATTCACACGCTGGTGACGTCGTCTTCAAGGACTGCGAACTCGAAGGCTTCTCCGACAATGGCCTGTACGCCTCCTCTCCCGGGTTGCGAGATGGGAAAAACGGTACAGTACGGGTCGAAGGTGGGGAATACCGGAACAACAATATCTCCAACATTCGGCTTGGTTCGACCGGAAGTACGGCTCGAAACGTCGACATCGTCGCGACTGAATCCCCGGATGTGGAGTCGATAAACGTCCGTGGCATTCGGTTTCGCAGTCGACGTGACCAACTCATCGAGAACTCACGAATCCACATTGGACACAACGCTGGTGATGGCTTCGGAGCGGTGGTGTTCCATCCGGAAAACCGCGGAGCCACCGTGAAGAACACGGACATCGAAGTCCACCGAGACGACTACAAAGCGATCTTTGCACTACCGGCGATCGAGCCAGAGGAATCGGGTCCGGTGTT
The DNA here is from genome assembly GCA_051744605.1 of Halobacteriota archaeon. GTDB lineage: Archaea > Halobacteriota > Halobacteria > Halobacteriales > Halobacteriaceae > Halanaeroarchaeum. Next base: position 4,748 of record JBNJDE010000059.1, read on the forward strand.
CGAGGACGTCTCCATTTCCGGCGAAGCCAGCGGCGGATATGTGGGTCGGATCGAGGGCCGGACGGGGACTGTTTTCCGCGGATGTACCATCGATATGAGCGGTGCAGATAGACATGGCCTCCGCTTCTCGTCGGCGGAGGACACGCTCATCGAAGACTGTCGGATCGCCGTTTCCGGCGATCCGATCGTGCTCCGACAGTCGACGGCGAAAATCGTGAACACGACGATCGTGTCCCCGGATGGCGAAACCGAACATATCGAACGGATGGACGCCAGTGACGGTGATTTCACCCCCCGATGACCCTCTCGACTGCTCACGACCGCGACGAGATCGCCCTGTCCGTCGTGATCGTTACGAAAAACGAAGCCGACCGAATCGAGCGCTGTCTGGAATCGGTGATCGACGCCTGCCAACAGACGGTGTCTCGGTTCGAAGTGGTCGTCGTCGACTCGAAATCCACGGACGACACTGTCGAGAAGGCGTCGGCGTATCCGGTCACCGTCGTTCGTCTCACGACCGACGATGTCACACCGGGTGCCGGACGACGTGTCGGGACCGAATTGGTCGACGCTTCTCGCATCCTCTTCGTCGATGGGGATATGGAGATCGAGGCCGACTGGCTCTCGGCAGCCATCACCTACATGGACGACCACCAGGTGGCGGCCGTCGATGGCCATCTCAACGAAACCGGTTCGAACCGTCCAGAACCGGTTTCGTCGGTTCGTGGGGTTGCCCTCTACGATCGTGCGGCGCTCGAATCTGTCGGGGGATTCGATCCGTACCTGGGGGCTCTCGAGGACATCCACCTCGGATTCTTACTCGGTGCCGCCGGCCATCGAATGGTCCGACTCCCGGAGGTCGCCGCGACGCACCCCGGTCGCTCCCATCTGTTCGAACCTTTGCGTCGGTGGAATCGTGGCTATTCGAGGGGGACGGGTCACGCGTTACGGAGATCCTGGCCGTCTCGCACTCTTCTGGGAAAACATCTCTACAGGATCCGATTTCGACTGACGATCCTCGCATGGTTTCTCGCGGGGTTTTTCGCGATCCGAAATCGGCGGGCACTCGTCGCCTGGATCGGTGTCGCGGGACTTGCGTTCGGCGTGGTCGTCCGGCGTCGTGGCGTCGGCGATTCGTTGCTGTTTTTCCTCCACAAAACCGTGGGCTTGCTCGGCCTGGGTCTCGGTGTCGTCGATCCGTTACCGCCACCGGAGACCTATCCGGTAGATTCCGTAGCGGTACTCGCCGAGGGAGATCGTATCCGTGGCGTGACGTCGGGGATGGATCGTTAAGCGAGACGGTCGAGGAGAACGACCAATCGGTCAGCAGGCCCAGGAAGCCGTTCGCCGATGTCATACAGTTCCTCGACGTCGATGGCCCCGAAGCGGATTGCAACGATCGAGAAGAGAACTGCGCCAAACACCGGAACGAGCAGTAGTGCCACCAGGTCCGAGCGAATAACCGCGTCGAGTGCCCAGATGAGCGGTGCGGTGACGACGACCGTTGCCACAATGGGACCGATCCGGAAGTCGTGGAGCGGGTCGTATCCGATCCGACGGGCCGCCCACACGAAGAGCCCGAACATCGACCCGTACCCGATACTCGTGGCGACGGCGGCTCCGTTCATCCCGTATCGCGGGATGAGCAAGGCGTTCAACACGACGTTCGCTCCCGCTGCTACCGATACGGCCATGATGAGGACGGTCAGCCGACCGGACCCCTGACTGATCGACTGGAGCGGGCGGGCGATCGCGAACCCGATCGTTCCCGGGAGTAACAACAGCAATGGTGTGACCGAGACGATGAATTCGGAACCGTAGTACAGGACGACGAATCGGTCCGCCAGGACTGCGACACCGACGGCCATGAGGACGACGAGCAACGTGGTATATCGAGTTATTCGACTCGCGATCGAGGTTATCGTTCCAAGCCGATCGTCGCTCCAGAGACTCGAACTCGTATGCAGGAGTATCGTCTGGAACGCGATGGGGACGAACCAGAGATACTCCGCGAGAGCGAGCGCGGCTTTGTAGAACCCGGTCGTCTCCGCCCCGGTGAACGACCGGAGCATGACGATGTCCACGTGGTAGAGGGACATGACCAGCAGGACCAATACGATGTTCAGGACGTTGAACGAGAGCAATTCCCGGTAGGGAAAGTCCCGCTCGGGACCGGCGAGCAATGCGGGAATCGAGACCCGTCGGAGGATGACGATTCCAGCAACGACCGCGACGAGCGCGTTGGCGACGATATGTCCGACCATCATCCCGGTCACGCCGTACCCGATCGCGACCAGGGCGATCCCGAGTCCGATGATGGCGAACTTCTTGACCACTTTGAGCGACTCGGAGATCGGCTCGAGTCCCAGTCCGAGGACCGTTCGCCCGGTCACCGCGCGGAACTGTCCGACGAAGACGAACACCGTGAGGAAGTAGAAGTACCGGGTGAAACTGTCGTCGAAGAGCAACGCCGCGCCGCCGAGGCTGGTGAACGCGAGCAAGCCCACCACTCCGACGACGACCATTATGCCGGCGAGCTGAAGGTAGAACCGCACGACGTACGCTCGCCAGTCGTCTACCCCCCGGTCCTCGCCGACGAACTTCTGGACTCCCTCGGTGATGCCAGCACTGATCGGTATCATGTAGAGAGAGTACACCGAGAGCCAGACCGCGTAATCACCGTATCCGCCCGGTCCGAGGAGTCTCACGATGATCGGCGTCGAGACGATGGCCGTCAGCGACGTGATGACCTTCGCGCTGAAGATGGACAGGAACCGGTTGACGAAGTTCTCGGTCCCACTCATCGTCGTTGGGGCGTCTTCGGCAGGGCCAGTACTGTTTCGCACCTCCAGCTGGACGCCCTTCCCGCACGGTGGCGGTCGAACGAGACGCTGAGAACGGACTCGGTCGGTTGCATTCGGTTGCCCGGAGGTACCGCCGGTCACCGTATAGTTATGGTTCGTCTATCCCAGGCTGCTGGCGTCGGTGGGAACCGTTTCATCGGCTCACAGGGCTCTCCTTCTCGACCGAAGCCAAATCTGGACGGTGCCAGCCGGTATGTCGCTCTTACCGACCGTCATTTCATCAGTAAGAGTACATTACCGGGGATCGCAGGTACCTCCCGGGCGTGAGAAACGAGACGTCATCAGGTACGTATCCCGCTCGTTCGCCGGTACGTCCGCGAAACCGACCCGCCACAACCATTAAGCCGGTAAGACCTGATTACCCGGTATGCACACCCGTTCAGCCGGGATTTCTGCGAAGTATGACGGTCCTACTGGCCTCCCGAACGAGTATCGTCCCCGACCGGGTTCGGGGGTGACCTGAGGTGGAGTCGACACCTGCACGGTCACAATGGTCCCGCGTCTCCGCCGACCCCGACCCACACAACGATCTGGAGTATCGGATGGTCGACCTCGACGTCATCCACGTCGAAGGGTCCGAAACCGTCGTGGTCCTTCCTAACGAGGCCGATATGCTGCGCGAGAACGCATTCGTGGTCACCGACGAAGCCGATCTGTGCGACCTCGAAGCCTGGGCCTGATCAGTCCTCCAGGTCGAGAAGCGAACTGATGGACTCGCCGTTACGCTTCTTCGATTTCATCCAGTGCCAGCTCGCGACCGCCAGGAACGCAGCCATGATCGCACCGGCCACGACCATCTCGCCGGCGGGGGATAGCGCCACGATTTCCAGAGCGATCGTCGCGTAGATTAGCGCACTCGCAACGGCGAGCACGAGGTAGTAGGCGTCCCAGCGGACTTCTTCTGATTCGTCGGAGAGGTACCGGCCGATTTCGTCGATCTGGTCTGTGACCCTGACCGTCCCCGCGTCGCCGTCGTACTCCACGATACCGAACTCCTCCAGTTTCGGAATGTGGGTCTGATAGAGGGAGACGTAGACGCGTTTGCGCTGCTGGCTCGTGAGTTCCTCGACCGGCGTCTCGTTCTCCCAGGCGGCGACCTCGTCGGCCAGGTTGCCGAGTTCGACCGGCTCTCCCGACCGTCGGAGATAGTGGATGACGTACCGTCGTCGTGGGCTACTCAGCAGGTCGAAGGCTTCGTCCTGTGAGAGCCGTGTGGAGTCCGTTTGGGACATGTTCGGTGAATTCAGTGGTGATTCGTTGTGATCGAACCGGTGGATCGGACCCATGGTGGCTTCACTCGACGGTCACGCTCTTTGCCAGGTTTCGAGGCTTGTCTATCGACCGGGAGAGCAGTTCCGCCACGTGGTAGGAGACCAACTGGAGCTGGACGTTCGCCAGTACCGACGCGACGATGGGATGGGAATCCGGAACCGTCAGTACCTCGTCGGCGACCGCGAGTGCGTCGTCGGCACCTTCTGGAGCGACCACGATGACCGGTGCGCCCCGCGCCTGGACCTCGCGAACGTTGCCGAGGGTCTTCTCGTCGCCGGGACCGAGGATGACGGCAAAGACCGGCGTGTCCGCGTTCACCAGGGCCAGCGGTCCGTGTTTCAACTCACCGGCCGCGAATCCCTCCGCGTGCTCGTACGTTATCTCCTTGAACTTCAGCGCACCTTCGAGGGCGATGGGATAGGCCCCGCCACGACCGATGAAGAACTGCGCCTCGCTTCCCGCGTAGAAACGAGCGATCCGTTCGGCCCGGGAGGTGTCGAGAATTCGCTGGACGGCATCCGGGAGCGCTCGGAGTGAGTCCACGATCTCATCGAAGTCCTCGATTCCCGACCCGGTCATACTCCGCGTGATCAGCTCCGCGAACATGATGAGCGTCGCGACCTGTGAGGAGAACGTCTTCGTCGCCGCGACACCGATCTCCGGGCCCGCACGGATGAATATCGATTCGTCGGTCTCTCGCACAGCCGTCGATCCGGGAGCGTTGGTCACGGCGATGGTCTTCGCCCCCCGTCGGGTCGCGACCCGGAGGGCCTCGAGCGTGTCCGCCGTCTCCCCACTCTGCGTGACGCCGACCACGAGGGAGTTCTCGTTCAATGGGGGCGGCGTGGCGACGAACTCGCTCGCCCGATACGTCGAGGCCGGAACGCCGGCCCTGGTGAGCAAATGCGTTCCCTGGAGGCCCGCGTGGTACGACGTTCCACAGGCGACGAAGTGGACGTGGTCGACGTCCACGTATCGGTCGGGATCGATCCCGAGATCGACGTCGCCGTCGGCAGTGAAGCGGTCGCTCAGCGTCTGGCCGAGCGCGACGGGCTGCTCGTTGATCTCCTTGAACATGAAGTGGTCGTAGCTGCCCTTCTCGGCGTCCTCCGGTGACCACTCGACGGTCTCGACCGGTCGGTCGAGTCGCCGCCCCTCGCGATCGAATATCGTGTAGCCATCGCCGTCCAGGACGACGACGTCGTGGTCTTCGAGGTAGACGACGTCGTCGGTGAACTCGAGGAAGGCGGGGACGTCGCTCGCCAGGAACTGTCTATCACCGTCTATTCCGAGGACGAGCGGTGAGCCGTTTCGGGTCGCGTAGAGTGCATCACCGCCTTCGACGGTGGCGACCAGGGCGTAACTTCCCTCCAGTTCGTCGACGGCAGTCCGAAATGCCGCTTCCGGTGCGGCACCGTTCGCGAGCGCGCGCTCGATGAGATGGGGGACCACCTCGGTGTCCGTCTCGCTCGTGAACTCGTGTCCCTCGGCGATCAGTCTGTCCCGCAACTCGTCGTGGTTATCGATGATGCCGTTGTGGACCACCGCGACCGAGCCGGTGCAGTCGGTGTGTGGGTGGGCGTTCTCGTCCGTCGGTGGGCCGTGGGTACTCCATCGCGTGTGCCCGATACCGATATTCCCGACGGGTTCGTTCCCATCGATGGCGGCAACGAGGTCGTCGACGGACCCCTCTTGTTTCCTGATGTCGATCGACTTTCCATTGGGAATCGCGACACCGGCGGAGTCGTACCCGCGGTATTCGAGGTTCTTTAGTCCGGTGAGCAGTTCGTCGACTGCGCCGCCTTCTCCGACCCGAGCGATGATTCCACACATCCTCATCCCACCGTCCTGACGATGGCAGTCCCCGCACACGAACGCCGCCGGAATTTACTGTGGGCAGGATGCGAGTGGGCCTCCGTAGTCTCATACATGATATCCGTATTACACAGACCTGCTACCTTTGTTATGTATCGGTTGCTCAGGTGACAGGTGGTCCTTTGTGCTGATACGGTCCGTTTACTACTGTTGCGCGACGGTCTTCCGTGAAACCGCCGAATTGGTCAGGGAAGTGATTGGTGTCTACGCGGCGGTGGCCGTCGTGTGGATGGCGGCGGTAACGAGCATGGCCAGGAGCACTGCTCCGGGCAGTATCGAGGAGACAGTACCGAAACCGCTCGCGCCGGCGACGACCACCGCGAGGAGACCGAGGACAGAGAGCCCGAGGTAGTACTGGTGCCACGGTCGCGCTTCTTCCGGAACGTCCACGTATTTCATGACGTCGGGGGCATTCTTTCCGAGCGTGATATTCGAGTTGCGCTCGGACTCCACGACACCTGCGGCGTCCATCTTCGGCAGATGACACTGGTAGAGGCCCACGTAGACACGCTTTCGCTCCGAGGAGTTGATCGCCTTCACCTCCTTGTCGTTCTCTATCGCCGCGATATGTTCGGCGAGTTCACCGAGGGCGACGGGCTCTTCTCGCTCCGCGAGGTACTCGAGGACGAGTCGTCGCCGTTCGTTCTTCACGATGTCGAAGGCGACGTCTAACGAGAGTGAGGACGACGCTTCGTCGTCGGGTTCGTCCGCCGCGAAGTCCTCGGTCTCACAGGTCTCGCCTTCCGGTGTCTCCTCGTCGGCTTCGATGACCGCTGGTTGTTCGGGGCGCTGTTGGGTGGCCATGCTCGATTCAGTTGCCATGATCGGTAACCCCGCTGCGCGCGGTAGGTCCCCTTTTGTGTTCCCACTGTTGATGCCACTCGTCCGTCGTCTGTCTGACGCCGTTCCATGGTCTAGCAGTTGGTGCTGACATTCGTTCCTCCCCCATTACCGCGGTGGTAATGACGCAGTATATCTGTTGCACTGCTAATACTTAGATGTAATGGTTGTTTACTCCCCGGTCCGACGACGACACGATCGGACTGATTCCGGCGATGGACGGCGAATACTCTCACCGTAGCAGACAGAGTGCGGTAACGGTCCAATTACTATGCGAACGAACGTCCCCTGAAACGGTATGGACGTCGTGATTCTGGCCGCGGGTGCCGGAACGAGGATGCGACCGTTGACGGACCGAACGCCCAAACCGCTGCTCCACGTCGGCGACCGGCCACTCGCCGCGCACGTCGCGGACGTCGCAGTGGAAAGCGGAGCGTCGTCGATCGTCTTCGTCGTCGGGCCGGACGCCGACCGTGTCCGCTCGACGTTCGGCGATCGATATCTGGGAGTGCCAGTCACCTACGCCGTCCAGGACCCACCGGAGGGAACTGCGGGAGCCGTCAGGACCGCATTGCCACACGTGGACGGGCAGTTCGCCGTCCTCAATGGCGACAACATCTACGACCAGGAGAGCATAGCGAGGCTCTTTGCGGCGGGGCCCAGTATCGGCGTCCACGAGGTCGACGATCCGTCGTCGTACGGCGTCGTCGACGTCGAAGACGGCCGATGTGTCGGTATCGTCGAAAAGCCCGAGAACCCACCCTCGACGCTGGCCAACGCTGGCGCGTACGTGTTCCCGGGGGTCGAGGACGATTGGTTCGACGTCGCCCGCAGCGACCGTGGCGAGTTCGAACTCACCGACGTCATCACCCGGCTCATCGCCCAGACCGACGTGGCCGCGGTCGAGATGGAACGGTGGATGGACGTCGGTCGACCGTGGGAGCTGCTCGAGGCGAACGAGACACTCGTGCCGACCTATCGGGGCAGCGTCGAGGGTGACGTTCATCCGAGTGCAGTCCTCTCCACGGAAACGATCGTCGAACGCGGTGCGACGATTCTGCCGGGGACGGTCATCGAGGGAGCGGTCTTCGTCCGCGCGGGGGCCACGGTCGGCCCACACGCGCGGGTCCGAGGCACGACACTCGTCGGCGAAGATGCGACGATCGGCCATGCGGTGGAAGTGAAAAACTCCGTCCTCGCACCGAACAGCACGGTCGCCCACCTATCGTACGTCGGGGACAGCGTTCTGGGCCCCGACGTGAACCTCGGCGCGGGCACCAACATTGCAAACCTCAGACACGACGACCGGGCGGTCGAGGTGACGGTCCGCGGCGAGCGGGTCTCGACGGGTCGGCGCAAGTTCGGCGCCGTCATCGGTCCCGGTGTCAAGACGGGCATCAACACGAGCATCGATCCGGGTGTGACCCTCTCGACCGACGCGAGGACTCTTCCGGGAGCGGTAATCCATCGCGACCGCTGACGACCGTATCGAACCGCCGTCGAGCGGTGATAGCAACTTCCTACCACGCGCAATCGCGTCTCAGGCTGTGTATAACTAATCTATGTTCGGGGAAATCCTGTGGTGATGGGCGTGTATCGAATCGATCGGGACGTGACGACAGGACGGGTCGATGAGCGCCGATGCACCCGTTCTACGACCACTTGCGTGAACAATGCTCGGTGAGGGCTCGGCCATCGGTCTTCCGCTCTTCGCGAACGCGGTAGCGCAGGCCGGCATGGACGATCCGATGACCGGTACGGCCCTCTTCGTCGGTGTCCTCACTGGTCTCCTCCTCGTCTCGTTCCTGGTCGGACGGCGATTGAGCGAACCCTCGCCCGACGAGGATTCGCCATCGACCACGACCAGGATCGACGGAGCTTCGGATCCGTCAAACGGGACGGCCAGTACCGGTGGGCCGTCTGATTCGCCAACGGAAACGCCCCTCCAATCTCGACCCGAACCGACCGTCGAGTGGAGCACTGGGGACGGCAGCCGGGACCTCGACGACGACGAACGCGTTCTCGCGATGCTGGAAGATTCGGACGGGCAGCTCCGACAATCGCGCATCGTCTCGGAGAGTGGCTGGTCCAAAACGAAGGTCAGCCGGACGCTGTCCGGCCTGGCCGAGGACGGGGACGTCGTGAAGATCCAGTTGGGCCGCGAGAACCTCATCTGTCTCCCGGAGCAGGTCCCGTCGATCGGTCAGGAAGAGGATCGCTGACGTCCGGGGACAGGTGGTAGCGTCTCGAATGCACCTAGATGGCGAGCGCTAGCTATGGATACGTTTCGTCAAAAAACGGACCGGCACCGCTTCAGCGAGTCGCGGTGTCGTTTGCTAGAGCGGGTATCGTCGCGCCGGTCACCCGCGTGGTTGATCGACGATTCACGCTTCGGCTTCGGTCGTGGTCTCCGCTGCTGCTTCGTCTTCTGTCGTGGTCGTTTCGTCAGTTGGCTCCTCGGTTGTCGTTTCGTCAGTTGGTTCCTCGGTTGTCGTATCGTTGGTTGGTTCCTCGGTTGTCGT
>JBNJDE010000060.1:0-14101 GCA_051744605.1 Halobacteriota archaeon
GTTCAAATCCGGTCCCGCGCAGTGAGCGACCAACGGGAGCGAACGAGCAGATTTGCAGCCCAGAGGACGAGCGAAGCGAAGTCCTCGCGGTTCAAATCCGGTCCCGCGCAGTGAGGAGCGAAGCGACGAACGAGCAGGACCGATTTGAGCCCTGGAAGCCGCAGCCCGCGCAGCGAAGCGAGCAGGAACGTCTTGCTCCGGTTCAAATCCGGTCCCGCGCACTGAGCGAACGAAGTGAGCGAAGAGCAGGACCGCGATTTGAATCAGGGAGGAGCTATGCTCCGACCGTGGTTCAAATCCGGTCCCGCCCAGTGCGAGGTCGAACGAAGTGAGACCGCGAGAAGCGAACGGGGAGAAACGACCCGTGAGCAGTGAACGAGTGTTCGAGCGGAGAACGGGGTGGGACGACCCGAGAGAGCCCGACCCTACCGACGCTTGCAGAAATCCCCCAGCGATTATCTCCTTGTGACCCGTAGTACCCACCGGTGACGGGGCGCACGTTCGGGACCGAGTGGCTCGCCGACCGGTTGACAAGGGGGTACGCTCGGCTCCTCGACGAGAACGGGGTGGTCGACGAGACGGTCTACCGGACGCACGGCGAGGCACACCGGGTGTACTGGATCGACGCCGACCGCTGGCCGATGGGTGGACAGTACACGCCGTTCGGCACGATCGTCTTGAACGCGGATCGGCTCGACGGCCTCGCCACCGAGACCGTCGACTACGTGTTCTTACACGAGATCGGTCACGGGCAGCGGTCACCGATCGGCACCGTGTTCGCGTACGTGATCCGAACCGTGGTGACACTCGCGGCGGTCCTGGGACTCCCGGTACTGGGTCGACGGTGGGGCCGATCAGTCGGCAGGGAGTCGTCGATTGCGGAGGCTATCCGGTCTTCGTCGCGACTCACCGTCGAGGGGCTCGGACTCGTCGCCGGCGTGGGGATCGTCTCGTGGCTGGACGAGGGGTCGGCCGAAGTCTTCGCCGTCTCGAAACTGGGAGTGCAATCCTACCGGCGACGACGCCGGGAGTTCATCGATGGAGCGGAGGTCGGGTTCGCCTTCCGGAGTCTTCGTCGGCTGGTCTATCCCCCGCCACGTCTCGTGATTGCAGCCGCGGAGTATCTGAACGGGAAACGGGCGCAGTAGCGACACCAACCGGTTTCTGACCCGAGTGGTATGGCCGTCTTTCGAGATCATCGACCGGGGGGAAATCGGTAGCCGTTGTTGCATTTCGCCGACGCGTCGGTGTTGGCTCCGACCGGTACCACGACGGTTCCGCAGTCGGGCGCACTCGAATCGGATTCCGAGTAGGCCCGTCGTCGGTCCTGCTATGGGCTGAATTACAATCCCTCCGGTCGCCGTACGGACAGTTGCTATGCCAGCCAAGACAGATATCGAACAGATGCGGGCACGAGAAGAACGAATGGTAGCGGAGGTCTGGAACGAGGGGAACATGGACGTCCTCGAGGAACTGACCCACGAAGACTACGTCGGCCACTGGTTCTCCATAGAGGGCGAGGACACCGACCGCGACGGACTCCGGACGTTCATCGAGGAGGCTCGCAAGGGATTCTCGGATTTCCATATGGACATCGAATTCATGGTGGCAGAAGACGACATGATCACGGTCGGGTTCACGACGACCGGGACCCACGACGGTGAGTTCATGGGCATCCCGCCGACGGACGTGAATCCCGGTGAAACGCCGGGGATCATGGTCCACCGAGTCGAGGACGGCAAGATGGTCGAAGGCTGGGCAACCTGGGATGCGCTCGGGATGATGCAGTCACTCGGACTGGTCCCGGAGGAGTTCCACCTTACCGACTTCCTCGAAACGGGTGTGAACATGGCGCGACAGGGCATCATGCGGCGGACCGCAGACGACGACTGATCGCTCTCTTCCCATTGGCCGTTCGAACGGGCGGATCACGATGCCCATACTCGGCCGTCCTGCCTGGTCGCCTGAAGAACAATCGGTCACCGGGTGAACGGTAAATCGGGGCCATCGGCGGTGCCTCGTGGTCGCCCACCGACGTCGATCGGCGAGACGCATTGCCGGCAGTACCGATAGCCCGGTTCGTTCGTCGTGTTGCAGTTCGGACAGACGACGACGTCGTCCCCGTGCTCCTGGGTCGGCTCCGGATCGCTCGTCTCACGATGCGTTCGTGACGACGCGATTCCATCACCCTCGTCGGTCCGTTCGGCGCCCCGACCGAGCCAGTAGTACACCCCGACCGTGGCGAGGAGGTGTCCGATGGCGATCGCGACCAGTGCGTAGACCCACATCTGGGTCATGGCGAGTAGATCTACGCACTACGGAATGTTGACTGTTTCGTCGTGTCGGATACTCGTCGTGATTGGCCCGGTGGCCTGCGAAGCGACTATCGAACCGGTTCTCAGGCGGAGTAGGTCCCGCCAGTCTCGGTCACGAGCCCACGGGAATCGAGCAGGGAGAGCAGGTCACGTACGCGATCGGCGTCGTACCCGACGGCCTCGCCGAGTTGCTCGGGTGAGGCGTCTTCGCCCTCCGCGAGTTCGTAGTACAGACGGCGTGCAGAGGGAGACGATACAGACGTGAGTGACGCGGCGTCTTCGGTGGCTGTGGTGACTGTCATTACGGAAGGAAAATTGATATCCTGACATAAAACACTACTGTACATATGCACTATATGGATTCTCTATATCGAAGTACCTTATTCATCCTAATACGTCATCGCTTCCAGGACCGTTGCCGGGCATGCGGTGAATACGATCGGACCGACTGGAACGAGTCACGGACACGGATGCGCTCGATCGAACCCGTGTCTTCAGTCGGTCTCCTCGATCCCCGGCGTATCGAGGTACACGAGTTCCCCCGATCGCTCGAGCCAGTCGATCCCGATCTTCATCGTTGCGGGGACGAGCGCCGTCGTGAATATCGCCACGAAGACCAGGACGGAGAACAGTTCCTGTGAGATCACGCCCATCGAGAGCCCGATAGAGACGATGATGATCTCGACCGTACCGCGGCCGTTCATGCCGAATCCGATGACGAGTCCCTCTCGGCTGCTCAGTTTCGTGGGTAACGCGAACAGCCAGCTACCGACGATCTTCCCCACGAAGGCGAGCACGAGCATCAGGACGAGAAGGCCAAGTTCCTGGGTGAAGACGCTCAACGTGAGCTCGAAGCCGACGACGACGAAGAATATCGGGGCGAAGAAGCCGATCGCGAGGTCGTAGATGACGGTGTGCATGTGATTGTAGATCTCCTCGTCGAGTTGGGCCTGTCGGAGGAACATCCCGGCGACGAACCCGCCGATGATGATGTGGAGGTCCGCCAGCGCGGCCAGGTGGGCGAACAACAACGAGACGAGGAGTGCGACCGTGAACGCCGACGTCTTGTCGATGAATCCGTACCGCTTCATCATCGCCTCGAGATACTCCCAGACCACCGGCAGGATGCGGTCACCGAAGACGAGTGCCACGGCGAAGAAGGCGATAGCCCGTGCGAGGACCGCGGCGATCCCCCAGACCGTGACGTCTCCGGTCTCGATGAAGCCCGTCACTCCTGCGAAGACGACCAGGATGCCGACGTCGGAGAGGAGGGCGCCGCCGAGCAACACGCCAGCAATGCGGGTGTCGAGCACGTCGAGATCCACGAGGATGCGTGATTTCGTGGCGAGCGACGTCGCGGCGAGCGCGATACCGATGAACAGCGATTCCGCGACCCCCGCGCCGAGATACACCCCACCGAGATACCCGAGTCCGAACGGAACGACGAACCCACCGATGGCGACCATCAAGGCCTGTGGGCCCAGTTCGAAGAGGTCGTGTAGGTCTATCTCCATCCCGACGTAGACCATCAGGAGGAACACCCCGAGTTCGGCGAGGATGTCCAGGACGGCCGTCGTCTCGACGAGACCCAGCAACGGGGGGCCGAAGACGATGCCGGCCAGTATCTCTCCCATCATCGCCGGATAGCCAACGCGTTCTGCCATGGTGCCGAATAGCCAGGCCAACGCGATGACGGACAGCAGCGCGACGACGTCGATGCCCTCCGCTGCTACCATGGATGGATACCTCCCCGTTGTTGCCGACGCCGATCGTTACGGGTCGCCGGTCCGTGTGGGGGTTCGTCGGCGGCTGGTGAGTCGGTCGACTCTCGATGGTGGCTGTCTCTCGACGGCTGGCGTTCGTCCATGTGCATTGGGTCGGATCTGTGTTCTCTCGTCTGGCGGGCCCTTGCCGGTCCTGGATTGGCTGTAGACGGTTTGCCGCCGAGGGTGGGTGGAGGGGATTCGCTCCCGTCGAGTGTCTGCATCTCCCGTCCCCGTCTCTGGGCGTCGTCCTCTCGCGTGTGGATCAACAGATTGCCCCATCCCACATAGAACGTGTGATAGTGGTCGACGTTCTCCGGTTCGCTGGCCGCCGGACGTGGTATCGCGGTGGTCGGGTCCACGAACCTTTTTCTCGTGGGCCCGTGTCCGTATACATAATGGCCGGCATTCGCGATCTCTTCGACCCAATCGTGTCCGACGTCGACGTGTTGTTTCTCTTCTCTCCGAGCAGTTCGTACTACGAGACGGCCCGCGACATCGAGAACCTCGACCTCGTCGTGGTCGACGACGAGAACGCCGTCGACGCGGGAACCTTCGTCAAACTGCCCCTCTCGTTCAGCGACATCCGTGAACAGATCAGATTCGGCCTCGAGGGGGCGCTGGACAGGGGACACATCGAGGACGGTGCTGCGGTGGCGATCGCTGCACCCCTGTTCGGCGACGAGATAGATATGATGACGCGGACCCGGGCGGACCAGTCGAAGCACACGGGTATCTACGACCTCTTCGTCAAATCACGGGCCGAACCCGGCGTCATCCGGAACGTCTTCGAGGTCGCCATCGAACTCGGGCGCAAGGGACAGAAGGGGAAACCCGTCGGCGCCCTGTTCGTCGTCGGTGACGCGGGGAAGGTGATGAACAAGTCCCGGCCACTGTCCTACAACCCCTTCGAGAAGTCCCACGTGCACGTCGGTGACCCCATCGTGAACGTGATGTTGAAGGAGTTCTCCCGACTGGACGGTGCGTTCATCATCTCCGACTCGGGGAAGATTGTCAGTGCGTACCGGTACCTCGAGCCCTCTGCGGAAGGTGTCGACATCCCCAAGGGACTCGGTGCTCGTCACATGGCCGCGGGTGCGATCACCCGCGATACGAATGCCATCGCCATCGTCCTGAGCGAGAGCGACGGCATGGTCAGGGCGTTCAAGAGCGGCGAACTGATACTCGAACTCGATCCGGAGGAATACTGATGGTATTCTGGGATCAGCTCACCGGTGCACAGCTCCGGTTCGTGGTCGGGATTCTGATCCTGCTCGGCGGGCTGATTCTGGGCTACGTCGTGGGACAGTTCAATGCACGGGTGCTGCGCTCGATCGGCGTTCCGGCCGCCGTCGAGGGGACGACCGTGGAACGAACGGCCCGGAAGTTCGGGACGACCACGGTCGCGCTCATCGGCCGGGCGACGTCGTTGATCATCTACTTCGTCGCCATCCTCGTCGCCCTCGAGTTCCTGGGGTACTTCGGATCGGTCGTCTTCTTGATACAGGCGGGGAACGTCATCCCGAATCTCGTTCTGGCCCTTCTGATCCTGTTCGTCGGCCTGCTCATCGCGGACAAAGCCGAGGTGTTCGTGAGCGAATCGCTCCGGAGCGTCAAACTGCCCGAGATCGGCATGATCCCGACCGCAGTCAGGTACACCGTCGTCCTGGCTGCCATCCTCCTCGCACTCGCTCAGGTCGGCATCTCGACGACGGTGCTCGTCGTCCTCTTCGGTGCGTACGTCTTCGCGGTCGTCGTGGTCTCGGTCGTCGCACTCCGTCACCTCCTCAGTTCCGGAGCCGCGGGTATCTATCTCCTGTTGAACCAACCATACGGAATCGGCGATCGGATCGCCGTCGGGGAGCGGGAGGGCGTCGTCCAGGAGGTGGACGTCTTCGTCACGTACATCGAAGCGGATGGTCACGAATACATCGTTCCGAACCACCTCGTCGTCCGCGATGGCGCCACACTGATTCGAGATTAATCGTCCGCGATCGGCGTGGCCGGAACGCCGGCGACCGTCTCTCCCGGCGGAACGTCCTCGGTCACGAGCGAATTCGCCGCTACCGATGCGCCGGCACCGACCCGGACGCCCGGGAGGACGATCGCGCCGGCTCCGATCATCGCGCGGTCACCGATCACCACCTCGCCAGTCCGGTACTCGTCCTGGAGGAACTCGTGGCAGAGTATCGTCGCATCGTACCCCACGATCGCGTGGTCTTCTATCGTGATCAACTCCGGCCAGAAGACGTCCGGCGTGGCCTCGAGTCCCCACGAGACGCCGTCACCGACGGTCATCCCGAGTCGACGGTAGAGCCAGTTCTTCACCCGGAGGCTCGGAGAGTGACGCGCCAGGACGATGGCGGCGTAGTTCCTGGCGACGACCACCGGAGACTTGGCATCGGGCCAGTTCCACAGCGAGTTCTGGCTGTCACTCGTCGTGTGACGGGAGAGCCGTTCGTGACGCCGTTTGGGCACGTCACACGATTGTTCGGCGCGCATCGTAAAGACAGGGGGTTCGACTACCGTCGTTGGAAGCTTTTATTATCGTCGAAAATCAAAACTACAATCGACGACATGGCCATCCGACAGACGCCGAAACCACTCCCCGGTGAACTGCAGTCCCCTCGCGGCAAACTCGTCTATCTGTACCTCGTCCAGTCCGAGGGAGCGACGCTGGCGGACCTGAAAGCCGACCTGGACCTCGGAGCGCTCACGCTCTACAGCGTGTTGAAGACGCTTCGAGAGCGGGGACTCGTGCGACGGGAAGAAGACCGATTCGTCACTGCACGACCGGTGTGAACTCTCCGGTGATATCCCAGGAGTGGATGCAATAGACGTCCCCGACCGTTTCGGCTACCTGCCAGCTGTTCGCATTCTCGTCGTAGTGTTCCTCGCGCCCACATCGTACACACGATCGATGTGAGGGGGATCGGATCTGCGCGTTCATCACTGTGTGGATTGTAGTCACGGTACTTAAAGACACGGAACCGTGTCAGATTTGTCGCCATCTGTAACGTGGTACCGTGCAGCACTGAAGATCCCTCCGCCCGCTCGTGGTTCGCAGAACTATAATGGTCGTTACTGTCGGTTCCGCAGTGTTATTGTCTGAATATCGAGAGGTACGGCGCCTTTCGTGTACCCCTCGACCGACCCGTCCGGACGCATCCGGTAGACGACTGCGGGTCGGTGTCGCACGTCGGGTCGCTCGTCGCGGACCGTCGCCCAGTCGTCGTCCCGGAAGCCCGAACAATCGACGAACAACGTCACCCCGCCGGCGTGGTCGTCCAGTTGCCCGTTGACCTTCGTCTCTGCAGTGTCGCGGACGGCCGCGACGGGGTGTGAGGCCTGTCGTCGGTGTATCGGGGCCGGTCGGGTGACCTCTACCAGGGTGACAGACTGTTCGTCCTCTGCTCGGTAGTCGATGGAGTGACCCGTCGAGACGGGAGCCTCGGGTTCGATGTCGTAGCCGTTGTCCAGCAGGAGTTTGGCCGTGTTGAACTCCGCCATCGCACTCGCCATTCTGGTCCGGTCCAGAACCGGCGACGTCCCCAGCTTGCCGGCCATCGTGTACCGATACTGATCGAGTGCGCCGGTTCCGAGGACCGATTCGTAGAGTTCCAGCGCGCTCTCCGGTTCGGCGTCGGGAAAGCCTGCAGCGTGCGTCGAGAAGAACTCGCGGGAGGACTCACGCCCGTCCTTCGAGAGGAATACCGGCAGGAAGAACCAGGAGACGTGCGGGTAGGGTTCCAGCCACGGCGATTCGTCGTGTAACTGAGCCAGCAGCTCCCGTTGGGCCCACCGGGATATCTGGTAGGGGACTTCGTCGAACGCGAACTTGTCGGTTCTCCAGAGCGCGCTCGGCGTCTCCGTGTTGCCGAGCCAGAACGCTTCCGAGTCCGAGTACGCGAACAGCGCGATATCGCCGTTGTCCATCTCGAATCGTACGCCTTCGTATCCGGACGGTGGGCGGTACCAGGGGTCTTTCTGGTCCGCTCCCAGGTTTGCGTCGAGGTCGCGATAGAGCTGGTCTCGAACCTGCGCCGGCGACCAGCCTCGACGCAAGTGTCGGAATCGAAGGGGTTTCGCCACGGTCGTGTTACTCGGCTGGCGGATTTACGCTTTCCGTCATCGGTCCCCAATCGTCACGACCAGTACGTATTTGGGGTGTCAAATAGTAACACACGGTATGGCATCGGCAGAACTGGCACCGGATGGCTTGGCATCACAGATCACGTCTGCCTGCCGCACTGCGGCTGGTGACGACGTCCGGAGTGTTACGTACTTCAATCGAAGTGACTTCGAGCAGATCTACCTCCGCTCCGACCTCACCCAGGACGCGGATCTCGGGGCGTTCGTCGAGCACGAGACCCTCGGATTCGACGCAGCAGAGGATTACCGCGGCTCCGAACTCGGCAACTACACGTTCACGGTCCGCCGGTTCGAGAACGGGTTCTTGACCCGTGTCATCCGTGGGGGACACGGCGTCTTCGTCACACTCGACAGTCTGACCATCAACCGATCGGAGGAGATCGCCTCGGCACTCGAGGATATCCTCGAAGGCGAGGTCGAATAGTCGTCCCCTCCGCGACCGACGTGCTGTCGTACTACCCGTCGACGGTCGGCCCGCTGACGTGACCGCAGGTCGAGCAGTGGCGATATCCCTGGACGTTGGCGAGTGACGCTCCACAGCGTGGGCAGGTCATACCTCGTCCAATAGTTCGACGAATAATAAATCCTTACACGACGATCGACGAAATACTTCTGGACGTGCGCCCGGCTGTGCCGGAGACGACGATACACCGCTGCCCGACCGACGGCTAGCTTGAAACCGCCGTCCGACGAACGTCGGTGTATGCTGATCGAGGACATCATGACGAGGGACGTCGTCACCATCGACGCCGACGCGTCACTCCAGGCCGCCGTCGTCTCGATGCTCCGGTCGGGCGTCGGGAGCGTCATCGTCGAACGGGACGGAGTACCGAGCGGTATCTGTACCGAGACCGACGCGTTGCTCGCCGCCGCGAAGACCGAACGGCCGTTGACGGCTATCCCCGTTTCGGGGGCGATGACCAGCGACCTCGTCACCGGGTCTGCCGACATGACCGTCCGGAAGGCAATTCGGACGATGAGCGAACACGGTATCAAGAAACTCCCGATCACCGCGGAATTCGACGTGGTGGGGATCGTCACGATGACCGACGTGGTGCACCACCACTCCGAGCTCATCGGGGAGGCCCACCGCCTCGAATCTGATCGATCTCGGTGGTCGGAGGACTGATCAGGTGTCTGCGTCACCGACCGGGCGTTCGAGTGTGACGCGGTGTGGACTGTATCCCCGGTCTTCGTACCAGTCTCGAGCCCGTTCGTTCTCCACGAGTACCGAGAGGGAGAGTACGTCTACCCCCGCGTCGTCGAGTCGTTCTTCGGCGTACTCCAGTAACGCGGAACCGAATCCGTCGCCGCGGTGGCGTGGATCTACGTAGACGTTCTCCACGATCCCTCGTCGCACGTCCTGTTCGTACAACCCTCGTTCGACGTGGAACATGACGAACCCGGCAACGGTCGTTCCGTCGTGGCCCCGCGCGACGCCGATTCCAGCGGCGTGGACGTACTGTTCGATGATCGATCTCGCGGCCGATTCGTTCTCGGTACCCCGCAGGTGGGCGCCGTACTCGCGTTGTCCCTCGACGAGAGCGACCCAGTGAGCCGTGATGGTATCGACGTCATCCATCGTCGCCGCCTCGACGCGTGGGCGGGTCACCGTTCGAGAACCGCTATCGCGGGGAGTGTTTCGCCGGTGAGCAACCGAAGGGCTGCCCCACCACCCGTCGAGATGTGATCGAAGCCGTCGATGCCGAAGCGCCGGACGGCCGCGCTGGTATCGCCACCGCCAACGATGCTGAATCCGGCATCGGCCACCACCTGGAATAGCTCCCTCGTCCCGGTCTGGAACGATGGCTCCTCGAAGACGCCGGCGGGCCCGTTGAGGATCGTGGTGCCAGCGGTCTCGAGTCGCTCACGGTAGGATTCGACCGTCCCCATTCCGATGTCCTTGATGGCTTCGTCGGTGGCCGGTGGGAGGTCCTCGACGGCGATCTCGATGCGGGTGCCATCCCTCTCGATGGCCACGTCGGTCGGCAGGTGTATCTTCTCTGGATAGGTCTCGAGCAGGTCGGCAGCCCTATCGATCTCCTCCCAGTGACCGCGTTCGTAGATGATGTCGGCGGATCCATCGCCGAGGTCGTGGCCCGCCGCGAGCATGAAGACGTTGGCCACGAGGCCGGTCGTCAGGATCTGGTCCGCGAGTCCCTGTTCGAGACTGTGTCGGATCACCGTCATCGAATCGGGAATCTTGGCGCCGCCGACGACGTAGGCCCTCGGTGTGGGCGTCTCGTCGACGTTCCCGAGGATCTCGATCTCCCGTTCCATGACACGGCCCGCGTACGCCGGTAACGCGTGCGCGAATCCGACCATCGATGGCTGGGAGCGGTGGGCCGCCGCGAACGCGTCGTTGACGAACGCATCCAGGTGGGGGGACAGTCGGGTGACGAGATGCGTCTGGGCCGCCCGAGCGGGGCCAAATTCCATGTACTCCTCGCTGTAGAATCGGGTGTTCTCGAGGACGACGGCCTCCCCGTCCGGCAGGTCGTCGATGGCGTCTCGAGCGGCTCCCGAGAAGGTCGTGTCGGTGAATCCGACCGGTGCGTCGAGCAGCTCGTCGAGTCGTTCTGCGTGCGGGGCGAGCCCTTCGAACTCGTCGCCGCCCGGCCGCCCCTGGTGGGCCAGGATCGCGACGCGGCCGTCTCTTTTGAGGAGTTCAGACAGCGTATCGACGTGGGCACGGAGCCGCGCGTCGTCGGCCAGCTCGGCGTTCTCGTCGAGCGGACTGTTGATGTCGACCCGGACACCGACCGCGCGGCCTGCGACCGTCAGATCGTCGAGGGTCTGAAATCCCATCTCGAATTGGTCCTGATTTGGCGGTGGCAAAAGCGTTTCTTTCGCGGGTTCCACGCCGCTGGAACGTCGGCCATTTACATCTCTCGGCAGTCCGGACAGAGCAACTGGCCGTTGACGTTCACGAGGTCACGGGACAGCGAACCACACGCCTCGCAGATGCTCTGATTCGAGTATCCCTCGTCAGTCGTCGTGTTCGGATTCGTGACGTTCTCCGCTACGGAGCGCTCCGCTTCTGGGCCGTCCGGTCGTCCCCACGTGTATCGTGCCAGTTCGCTCGCCGTGATGACGCCCAGGACGTCGTCGTTCTCCGCGACCAGGACCAGGTCCGAATCCGTGGAGAGCATCTTCGTGGCGACGTCGCCGAGCGCTGCGTCGGACCCAAGCGTTGGTACGTCTCGTTGCATCACCTCGTCGACCGTCGTCGTCTCCGTGTCCGCGCCCTCGACGAGCAGGTCGAGGATGTCTCCCGCTGTGATGGTGCCGACCGGCTCACGACCTCGGAGGACCACGGCGTCCCGAACGCCTTCTTTGCGCATCACCGTCACGGCTCCGTGGACGGTGTCCGACTCGGAGACGCCGACGAAATCCCGGGTCATCACGTCCCTGAGGGTCAACTCGGCCATGATTGATACTACCCGGTATCGATGCTAAAAGCTATCCCCGGCACGCTTATGCCAGGAGGGGGACAACAGTGTACGCTTGGGTCTCGTCGGCCGAAAACGGGAGATATTTTGCCGTACTCTCCACAGTCCTCGTAATGAGAATCCCCTCGTTCGCTATCGGCATCGCCGGTGGGACGGGTGCGGGAAAGACCACTGTCGCTCGAGAGATAACCGATCGAGTCGGAGAGGCGATTACCCTCGTTCCCCTCGACAATTACTACGAGGACCTGAGCCATCTGCCCTTCGAGGAACGTATCGAGGTCAACTACGACCACCCGTCGGCGTTCGAGTGGGAACTCCTCCGCGAGCAGTTCGATACGCTCCTCTCGGGCCAACCCGTCGAGATGCCCCAGTACGACTTCGAGAACCACGTCCGAAAGGAGGAGACGATCCACGTGGAGCCGACCGACGTCATCGTCCTCGAGGGTATCCTCGCGCTCTACGACGACACGGTAAACGAGATGCTGGACCTCCACCTCTACGTCGAGACGGACGCCGACGTCCGCATCCTTCGTCGGATCCGTCGCGACGTCGTCGAACGCGGGCGCGAACTCGAGGGCGTCATGGAGCAGTACCTCTCGACGGTGAAGCCCATGCACGAACAGTTCGTCGAACCGACGAAGAAGGACGCCGACATCATCATCCCCGAGGGAGCGAATCGGATCGCCGTCGAAGTACTCCAGGAGAAGGTGCTGACCGAGCTGCGGTCCTGATCAGGCGGGTTCGGCGTCCGGCATGTACTCCCAGAGGCCGGTCTTCCTGATGGCACGCCCGACCGACCGGTGGAACTCCACTTTGTTCTCGAAGGACTCTTCTTCGACGTCCTCGAAGATGTCCGCGACGCTGACGACCGTCTTGTGATTGATGCGGACCGGCCAGTCGCCGAACTCCTCGACGAACTCCGCCTTCTGGAGTGGGAACTCGTCCTCTTCGACCATCTTCGACAGCACCGCCATGTCGAAGTTACGCATGCCCTCGCTCCCCTTCTCGCCGTCCGGATCGTGTGGCCAATCCTGCGCGGTCGTGTCTGCCATGCACGAACGGTGTTCGGGAATCCCCAAAACCGTTACTCTCCTCGTCGCGCTCCGAGGCGCAGTCCGGCGTCACGACCTCGGCGATGCGAATCGGGCGTCGGTTGCCATAATTTCGTTACGAACCTTCATGAAAGATGAATTTCTATCCGATGGAAACGGGCTCAAGGATATTTATGCTCCGTCCGTCTACTCTCTCGGTGTAGTGGTGACGTTCCATGACCCAAGAAATCAACACAACCGTCCTCGGTAGCGATGTCTCGCTCCGATTCAGCGCGCCGTGGGCTGCCTACTGGCTCGCGTTCGTGAGAATCCTCACCGGGTGGTACATCTTCCGCTCGGGACTGACGAAGATACTCGACTGGCCCTTCGACGCCTCCGGATACCTCCTCCAGGGGAGCGCCGGAACCGTTCTCGAACCACTCCTCGTCTTCGTCGGCAACACCGGCCCCCTGCTCGCCGTCACGAACTTCATGGTTCCCGTCGGGGAGCTCCTCATCGGCGTCGGTCTCATCTTCGGCGGGTTCGTCCGCCTGGCGTCGTTCTTTGGCGCCCTCCTGATGGGATTTTTCTACTTCACGAACGCGGACTGGGCCGCCGGCGCCTTCACCATCGAGATAGCAGCGATGTTGCTGTTCATGACGCTGGCCGTCTTCGGCGCAGGCCGCGTCTTCGGCATCGATCGGTACCTCGAGTCGATGAACTGGGCACAGAACCGCTGGGCACGTTTGCTCATGGGGTAACACCGAGGTGAATACACTATGTCAACACTAACCACGATCGACAAAATCGCGATGGTCCTCGGCGGCGGCCTGATCGTTCTCGGCCTCCCCGTACTGGGATTCGTGCTTACCGTGACGGGAGAGTGTCCGTTGTTCTATCCGATCATCCGGGGCTACCTGGTCCTGCTCGGATTCCTCGTCTTCATGCTCCTCGCGGTCTCGAAGTTGTTCCTGCCGGCCCCCGAAGCCTGATCGGCGACCCGGCTTTTTGCGGTCGGTCTTCGTGTGGTGCCCGCAGCCATCGTTCGACCACTGTCCGTGCAGTACACGTTGCGGAGGGGATTGTGAACCACGGTCGTTCCAGTCGCTTCGCTCCTTTCACTCCCTGATTCAAATCCCACACCGGTTGCTGCTCACGATTAGTTCGCAGCAACACGGTGCGGAGGGGATTATGAACCGAAATCAGACGGTCGGTCTCACTCCGTTCGACCGCTGCGTCTGATAGGGTTACAAATCCCTCTCACGTTTTCCTCGTAGGTCGCTCGGAAAACGGTGCGGAGGGGATTGTGAACCACGCCCGAGAACCTGCGCTTTGCGCAGAACCTCGGTCTGATTCAAATCCCACACCGGTTGCTCCTCGCGGAATTG
>JBNJDE010000061.1:0-14057 GCA_051744605.1 Halobacteriota archaeon
ACGTCGAAGCGGTCGCCCCGCTGCTGTTCGAGATAGGCGAGTAGCCGTTTCGCCCACTCCAGTTTAGCTCGTTTCTCGTCGTCGACCGACGGGTCGTCGAAGTCCCAGCCCGGAAAGCGCAACTCCGAGGCCCCGAAGTGGTCGGCGATGAACGCTGCCCGATCACCGTCGGTGAACCCACCGAAGTCGTAGACGGCATCGACGGGCTCGACCTGGGTGGTTGCCAGCACGTCGTCGCGGTCCATCGCCGGCACGAACCGTCGAAGGAGGTCGATATTGTCCCCGTGCGCGTGGACGGCGACCGGGCGCCCTGCCTTCGTCATCGCGACGGCCGTCTCCGTGTTCTTGTCCAGGTCCGTCACCAGCAGATCGACGTCCACCCCTGCCCCCAGCAGGACGTCGGCTGCAGTCGATGCGGCGAAGACCCGGTCGGCGGTCGCGGCCACCGGAATCTCGTCTTCGAGGACGGACGCTCCCCCGGCGATGGCCACCGTTTGGTCCTCGAGGTCGAATCGGTCGAAGTCGAAGGGGTGGGCGTATTCGGCCAGGACGTCACGGGCTCGTTCGTCGGCGGATCGGTCGTAGCCGAAGTCGCGTCGGACCTGCTCGTACAGTGGGATCCAGTCGGTATCGTCCATGGCTATGGCTCTATGACGTGAAGAAATGGAGGAATCCTGTTTGGGCCGGCCCCCGCGATTGCGTACCCCTACCCAATCGGGGCCCGGCTTCCATTGCCCGTTTTACCGGCATCCGGTATAAGTTTTCTCGTTGGAAATCACGCAACGGAGGTCCTCTTGCACCCGCTCCAGAACGCCGTCGGGTGCTTCGATACCCTCGATGAGTGCCTCGAATGCGAGGTCGGGACCGACCAGCAGGAGTTCGTCGGACCCGAACGACTGGAGGTCGGTCTCGGCGGCGGCGTCGTGTACTCGACGACGCTCCGCTGTCGACAATCCACGCACGGTGACCACCCGCACCGCTTGCTCAGCGACCTCCGTCGGGGAGTCACCATGTCGCCGAATGTGACGAGTGAGCTCGGCGGCGTTGGTGACGTCCCGTTCTTCGACGTGTGGCGTTCGAACGCGGTCACGAGCGAATTCGTGACCGACAAGTGCCGCATCCCGGGTCTCCGCGACGTCGTGGGTTCTGATGACGTGTGCGCCTCGCTCGACGGCCATGGCCGTCGCCCCGAGACTCGCAGGGAGGGCCTCGTCGGTGTCACGGTCGACGATCGTTTTGAGGAAGTTCTTCCGGTTGATAGAGACGAGGATCGGTCTGTCGAGCGCTCTGAACTCGCGGAGTCGGCGGAACGTCTCCCGGTCGTCCTCGAGGGTCTTCGACTCGGACCAGCCGCCGAAGGCGGGGTCGACGAGCGTCTTCTCGGTCAGGCCCCCACGTTCGAGGGATGCGACTATTTTGTCGACGTAGCTGGCCACAGCTGCCCATTCCGGAGACCGTTCGACGGACCAGTCGACGTCGTCGACGGCGCCCGGGCGGTCGAGGTCGGGTGGACTGGCCATCTTCACGACGGCAGCGTCGTGGTCCTGGGCGACGGTCGTCATGGCCGGGTCGGCGAAGCCACAGATGTCGTTTACCATGTCGAATCCACGCGATAACGCCTCGTCTGCGACCGACGCGTACCGGGTCTCGATGGAGAAGACGACGTCTGCATCGACGTGATCGATGGTCTCGACGGCGACGTCGAGCCGTTCGAGTTCCGCTTGGGCAGAGAGCGTCTCGAATCGCTTGTTCGCGGATTCGAGGCCGATGTCGACGATGTCAGCGCCTTCGTCGACGAGGGACTCCTCGACGTATTCTGCGGCTGCCTCGGGGTCATCGTAGACGCTGGGATCGTAGGGTGACTCGGCACTCACGTTGAGGACGCCCATGATCCGCGGCGGGTGGTCGTCGCCGATCAGCAGGTCGCCGACTGCGACCGTATCCATGTACCAGCACGCGCGGGGATCGTACAAAGATGCCACGGTGCCGGTGAGACGCTCGGCGATCCGAGGCAGGGTTTTTGGTGATTCCGAGTGCACGAATGGTATGGCGATCCAGTTCACCAGTACCCGCCAGGAGGCGTCGTTCTACAGTCCCCTGGAGGACTTCGAAGAGACGACCATCCCGGTCGAGGTACGGGAGGACCCGTTGACGGGCAGTCAAACGCGTATCGTCCCGGAGAGCTTCATCGTGGAGGAGGACCCGGATATCGAATCGGTCGTCTCCGACGCCGAGGGGTGTTTTTTCTGCCCCGATTCGGTCCAGGACGTCACCCCCGAGTACCCCGACTTCGTCGGGATGGATCGCGGGTCGGTCGGTGAGGCGACGTCGTTTCCCAATCTGAACCCCTACGGGAGTCACTCGAACGTCGTCGTGCTGACCGAGGACCACTTCGTCCCCATCGACGAATTCGAACCGGGGATCTTCGCGGACGGTTTCGAGGCAGCGATGGCGTACGTTACCGCCGTGTTCGATGCGGACGAGGACGCGACCGTCGCGTCGGTGAACATGAACTTCCTTCGCTCCGCAGGCAGCAGCATCGTCCACCCGCACATCCAGACACTGGTCGACGATCGGGGGACCAATCGCCAGCGACGCCGACTCGACGCCCACCGGAAGTACTACGAGCAGAACGGATCCCGGTACTTCGACGATCTGCTCGACGCCGAACGCGAGGGCGAACGGTACGTCGGCCGTACCGATGCGGTGGAATGGTACGCTCCGTTCGCGCCACAACATCATCTCAACGTTCGCGGGGTCCTCGAGACGGAGCCTGACCAGATCACTGATGGGAGCCTCGACGGGCTCGCGACCGGCCTGACTGCCGTCCTCCAGTTCTACGCGGACGAGGGACTCAACAGCTTCAACGTCGCGTTCCAGCTGGTCGACGACGAACCGGCGACGCGGCCGGTCATCGACGTCGTCGCCCGGTCGGTCTTCGATCAGTACTACTGGAGCGACGCGACGTTCTTCGATACGCTTCACGAGGAGAGCGTCGTCGACGTACCGCCCGAGGAGTACGCCAGCGACGTGGCCGAGTTCTTCTGAGCGTCTCGGCCGGGTGCGGTCGCTATTTACGTAGCCGAATCCTATCGCCGCCCGATGTCAACGCCGGTCGTCGCCGTGGTCGACGCGGAGACCCCCGGGAACGTCGGGACGATCGCGCGCGCGATGAAGAACTTCGGGTTCGAGGACCTCCTCCTCGTGGACCCACCGGAGTTAGACCCCGACGGCGAGGCCTACGGGTACGCAGGGCAGGCCCGGGAGGACGTTCTTCCGGCGGCCCGGGAAATCGACTTCGAGACGCTCGTCTCCTCGTATCACACCGTCGGGTTCACGTCGGTGACGAACGAGGACGACTCCAAGCACGTCCGCTTCCCCTATTCGACGCCGGCCGAACTCGCGAGGGAACTCGCCGGGGTCGAGACCGAGACCGCGCTCGTCTTCGGTCGCGAACGGGTCGGCTTGACGAACGAGGAACTCGCTAGCGTCGATCAGATCTGTGCGATCCCCGCGAGCGACGAGTATCCCTCGCTGAACCTCGGCCAGGCGGCTACGGTAGCCCTCTACGAACTCCGCGACCTGGCGATGGACGACTCACAACTCCCCGAGCGGGCGAGGACCCGGGCGACCGAACGGGAGATCGAGGGGTTCTACGACCACTTCGAGACCCTCCTCGACGATATCGAATACCCGGCGGAGAAACACGACAAGACGATGCGACTGGTGCGTCGGCTCCTCGGGCGAGCCCACCCGACCGGTCGCGAGATAGCGACGCTCCGTGGTGTGCTGCGGAAGGCGAGACGCCGGTTCGAATAGTCAGTGTCACCCGGTATTGTTCATGCCCGCGGCGATTCCTTTCACGGTCAATCGGAGGGCCCTGCTCTCCTCGGGCGTGCGATGGGTCTGGTCGAGAAGCTGTACCTGAAGTACGTTGAGCGGGTCCACGAGCGGATTTCGGCGCTTGAGGCTCGCGTCGAACCAGTCACGTTGTACCAGTCGGTCCCGGCCGGTGATGTCGCCCACAGCAGCGACCGTCGACTCGTACTCTTCGGAGAGTCGGGGCGCGAATCGGGATCGCAAATCGGCCGGTGCGAGCTGGGAGTATGCTTCGGCGATCTCCGGTTCGGATCGGGCGAGCGCGAGACTGGCGTTGTCGATAGTCGTTCTGAAGAACGGCCATTCGTCGTACATTCGCTGGAGCGTCTCCACAGCACCACCCGAATCGAGGTACGTATCGATGCCCGTCCCGAGGCCGTACCAGCCAGGGACGATCCACCGGGACTGGGTCCAGGCGAATACCCATGGGATCGCACGGAGGTCCTCGACGGAGCGTTCGGCCGAACGCGAGGCAGGACGAGAGCCGAGGTTGAGTTTCTCGATGACAGAGATGGGGGTCACCGCCTCGAAGTAGGACACGAACCCGTCGGTCTCGAGGAGGTCCCGATACTCGGTCTGTGCTGCCGACGCCATGGTATCCATCGCCGAGTCGTACTCGTCTGGGATAGAGCTCGAGGAACCGTCGAGAGATTGCTGCCGTGCCAGCAGTTGAGCGTTGAGCATCTGTTCGATGTTGCGTTGGGCAATGGCGGGGGTAGCGTACTTTTCGGCGATGGCTTCACCCTGCTCTGTGAACTTGACGGCTCCCGTGACGGATTCAGTCGGGAGTGCGAGGAGCGCCTCGTTCATCGGGCCGCCGCCGCGTGAGATGGAACCGCCGCGACCGTGGAACAGTTTGAGCGTGACGTCGTGGTCGTCGGCGATCCGGGCGAGGTGTTGCTGGTCGGTGTGGAGTGACCAATTCGCAGCGAGGAAACCGTTCTCTTTGTTCGAATCCGAGTAGCCCAGCATGATCTCCTGGGTGCGGTCTCGGCCATCTAGCAGCTGTGCATACTGTTCGTTCTCGAAGAGCGTCTCCATGATTCGCCGTGCGCCAGAGAGTGCTCGCTCCGTTTCGAGCAGGGGAACGATCGATAGCGCTGGATGGTCCGGAAGCGAGACGACGCCCGCCTGATCGGCGAGAAACAGGACCTCGAGGACGTGACTGGCTTTTTCGGTCATGCTAATGCAGTAGGTATCGATGGCCTCGACACCGTACTCGTCCTGCCAGTCGGTGAGCCGGTCGAACCGCTGGAAGACTCGGGAGGCCGTCTCCGAGAGTTCGTCGGTCGCCGTCACATCTACGACCGGGTCGTCCTGTTCGATAGCGGCAGTCAATATCTGCTGTCGCTCCTGTTCGCCCATCCGTTCGTAGTCGATACCCGATCTTTCGAGTCCCTCTGCGACCGCCTGGGTGTGATTTTCCTGGTGATCTCTGAGATCGAGACTCGCCAGCACGAACCCGAACGTCTGGGCCTGCCGACGGAGTGGTTCGACGTGTGCTTTCGCGACCGTCTGGGCGTCGTTTCGTTCGAGACTGGATCTGAGGAGTTCGAGGTCCTCGAGGAAGGATTCCGCCCCATCGTATCCCCCCGGCCGGATGTCGTCGATTCTGGTCAACCGTTCGCGCAGTAGCGATATTTTCTGTCGGTATGGCTCGTCCTGGTACCGCTCGTCGAGAACGTCGACGACGTCGGTAAAACGGTCGCGATCGGCGGCCAGCGACTGTTCGAATTCCTGACTCAGGGAGAGGTGGCTTCGTGACTGGCTCAACACGTCCATCAATTCGGAGAGCCGCTCTCGATAGGTGGTTAGCGCGATCTCGCGCTGTCGGTGGAGGGTCTGTTCGGTGACCTCCGGTGTGACGTAGGGGTTCCCGTCCCGATCGCTGCCCGCCCAGGAGCGAAATTCGAGGACTGGCGGGACGTCGAGGGCCTCGGCCCCGTTATCTTCGAGTGTCGTCTCGAGTTCCTCGTAGACCGTCCCCACGACGTCGAAGAGCGTCTCCTGGAGGTACCAGTGGACGTTCCGTGCTTCGTCGAACGGGTCCGGTCGTTCCTCACGAAGGTGGGGCGTCTGCCAGAGACTCTCGACGGTAGCGGACAGTTCCCGCTCGACTCGTCGCCGTTCGGATGGTGTCAAGCGGTTGGTATCCAAGGTCTCGAGGCGTTCCGAGATGGCTCGGAGTTTCGCCTTCACGGTTTTTCGCCGGGCCTCCGTCGGGTGGGCAGTGAACGTGGGTTGGACGAAGACGTCCTCGAGGATCGTTTCGATCCGCCCGTCGTCAGTATCGAGAAGTTCCTGGACTGCAGTTTCGAGGTCGTCAGTGAGCGTTCCCGCTCGCCGTTGTCTGTCGATTTCTCGGATTCGCTGTCGTTCCTCGGCGAGGTTAGTGAGTTCGAACGAGGTCGTGATGGCTCTCGCGAGAGTGATTTGACGGTCAGTCGAGAGTTCGTCGATCCTGTCGTGCAGTCTGTCCCGTGAGGTCGTTTCTCCAGTCCGGTACTCCGATGCCAACTGCTCTACGTCTTGCATGAGCGAGACAGCCCACGGTCCCTCCTGTGCGGTGAGGACCGATTCGAGTATCGAGTCGACCGATTGGAGATCCGTTTCGATATCTCTGGTATGTTTTGACACACCACACTGGAGTGGGTTCACACGGTAAAACTGTTGGACATTCGCAATATTTGTCGGTCCCGGCCACCAATCCGCCTCGACGAGCCGGTTCACTCGTTGCGGCGAGCGTACAGCACGATCGAGGTCATCTCCATCTTGGTGTCTCCGGACTGGTTGACGGTCCGGGAGAACGTCTTCACGATGCCACGGTCCGGACGGCTCTCCGAGGTGCGCGTCTCGGTGATCTCGGTCTCGACGGTGAGTGTCTCTCCCGGGAACACCGGTTCCGGCCACCGCAGGTCGTCGACGCCGAGCGCACCGAGCGCCATGGCGTCTTCCAGATGGTGGTCGACGATCATCCGCATGGTCATCGCGGCGGTGTGCCAGCCGCTGGCGATGAGGCCGCCGTAGATGGACTCGGTTTCGGCCCGTTCGGGGTCGGTGTGGAACCACTGCGGATCGTACTGCGTGGCGAAATCCAGTATCTCCGATTCGGTGACTTCGTAGGCGCCGAACGTCGCGGTATCCCCTGGCGAGAGGTCCTCGAAGTATATCGTCATCCTGAAAGAAAGGCGCGGGCCGGGACGATATAGCTGGTGGTTAGACGTACTTCTCGAGGCTCCGGCGGGAGGGGAGGTGCACGCCGAAGCGGCGGGCCAGGGTCTCGTACTTGATGAACGCGAAGCCGGCGAAGATGAGGACGAAGCCGGCAACGGTGCTCGTACCGATGAGTTCCCCGAGGATGGCCCAGCTGACCAGGCTCGCGCCGACCGGTTCGAGGTAGCCGACCAGGTTGAGTTCCGCCGGACCGACCTGCTCGAGCAGTGCGAAGTAGAGCAGGAACGCGAAGGCACCGGAGACGATGGTCAGGTAGACGAAGGTCCAGATAGCCGTGGTCGTGAGGTCGATGCTCGCCACCGACTCGCCCCGGACGTTGCCACCGACCAGCAACATCGTCGCACCGGCCAGCATCGACCAGCCCTGGAGGGACGTCAGCGGTATCGTCGTGGGGATAGGGTGTGAGAGGACCGCTCCGAGGGCGAAACTCAGTGCGGCGACGAAGACGAGGCCGATGCCGAGCATGTTCGTCCCCCCGAAGGCAGCCGAAGAGGGCTGTGCGATCACGACGACCCCGGCGATGCCGGCGAGGAACCCGACGAGTTCACGGAGGTGCAGACGGCCGGTATCGAGGAGGAGGCTGGCGAAGACCGCGGTCATGATCGGCGAGAGGCTGATCACGACGGCAGCGATGGCCCCCGAGACGTACTGCTCGCCGAGATAGAGGAACGCGTGGTTGCCGAAGATGAAGAACACCGCGAAGACGGCTATCTTCAGGACGTCGCGTCGGTTGCGTGGGTACAGATACGACGTCGTCATCCGCGCGTACGCGATGACGATGGCGCCGGCGACGAGGTATCGAAGTCCGGCGAAGGTCAGTGGCGGGAAGTGATGCAATCCGATTTCGATGGCGACGAAGGCGGTGCCCCAGATGCCGGCGAGCAGCAAGAAGAGCACACCCGTCATCCGCGGGGTGAACCCGTCGTGTCCGAAGTTCATGTTATCAAATTCGAAGTTGCCCACAGTTCTTAAGCTTGACTACAAACAAACGCATATTCCTTGTATGTCTCTGCATACCAATCGGAAGATTTTGCAGCTACGCATCGGAAACTGGTGACCGCCTGCGGTTAAGTGCTCCCCCGGAGTACGACGTACTGATGGACGAACGTGACCTTCGAATCCTGAAGGCCATCGCCGAACTGGGGACCGGAAGTCCCGAACAGATCAATCGGGCGACGGACATCCCCGTCTCGACCATCCACTACCGATTGAACAACCTCAGACAGGCGGGGATCATCGAGAACGACCTCTACGATCTCGATCTCGAGGAACTCGGACTCGGGGTGACCGTCATCGTCGAGGTGTTCGCCGACTACAGCGACTCCTACGACGACGTCGCCGACCAACTCCTCGACATCGAGGGCGTCACCCAGGCGTACTTCACGATGGGGGAGACCGATTTCGTCGTGATCGCCAGACTCCCCGATAGCGACAAGGTCGAACGACTGATCCGGGACTTCGAGGCGATCGACGAGGTCGAACGGACGAACTCGACGTTCGTGGTCAAACCGCTGCGCGACAACGAACCCGCATTACGCAGTTACAGTATCGAGACGTTGATCGACGAGTTGACGACCGAGGATTAGTCCCGTTTCTGGATCTCCTCGCGGAGGACGTCACTTACGAGGTCGCCGTCCGCCTTCCCCCGAAGTTCGCCCATGCACTCGCCCATGAGGGCCGAGAACGCGCCCATCCCTTCCGCTTCGACCTGTTCGGCGTTGCGCTCGACGACGGCCTGAACGGCTTCACGAACTTCTTCGGATCCAGCACTGCCGAGCCCTCGCGCCTCCGCCGCGGCTTCAGCCGAAAGCGACGGCTCTTCGGCCAGGGCTTCGAGCAAGGCTGGGACGCCCTCCTGTGCCAGTTCACCCTCCTTTACGAGGGACAACGTCTGTTCGAAGTGCTCGTCGGTGAGTCGGTCGACGGGGACGTCGTCCCGACGCAGCTCCGTGACGGTCGATTCGAGGGTTTGCGCCGCGAGCGTCGCGTCCACGCCACCGTCGACCGCAGATTCGAAGATGTCCCACCGTCTGCCGTACGCCACCTGCTTCGCGAGGCCCTCGTCCAGGTCGAACGCCGTCTGATATCGCTCGACCTTCTCGGTGAGCAACTCCGGCGTCTCGACGTCGGCCGGGTCGGGACGGACGGGTGGGACGTCGGTCTCGGGGTACATGCGAGCGGCGCCCGGTAGCGGTCGCAGGTATTCGGAGGTCGCGTCCTCGTTCGCACCCCGCGTCTCCTCGGGGACGCCCTCGAGGGCGACAGTGGCCCGTTCTGCCACCGCTTCGATGGCCTGTTCGGCGATATCTGGGTCGTTCGCGACGATGGCGACTGCGTCGTCGGGTCCAGCGTCGACCGACTCGCACACTGCAGTCACCTCCGCCTCGGTGACGCCGTACGCGGGCAGTTCGTCGGTGTGGAAGATGCCACCGGCGCCGTGGCGCTTGGCGTGATCGGAGAACTCGGTTCCCAGACGTCGATCCGGCTGGATCTCCTCGCCGACCACGCCGTCGAATCCGACGAGTGGGACGGCCCAGACCTCGCCGCCCGCGTCCAGTGCTCCCGCGATGACGCCACTGTCGGTCTCCTCGAAGACGTCTGTGACGGGTTCGGGATCTCCGACACTGGCGTCTCGCGATTGGAGCGTGTCTTTGATGTCGAGCAGGCGGACCTGTCGGTGAACCTCGTTTCGGACCAGATCGTCGATGTCGTCGAGGCTCTGGACTCCCTTCATCTCCACGCGAGCGCCGTCCGCGATGGAGACGTTGACGTCCTGGCGGATCGATCCGAGGCCGCGTTTGACCTTGCCGGTGGACCGGAGGAGCATGCCGATCCGCTCCGCGGCCTCGCGTGCCTGTGCCGGCGATCTGATGTCCGGATCGGTGCCGATCTCGACGAGCGGGATGCCGAGTCGGTCCAGCCCGAACGTCACGCCGTCCTCGGTCTCCTCGATCCGTTTCGCGCTCTCCTCTTCGAGCATGATGTCCTCGATGCCGACCGGCCCCTCGCTCGTCTCGATCTGCCCGTCCTGGGCGACGAGCGACGTGCGCTGGAATCCGGAGGTGTTGGAGCCGTCGATGACGACCTTCCGCATGACGTGGGCCTCGTCGACGGGGGTCATATCCATCATCTGGGCGATCTCGAGGACCGTGTCGAGTGCCTCCTCGTCCAGGCGGTGTGGCGGTTCGTCGTCCTCCTCGACGAGACAGGTCGAATCGTAGGCGAGGTACTCGAACTCCCGTTCGACCTTGCTCTCCTCGAGGGCCGCCTCGTCGATCTCCCCCAGTTCGCTCGCCGTCGGGTGCAGATATCGCGTGATGCTTCGGTCGGACTCCTCGGGTTCGCGAAGTCGCGTCGGACACGCACAGAACAGTTTCGTCGCCGTGTCGAGTTGCTGGTGGATCTCGAGACCGGCGACGAGTCCCAGGTCCTCGTAGTCGTACTCGCTCATTACTCTTCGATGCGCAGGCGAACGGTAAAAATCGTTCAGTCTCCGTCCGGCCCGGTCCGCCGAGCACCGAGTGCCTGCTGGAGTCGGTCTCGAATCGACTCGCGGAGGGTGTGGGCGTCCTCGACGTCGAGGTCGATGGCGACGGCGTCGCTGCCCATCAGGCCACTGGAACTGGCGGTGTCGACGATGACGCTGGCGATCGACCAGCGTCGCTGGAACAGCGATTGCCGTTCGATCACGGTCTGTACCCGAAAGTCCGGAACCACGTGGGTCTTCCGTCGGAAGAATCCCGTTCGGGTGAACGCGTATCCCGGACCGAGCGCCCAGCCACGATGGCGCCACTTCCTGTCGGCCGCGAACGGGACGGCGACCAGGAGGGCGAGTAGCCAGTACCACGGGAACGCCACGAGGTAGGTGGCGATGGCGAACGCGATGCCCGTGAGGCCGGCCACCACGAGCGAGTATCGCGCGAAGTAGCGCCGACGCGCGCGTTTCGGCGGTCGTTCGATACTCGGTCGGTCGAACGGTTCGATGTCTCGAGCGAGATCGTACACGGCCGATTTTGCGGCGAGTGGTATCGCGGCCTCCGACCCACCCGTCGGTGTCGATCCGGGCGCGTATCCGGCGGTATCGACGCTGAGGCCGGCGAAGCCGAACTGCCGCATGAGGACGTTCTCCTCCACGACGAGCGTCTGTATCTTGTCCGTGGGGATGCTGCCGTCGTAGCGCTGGATCAACCCACGTTCGTACTGGAGTTCGTCGCCGAGTCGGTGCAGTTTGAACCCGTAGAACTGGACGAACGTCGCCGCGGCGGAGAGCGCCCAGAGACCGACGACGGTGGCCACCGCTCCAAGGATGACCACGACGGCGACGGCCAGACCGCCCGCCGTCTCGATGTCTGGCACGATGTTGGGCCCGAATGCTGGCGCCACGACGAACACCACCGAGAGGATGCGGGGATCGAAGGAGAGGACGCTCAACAGCAACAGGTCCCGATCGGAGAGGGCGAACAGCAGCTCGCGTTCATCTGGTTCCGCGTCGTCTTCTGGCTCGGTATCGGCTCGTGCAGTCCGTTTGCGCTGTCTGATCTGTTCCTGGAGCCGTCGAGATTCCTCGAACCCGACGTAGCGCAGGCGCGCTTCGGTCTCGCCGCCGCCGGCCGTCTCGACGCTGACGACGGCCACGCCGAGGAGTCGGGCGAGTACGTCTCGCGAGATGTCGACGTTCTGGACCCGACCGAGCGGGATCTCTCTGTCGCGTCTGAAGAACACGCCCGACGTGATGTCGAGGGAATTCGCCGTCAGTTCGTACTCGAAGTGTCGATAGTGGGCGAACTCGTACCCGACGGCGATCGCCCCGAACAGGATCGCCAGGGGGACTCCTGCGGCGGAACCGGCGGCGGGAAGCAACCCGCGAGCGACCAGGACGGTCCCCAGGACGCTCCCTATCGTGAACCCGGCGACGCCGGCCCCGAACGCCCGGCCGACGCCCTCCAGGAGGATCGTCAGGGGGTGCAGCCTCATACGGCGTCCTCGGATTCGGATTCACCGACCAGCGAACGAAGTCGGTGTTGTAACGCCGTCGCCCGTTCGGGATCCAGGCCCGGGATCGCGACGTCTGCCCCCCGGGACCCTGCCGTGTACACGACGACGCTGCCGATGCCGAACACGCGGTCGACTGGTCCCCGCTGGGTATCGACGTGCTGGATGCGGACGTAGGGGACGACGGTTCTGACCCGCGTGAGCACGCCGCGTTCGAGGTACAGCGCGTCGTCTTGCACCTCGAATCGCCAGATACGGTACCGCAAGAAGACGTGGCCGAGTCCGAGCACCAGTACGACGAAGGCGACCGTGACCCCGATCCAGACCGGCAGATCAGTCAGGAAGACGAGGATTCCAGTCGCGACGACCCCGACGACGAGGGCGCTGATGAGGGCCCCGATGGCCCAGACGAACCGGACGCGGGGGTCGAGTCGTTCCATACTGGGAGGGCGGCCGCTTCCCTAAAGAAAACAGGGGGTCTTCAGTCGTCGCCGGTCAGGATGCCACGCTCGGTCATCTTCTCGGGGTCGATGACCTCGTCTGCTTCGTCCTCGGTGAGATAGCCCTTCTCCAGGACGACCTCTCGGATCGTCTTCCCCTGCTTGAGCGCTTCCTTGGCGACCTCGGAGGCCTTGTCGTAGCCGATGGTCGGGTTGAGCGCGGTCGCGAGCGCCATGCTCTGTTCGACCTGTTCTTCGCACTCCTCGCGGTCGGCCTCCAGTTTGTCGACGAACTTCTCGGCGAAGACGTCGCTGCCGTTCGCGATGAGGCGGGCGGACTGCAGGAAGTTGTTGGCGAGGATCGGCTTGTAGAGGTTGAGGTCGATCTGTCCCTCTGCGGCCCCCGCCGCGACGGCGGCGTCGTTCCCGACGACCTGCTTGTGCACCTGGTTGATGGCCTCCGCGACGACCGGGTTGATCTTGCCGGGCATGATGGACGACCCGGGCTGGTTCTCCGGTTGTTCGACCTCGTTCAGACCATTGCGTGGGCCTGACGCGAGCAGTCTGAGGTCGTTCGCGATCTTGTTGAGCGAGCCAGCGACGGTCCGGAGGGCGCCGTGGGCCTCGCCCATCGCGTCGTGGGCCGCCTGTGCTTCGTAGTGGTTGTCCGCCTCGCGGTACTGGATGCCCGTCGTCTCGGAGATGTACTCGGCGGCCAGTTCGGGGAACTCGGGATGGGTGTTGAGTCCCGTCCCGACGGCCGTCCCACCGAGGGCGAGCTCGCGGAGGTGTGCTTTCGCGTTCTCTACGCGAACGAGCCCCTTCTCGATCTGGGCGCGATAGCCACTGAACTCCTGGCCGAGGCGGATCGGTGTCGCGTCCTGGAGGTGCGTTCGCCCTGTCTTCACGACGTCGTCGAACTCCTCTTCTTTCGCGGCGAGGGAGTCGCGGAGTTTCTCGAGGCCCGGCTCGACGTCCTTGACGACGGCTTCGAGGGCGGCGACGTGCATCGCCGTCGGGATCACGTCGTTCGAGGACTGCCCGAAGTTGACGTGGTCGTTCGGGTGGATCTCCCGTGTTCCCATCTCACCGCCGTAGATCTCCGTGGCGCGGTTGGCGATGACCTCGTTCGCGTTCATGTTCGAGGAGGTTCCCGACCCCGTCTGGAAGATGTCGACCGGGAACTGGTCGTCGTGTTCGCCCGCGATGACCTCCTCGGCGGCCTGTACGATGGCGTCCGCCTTGTCTTCGGGAATCATCTCGAGGTCGCGGTTGGCCTCCGCGGCACCCTTCTTGACGACGCCGAGTGCTCTGACGAACCGTC
The DNA here is from genome assembly GCA_051744605.1 of Halobacteriota archaeon. GTDB lineage: Archaea > Halobacteriota > Halobacteria > Halobacteriales > Halobacteriaceae > Halanaeroarchaeum. The sequence goes on from JBNJDE010000061.1 coordinate 13,870, forward strand.
GATCGAACGTCTCGTCGCTGATCGGGAAGTTCTCGACCGCGCGCTGTGTCTGGGCGCCCCAGTACGCGTCCGCGGGCACCTTCATCTCGCCGAGGCTGTCCTGTTCGATTCGGAAGTCGTCGGACATAATTCACCGTTATTCGTGAACCGTCGTAAAACCGACTGAACGTTCCCGCGGATTGGTCACG
>JBNJDE010000062.1:0-14041 GCA_051744605.1 Halobacteriota archaeon
AAGACCGTCGTACCGATGGTCGTGACCCGAACCCGTGACTCCGGTCGCGCAGGGTCCGGTCGTGTGCTCGTCCGAACCGTCGTCGCCGATCGCTCCGTCCATTATCTCCCGGCAGAGGGGTCCAACGTGACCATTACCGTCGACTCACCGAGGGCGGACGCCTGGGCATCGTATCTCTCCGAAGAGTCAGATGGGTCCTGTGCGGTGACCGGTACCGAGATGACATGCACCGTGGATACGGGCGAGGTCTACATTCAGGTCGTCCGCGTGGACGTAACCCTCATCTAATCACTCGACGTTCACGGTCACGTTGTTCTCTGAGACGTGCAAGTAGGTGACGTACTGGCCTGTATCATCTACCGCGACGGTGCCAAACGAAGCCTCCGCGTTCATCCCTCCGGCCTTATTCCCTTGGGACGGTGCATTGTCGTGGCCATCGCGTACGACTAAATCGACGTTCGGACCGAGCAACCCCACGTAGTGATTCGTGAGGTTGTCCATGGTCGTCGTGTCGCCCGACGAAAAGGTCTTCCCATCGCCACTCTCCCACTGAATCGACTCGCCGTGTTGATCGAACGTCGCCGTATCGTCAGCATCGAGGGTGCCGTCATTGAATTTCACGAGGGATGGCGATCCCGTATCGTAGGCCATCTGGTCATCACTCGTGAAGTTCGCCGTTATCCTCGGCTCGTCGTCTCCGTCCACGTCGGTGCAATAGATATCGTACGCGTCGTCGTCGTACCAGACGTGCTCTTGATTCCCGTCCGAGTAGTAAACCGTCGCCGCGACAGTTCCACCACACGTCTTATCGTTCGCTTTGAGCGATATTTCGAACTGTTTGTTACCCTCTTCCGCCCAGAGAGACCACATAAATCCCGAGAATTGCTGGCTATCTGGCTGGTCCGGTGCGATCGTGACCGAAAAGTCGTCGATCGGATGACCGCCTCCCACGGCACGTAATGCGATGGGTTGACTATCCATCGGCATGTCGAAATCGCCGTTCGCACCGGTCGAAACGAGTTCGACGATGGCGGTCTCGTTCTCGTCGTCGACCGAAACGTTGCCGTCCGTTCTCGACTCGAAGTACTCCCCCCAAGCCCGGTAGTAGTCGCTTTGGACCGCTATCTCGACGGTCCCGTTCTGCACGGGATTGATGTAGTTCCGGCTATCGTCGGGGTATGACTGGTCGTGGTCGGGGTAGATGGAGATCGGAGCCGAGTCCGTGTCCACGTTCGCCTGCGCCGAACCGGAGACGGATCCTTCGCCATCGACACGGATAATGGGAAGCGTCAGGGTCATTCCCCGATAGTGAAATTCGGGCGTCGAGACCATCGAACTCCCCCCACTCGATTCCGAGCGCCACACGCCCCCTCCCTGATATGCGAGTGTCGTTTGCCCGGTCTCGTAGCGCACTTCCCCGAGGCTCTCGTCGTAGAGAACCTGGTCGTCCCCATCCATAGAGTAATTGTGATGAGTGACGGTGATCTGGCCCTCGTCGGGGTGGACCGTGTAGGTCCCCTGGCGCCCACGACCCAGGGCCACGGATTGCCGGTCCGCCTCGCTCAGCGCCACCAGTGATACCTTCGAATCGAGTTGGCTCAGGGCGTGTTCTGCGCTCTGAACGTCGACGGAATGGCGGGTATCGTCGATGGCTGTACTTCCGAACGTGGCCAGGGCCCCGACGCTCAGCAACGTGATGCCGAGGAGCAAGACGACACCGAGGGTCTCACTCTGACTCCGCGTCCCCTGCCCATTCATGGTAGCCACTCGGTGATAGATCGGGAAGAAACTGCCGGAGATACGGGCTATCGTATCTCTTCGAGCGCGACCGCGTGGGTGCTATCGATGGTCAGCCAGCGGGTCGCACTTCGTTCATCGACCCCTGGTTGGAAGATTGTTACCTCGGTCGGGTCGTCCTGGTCATCGAAGAGGTAGCAAAGTTCGAACTCGGGGAGTTCGTCCAGTTCCGCCCTGTTCGTATCGTCGATTTGACCGAGTGCGCTCATGTCTTCGGATCCGTTCGGTGACTACGTCACCACGACGTTCGTGCGGCGGTACTGTTCGAGGACGACGCACCTAGAGGTTCACTGGTTCGGCATAAATACATTGTGTAGATGACTCGGTACTGAGAACGAGCGCCGAAATCCGAACCACCCAGATCGGCCCGGCCCGTCAATAGTCAGCTCCCTCGTCCTCGTCCTCGTCCGAGCGGAATCGCCGCACGAGTAGGGTGACGACGAGCGAGAGTGTGACACTCACGACGAGCATCGCGATGGCCATCGTCTTCGGACTGACTCGGCGCGTGGACGTCTCCGTTTTCGACGATCGGTCCGCGTCCCGTTCCGGACGATCGGCGGGCGGCAGGGGGTCCTCCTCGCCGGTGTGCAGGTGCAACTCCAGTGCGGTGACGTTCTCGAATACCATACTGACATCTGTGTGCTCCAGCATGATATTGGTTGTGTGACACGAAGGCACGCGGGTGGCGGTTAGCCTAGCAGCAGGAAGGCGGAGGCGATGGCGTCGACCGTGGTCTCCCACAGGGAGAACCCGGCGACGACGGTCAGCATGCTATCGAGTGCGAACACGGCGAACAGCGTCGCGCCGGCGAGGTGTGCGAGACGCCGATCGAGTTTCGGCGAGAACGAGTGGAAAAAGGCCGCGTTCGCCATGCTCACCGGGATGATCGCGGCCATCTCACCGAACCAGATGGCCGGGTGGGCTCCGTAGGTGGCCGCGAGACCGATGGTCACGAGTTGGGTCTTGTCCCCGAACTCGCCGGCGGCCATCAGGAGGAAGATTGGAACGAATCCACCGAGGTACTGCGGAACGTCGTAGCCGAAGAGGGAGAGGTCGAGCTCGTCGACATGGTCCTCGGCTTCGCCACTCGATCGAGCGGATTCGGATGACGCCCGTGGGGCCGACCGATAGAGCCAGATGGCGAACAGGGCGAAGAGCCCCCCGGTGAAGGCCGTGAGGTACACACCGGGGAGGACCGTCCTGATCGCGTTGCCGACCCAGATCTCGAGGACGGTCCAGAGGCCGAACGCCAACCCCGCAGCCCCGACGACCACGGAGGGTCGATACTTCGTTGCGAGCCCAGCGATGATGAACTGGACCTTCTCGCCGGGGAGCGCCGCGAGCTGAGTGGTAAACGCAACGATGAAGACCTCTTCCCACCCGATCACGACCTGGTCACCTCCTCAGCGGGCTCCACGGATGCTTCTGAGAATACGTGAGTCGCTTCGGCGATGGACGCGGGAAGCTGGACACGCCCCTCCTCGTGGACCAGCGAGTACAACCCGATGGGTGCGACGTCGACGATCGTCACCGTCGTGCCTGGGACGATGCCCACCTCGGCGAGATACTCGAGTTCGTCCACGTCTCTGTCGCGCACTCGTGCAATCACGACGGTCTCGCCGGCCTCGTGGTCGGAAAGCGGATCGGTGTCGACGGTGACGGGTTTGGATAGTTCGGCATCGGGGATGGGATCACCATGCGGATCCACCGTCGGGTTATCGAGTGCCTCAGCGACGCGTCGCTCGAAGGATTCACTGATGTGATGTTCGAGGACGTCGGCTTCGTCGTGGACCTCGGACCATTCGTAGTCGAGGTACTCGGTGAGAAACGACTCGATCAGTCGATGATGACGGAGAATTTCGAGCGCTTCCCGCTCACCTGCATCGGTCAACTCCGCACCCGCATACTTCTCTCGAACGATCAATCCACGGTCTTCGAGCGACGAGAGCATACTCGATACTGTCGGTGGCGTCACGTCCAGGTGTTCGGCAATAGTCGACGTTCGAACTGGGGCTCCGACGTCCTGTTGGAGGGAGTAGATTGTCTTGAGATAGTCCTCCATAACGTCACTCGTCATCGGTTCACACCAGAGATTAGAAGCTTCTAATAATATAGTTGTGTCGGTCTAAATCATAAGTGGCGACCGACGACTACTGCGTGATCTCCTGCCATCGAGTGGACAACACGGGATCACTGCCGGCCATCTTCGATGCGACGTCGACCTGGAACTCGCCGTCCTCGTTCAGTTCCACCGTGACCATCGCGAAATCCGCTTTGTACCGGGTCGTGTGTTTGCCAGGCTCGCTCACGTCGATCCGTTCGGACACCAGAGACGCCTCGGAGAGGACGTTCAACTTCCGATAGGTCGTCGAGAGCGGGATATCACACACCTCCGCGATCTCCCGGGCAGACAGTGGTTCGCTCAGGGTCTCGAGGATGCGCCGACTGTCCTCGTCCGTCAGCGAGGTGAGCACCGTCTGCAGGGACGGATGCTCATCTACGGTGGGCGGGCGCGAATCCATTGGTAGTAGCTTCGGGGTGCGTTATCATAATTCCATTGCTGGGTCTTGCGACCAACGATTGCGACTCGACTACTCGCCGATGGCCTCGAGTACCGATTCGAACCGGGCACTCACCGCCTCGGCCGCAGATTCGAGGTCCCGATTATCGGTGAGACCGACGAGGACGGTCGGATCGACCGTGCTGACCGCAATTCGACCGCTCTCCGTCTGCTGTACGACCACGTTACACGGGAGGAGGGCACCGAGTTCGGGTTCGGAACGGATGCCTGCGTGCGCGACGCTGGGGTCACAGGCTCCCAGAATTCGGTACTGCCGCATGTCCTCGCCCAGCTTTTCGGCCATCGTCGACTGGACGTCGATGTCTGTCAGGACGCCGAATCCCTCCTGTTCCAGCGCCTCGATGGTCGCCTCGACCACTTCCTCGAACTCGCCGTCTCGTTCGATTCGATGTGTGTACGTCATTCGCTTCCCGATATCGTTCGGGTCGAGGTCGTAGAACGGTTCGGGCCGTCGTACCCGGATACGACGATCGCAACAGTTCGCCCATCTCGCCTTCGGACGCCGTCACCGGTGAGACTTTCCGTGGAGGACCGGTACTCAGTGTGTGGATGCATCAGACGTCCGTGCCCAGTGGGCATCACGTACCGGAGAGTACTCGCCCCGATACTACGCCTACTACGGCCCGGACGAAGTGAGCGAAGCCCTCGAATCGACCCTCACAGAGCACGTTTCTCGGACCGCATCGATACTCGAACTCGGGTGTAGTTCGGGTCGCCACCTCAAGTATCTCCACGACCACGGGTACGAGAACGTCGCCGGGGTCGAGATCAACGATGAGGCACTCGACGTAATGCGTGAGGAGTATCCGGACCTCGCCGATCGAGGCGAGTTCTTTCCCGACTCGATCGAATCGGTCGTCGAATCACTCGACGACGACGCCTACGACGTCGTGTACTCCGTCCAGACACTGCAGCATATCCATCCCGACGCCGAGTGGGTCTTCGATTCGCTCGCCCGGATCACGGAGCAGTTGCTGATCACCGTCGAAATAGAGGGAGCGGACCGCCGTGATGGTACTGACGTCACCGTTCGGGACATCGATGGGCTTCCGTTCACGTACCGGAACTGGCGAGACGTCTTCGACGGCGAGAACTTCTCGCAGGTCCACGCGACTGAGATCGGGAACAACACGATGCGAGTGTTCGCTCGGAACGGCCGATAATGTCGAGTGAACCCCCTCGAGCTCACGCGGTTCGAGACGATTCGTTTCTCGTCGTCAGGGAAATCGCCGATTTCCGACTAACCCCGAAGCGCCTGCCTCGCACATCTGTCGTGTAGTCTGTGCATCCCTAAGCGAACCTTCGGTCACCCGTCGGACGACATCTTTCGCCAATCCCGGAGCCCTTATCCATGAGAGGGGACAATATACGGGTGAAATGGTACCTGATCCGTCGTCCATTCGAGATGACAGGTACCGCTCCGCTCACCGACCGACGATCGATGGTACCGGTCGGGTTTCGGAGTCGCGCCCGATACCCGAGACAAGACAGTCCGGAGTCCATCCGACCGGTGTCAACGGATCAGATCGTCCGACTCGATCCAACCGGCCGACCTCCAGACGAGCGCCCAATCCGTCCATTTCCCACACATAATGTCCGACGAAATCCCACCGACCGTCTTCACGCTCCGCTCGAACATCAGCCTCCCACTGGAAGACGTATACGATTTCTTCGAAACGGTCGATCTGCCACCAGAGATCGAAGACATCCAGATAGAGCGCCGCAACAACCGGTTGCTCATCAGTTCCGTCGCCAGTGACAAATCTCTCAGCAAGTACACCCCCACGGCCCAGTTGAAGGCGAAGGTCTTCGAGAAACGAGTGTACGAAGAGCCACCAGAGGACCACAAGCCCTACGCCAGTCGTGCACCCGACGAGGAGGAAGAGCCGATCCCCTCGGAGCTCGTCGAATATGCGCGGTTCGCCGGGCGCGGTGACGAAGTTCTCCGCAACACCGCCATCCAGTATCCGATGTTCACCGTCCTGAGCGAACTCGCACTCGAAGCCGAGGAGGGAGAACTGACGGCGATATCGGCCGTCGATGGAGAACTCGAGGCGACTCGCGTCGTCGATGGCGACGACAGGCCGGCGACGGTCGAGGTGGTCGAAGAACAGACCGAGGCAGACGACGCCCCCAGCGGGGTCGACTGGCGAGAGAACGAGTACATCAAGTAATTTTCCGACGGGTTCACGTCGACGAACCCAAGAACGTATCCGCCTGGGTGATCGCGTATTCCCATGGCAATCGAATCCGGCGATACTGTTTCACTGGAGTACATCGGTCGCATTCCCGACGGCGACATCTTCGATACCTCGCGCGAAACGGTCGCGACAGAGGCGGGTATCGCAGCCGACCAACCGGACCGAGAGTTCGTTCCACTGACCGTCGAGGTCGGGGCCGGCCAGATCATCCCTGGTCTCGAAGACGCACTCCTCGACATGGACGTCGGAGACACCGACACCGTCACCATCCCCCCTGAAGAGGCATATGGGGAAGAGACCGACGAACAGATCATCGAACACGAGCGAGACGAGTTCGAGGACATGCTCCAGGGAGAGACGCCCGAAGAGGGAATGCAGGTACAGACCCAGCAGGGCCAACTCGGGACCCTCGTCCACGTCGATGACGAGACCGTTCGTGTCGATTTCAACCACGAACTCGCCGGCGAGACCCTCGAGTTCGAAGTCGAGATCGTCGACGTCCAGTAATCGTCGACCGCGTTGACAATCCCCGTCTCGACCAGAGTCACGAGGTCGCCTCGCGAGACTATTCCTTCGTAGTCGAAGGTCACCAGGACCCCGTGGTGAATGTAGGGCTCACCACGTCGAACCCTGACCAGCGTGTCTTGTTCGGGCCGACATCGCCACACCAGATTCTATCTGAACTGTAACGTTTACGGTCCGGGGGGTACCCGTGGTAGGCATGACAGAAAATCTCAGACGCGGTTTGGTCCTCCCGATGGATGCGTACGACGACCTCGACGCAGCGGTCGATACGGCTCAGATGGCCGAAGAACTGGGATACGGGTTCGTGACCATGGGCGAGACCAACGGGCGAAACGTTCCACTCGTCCTCGGACTCCTCGCCGACCGTACCACCGATATCGGTATCGCCGACGACGTCCTCTCACCGTTCTCCCGAACGCCGACGACGCTGGGGCAGACCGCCGCGACGCTGCAGGAGCTCAGCGGCGGTCGGTTCCGGCTCAGACTCGGCACATCGTCGCCAGCACTCGTCGAGCGGTGGCACGGCGTCGAATTCGACCGGCCGCTGCGACACGTCCGCGAGGCCGTCGAGATCATCAGACAGGTTCAGTCTGGAGACCGACTCGACTACGACGGAGAGATATTCTCACCGGACACATTGAAGCTCGAATCCCCGGCCCCGGAACCACCCGCTCCGGTCGACGTCGCCGCACTGGGACCCAAGGCCACCGAGATGGCCGGCCGATTCGCCGACGGCTGGGTGCCGCAATTGCTCACCATCGATGCGCTCGAGGAACGACTGGCCGACTTGCGGCGCGGAGCCGAACTGGGCGACAGAACCGCGGACGAACTCCTGGTCACCCCACACCTACGGGCGTGTGCCATCGAGGATGGCTCGCGAGCACGACGGCATGCCCGCCAGCACGTCGCCTTCATGATCGCTCGGTATGGGCCGTATTACCGCAAGGCAATCGCCGATGCAGGGTGGGCGGACGTCACGGAGGCGGTCCGGAGCGCGTGGGACGATGGAGACCGAGACGGCGCCCTCGCGGCGATTCCAGACGAGTTGCTCGACGACCTCGTCGCGGCAGGAACTCCCAACGACGCCCGTGAGCAACTGGAGCGGTTCGAAGCGGTGGACGGTGTGGACGCCGTCCAGGTGAGCTTCTTCGGACCGATGGACGAGGCTGAACGGCGAGCGACGATGCGGGCGCTGGCCCCGCGGTAGGGAACGTTCGGAATTACTCCACGGGAACCACCCTATAGTTTAATGGTTGGCTACCGCGTATGTTCATCCATGAGTAATATACTCGTTCCCGTCGACGGTTCGGAACACTCTGAGCGCGCAGTGGAGTACGCCGTCGGTCACTTCCCTGACGCCGATATCACCGCACTCCACGTCGTCGAACTACCGGAGGGGTACTTCTCGGCATTCATGGAGGATCTCGAGGACCTTCCACAGGTCGAGGACGAGAAAGCGGAGGCACGAGAGATACTCGATTCTATTCGAGCCTCCGCCAAGGAGCTGGGAGCCACCATCGATACGGAGTACGTAACGGGAAAGCCCAGTAACCAGATCCTGACGTATGCGGAAGAGAACGATATCGACGAGATCGTGATCGGGAACCGGGGGTTATCCGGTGTCGGCCGTGTGATGTTCGGAAGCGTGGCCGAGCAGGTCGTCAGACGCTCGGAGATACCCGTCGTCGTCGTTCATTGAGGGGTTTCGAGCATTCGCGGTCGTCACTGACACGGGCGATGTCGGCCAGTTGATCCGACGACGCGTCAGCGGTTCGCTCGTGTCCAGGCATCGGGACCACCGTGAAAAGTGTCCACCGAATCAATCTGTAAGCCGACCGAGGTCCATACACGTATCAACGTACGTCGTCTCCGGATCGTACGTGATGACGCCTATCTCGGCTAGCATGGGCAGATGGGTGTGATGGAGTCCGATCGCAACGCGTGCGAGACGATCGGTCTCCCCCTGGGCCAGTCCCTCGGTCCGGTCGTCGACTCGAGCCGCGAGGGCGTCGAGAGAAATCGGCGTCGAGGACGCTCGCAGGACCGCGATGACGGTCCGACGGCGTTCGTTGGCCAGTATTCGGTGCCGGTCTCCTTCAGCGATACGGGCATCGTTACCCGGGTCCACGCTGTTTAATTCAGTAACCATTGTCTTCCCCCCACCGACACCGTTCGGTGGACACCGTTTGCTATGCACCGTATCCCGATAAGATGAACCACCAACGTATTGGGTTCCGAACGAGAATTCTCACGGTTCCTCATTACCGCATTATATCGACGTATAATGCGGTTTGTGGGTCGTCATAGGCCATTCAGTGGCAAAATCAATTCCGAAGGGGACTCCGCCGGCGGAGGGTTGAAGCCCAGCCGTCCCCAGTACTCGACAATGAGTGACAGTCCGTTGACCGAACCGCTCCTGGAAACACTCGCGGTCTTCGACGAACAATTCGAACCACTGGGGACGAACGAAGTGGCCGAACGACTCGACCTGGGTCGACGAAGCACGTACGACCGACTCAGCCGACTCGTCGATGAAGGGGTGCTCGAGACCAAGAAAGTCGGTGCCAGCGCACGGGTCTGGTGGCCCCCCGGCGCACCCATCGGAGCCAGCGATTCGCCACCGAGTGGCTGGCCATTCGCCGAATCGGAACACGAGCGGTACGTTCGCCAGGAGGAGGTGATCGCCTCATTGGGGCAACGCGCGCTGGAAGATCGCAATCTCGACGCGCTATTGGGTACGGCCGTCGAGCACGTCGCGGCGGTTCTTGATCAAGAGTACTGCAAGGTGCTCGAACTCGACGCCACGGAGACGGAACTCGTGTTACGACAGGGGACGGGATGGGAAGACGGTGCAGTGGGCACCGCCACTGTTTCGGCCGTCGCGAACGATACCCAGGCGGCCTACACCCTGTCGACCGAACGACCCGTCGTGGTCGAGAACCAGCACGAAGAATCCAGGTTCTGTCTACCAGAGCTACTGGCAGATCACGATGTAGAGAGCGGCATCAGTGCCATCATCGGCTCCCCTGACGACCCGTGGGGCGTCCTCGGGGTGCACGACAGGAGCCCGAACGAGTACTCCGAGCGGGATATCGCCTTCGTGCAGTCGGTCGCGAACATCCTCGCAAACGCCATCGACCGTCGACGGTTCGAACAGGAGTTGCTCCACCAGCGCGAACAACTCACCGCACTCGACAACCTGAACACGATCGTCAGGGAGATCACCGACGCAGTCATCTACCAATCGACGCGCGAGGAGATCGAGACCATCGTCTGCGATCGACTCGCTGCCTCCGACTCCTACCTGTTCGCCTGGATCGGGGAGGTGGACATGCACTCCCAGACGGTGTCGCTCAGAGCGGAGGCGGGAGTCGAGGGCTACCTCGACGGGATCACCATCTCGGTCGACCCAGACGACGAGCGCAGTGCGGGACCGACGGGCCGGGCCATCCTACAACGCGAGATACAGGTCACGAACGACTTCGATACCGAGCACCGCCACGATCCCTGGCGCGACGACGTTTCCAAATACGGCTTTCGGTCTTCGGCAGCGATCCCCATCATTCACGACGAGACCCTCTACGGGGTATTGAACGTGTACGCCGAGCGACCCAACGCCTTCACCTCCCAGGAGCGGACGGTGATCAGCCAGCTCGGCGAGATCATCGGCCACGCCATCGCCGCCGTCGAGCGGAAACGTGCGCTGCTGTCCGACGAGGTCGTCGAACTGGAGTTTCGCCTCCAGCACCTGGCGAAGGCACTCGGGATCCAGGGGGATTCGACGGGAACGGTCGAGATCCATCAGGCGATCCCTATCGGTAATTCGGCGTATCTCGGCTACGGAACTGCAACTGGCAATGGCCTGGCGGTCATCGAAGCCATAACGAAATCGACCGACTATCCGCAATGGGACTCGGTGACCGTTCTCGAGACCGACGAGAACGAGAGCCGTCTCGAGATCAGATTTGCCGACCCGCCGGTGCTCGCCGCTATCGCCTCGGTCGGTGGGGACGTTCGACGGGCGACCTTCGATGACGGCGATTACTACCTGCAGATCCATCTCCCCACGACCGTCGACGTACGGCAGGTCGTCGACGCCGTCACAGACGCGTATCCCAGGATGGAGATGGTCACCCAGCGAAACCTGAAACACAACCATCGCTCGGACCACCCGCTTCGGGGAGTCGTCCTCGAGGAGTTGACCGACCGCCAGCAGGCCACCATCGAGGCGGCCTATCACGCGGGGTTCTTCGAGTGGCCCCGTAGCACGAGCGGCCAGGATCTGGCCGCGTCGATGGGTGTCGATCCATCGACCTTCCATCAACACCTACGAAAGGCCGAGCGTACGGTGATCGCTGAGGCACTCGAGGATCGGTGACAGCGGTTGCTATAAGCCCCAGTAACCCTCAATTTTCCCGCTTCGAAACGAGACGAATATCGCCAGCGGAGACCGTCAGTACTTCGAATTACCTGACAGATCCAGTCGATGTTCGGTTGGGAGGCCGTTCCGTATCGAACCGACCCACCAGTAACTCGTCCGAAGGAAATTCACATTTTCACGCCGGATTAGCATTCACGGGAGCGCATCGTCCCTCGATGTGGGATTAATAAGTCATGGGGCACCATGGAGTATGGTTACCAGGTACTCCTCCGATAGTGTTCAGTGTCGGACGCTTTCCGCCACCCGTGGAAGTTCCGGCAATTCCGGCCTCTGACACCGGGAATTCGAGAGGGTAAACGGTATCCCTCTTCCCATTTCACTTACGACACCACCAATTGGAATTCTCGATAACAGACACGTTTTGGAGAAATTCGCAGATCAGCCGTTTCGACAGTCCTCGACGTTCCTCTCGGTCCCTGATTTCAACGCCAGACGGCGCCGACCCGCCACTCGGGGCGAGTGGAACTCTATTTTCTGAGGGTGGTCCGAAATTTCCCAATCTCGAATATTCGGACGAATAGAAACTGCTCGCGGAGGAATAGAACATATGAACACGAGTACGGTTCCGACATGGACTCGCCGGGATTTGAACCCGGGGCCTCTCCCATGCCAAGGGAGTGATCTACCACTGATCTACGAGCCCGCGAATGCATCCGTCTCTTGCACAGGTCGATTGATAAACCCCTCGATTCGAGGGAGTGCGTACGGACACAGTTCCGTCAAAGACCTCGAGGAACGAGCGTCCAAATGAAACCAGTTAGTCGCGAGGCGGTAGGCCACTGATGTCCCGCTCGCCGCGAACGGAGTGAGCGGCGAGGACGTTTTTGCCCCATCTTTTTGCGTCGAGCGGTTCGCCGCTGGCGAACCCGAGGAGTAAAAAGGTGGTTCGTAAGCTTTTACCGCGCGCCCCTCCGTGCTGTACTCAGGGAACCGCACGACCGCAAATCTGACTCGTCCACTTGCGTGGACTCGGGATTGCGGTAGTGCTCGCCGGCACGACGCCGGCCCGCTATCCTGCGGTACGTGCAGTTCCAATCCGACAGCTATGGCACGAATGCATACCCGTCGCCGGGGAACGTCCGGTTCGGACAAACCGGCGACAGACGAACCACCGGAGTGGAGCGACGTCGACGCGGACGCTATCGAAGCGCGCGTCGTCGAACTTGCCGACGAAGGCCACGACCCGAGCCAGATCGGGCTCAAGCTTCGTGACGAAGGCGTACAGGGCACGCCCGTCCCGAACGTGAAGGCTGCCACCGGGAAGAAGATCACCGAAATCCTCGAGGAGAACGACGCAGCCCCTGAACTCCCCGAGGATCTGTACAACCTCCTCGAGAAGGCGGTCAACCTCCGCCAGCACATGGACGAGAATCAGCAGGACCATTCGAACAAGCGTGCCCTGCAGAACACCGAGTCCAAGATCCGTCGGCTCGCCAACTACTACCGGGGCGACGCCATCGACCAGGACTTCGAGTACACCTACGAGAACGCAAAGGAGCTCGTGGAGTAACCCCAGATGGCGACCACCGGTCGACCCGCCGCAACCGACCCGGACGTCTCGGCACTCACCGCCACGCTGCGCGAGGCCGACTTCGTCCACTTCGTGAGCCACGCCGACGGCGATTCAGTCGCCGCGGCGGGGATTCTCGCGAACGCGCTCGAACCGGCGACGCCCTACCAGGTTTCGACGGTCCGAACGGGCGCGGCGGCCGACCGACGGATCGAATCGTCGACCGAGACGACCGTCTCGATCGGGATCGGGGGCGAGGACGCCGACTCGGTCCTCTTCGCCGAATCCAACGCCATCGCAGCGTTCGACGTGGCGAGCGACTTCGGCGACCCCGACGCCATCCTGGCCATTGCGGGGGCTCTTGCGGCGGGAACGGTCCCGCACGGAGAGGCCCTCGATGCGGCCACTGAATCCGGCGTCCAACGCCGCCCAGGAGTCGGCATACCGACGGCTGACCTCGGTGATGGTCTCGCTCACTCGACGCTGTTCCACGCCGATGTCTCCGGCGACGAACAGCGTGCCGGGGCGCTGCTCGCCGAACTCGATCTGCCGGCGGCAATGGACGAGGCCGCGCACCGACGCCTCGCCTCGGCCGTCGCGCTCGCCGCGACCGAACCACCGGCACCGGACCACGCAGTCACGGCCATCGAGGCAGTCCTCCGCCCATACGTCCTCACGGAGGCCCCCTTCGAAACCGTTGAGGGGTACGCGGACGTACTCGACGTCCTCGTGCGTACCGAACCAGGTCTCGCCACCGCACTCGCCCTCGACCACGCCGACCGGACCGACGTCCTGGAGGCGTGGCGCGAGCACGCGAGTGCCGTGCACGACGCCGTCCGACTCGGCGATAGGACCCGCCATTCGGGGTTCGTCGTCCTCGAGACGGCCGGTGCGGATCCGTGGACGACGGCCCGACTCGTTCGAGATTTCCGCTCGGCGGAACCGACCGTGCTGGTCGTCGCTGCGGACGAGGTCGCGCTGGCCAC
>JBNJDE010000063.1:0-13415 GCA_051744605.1 Halobacteriota archaeon
CCAGACGCAGCGCGAACGGAGTGAGCGACCGTCTGGATCCGGTTCAAATCTACCTCCCGCTATTGTTTGCGAGCGACAATCCGTCGAGGAGCCGTCAGGCTCCGAGACATTCGTCGAAGTCCCAACCACATCCCAGACCGACCAAACCCACCGCCAGCGTTACGACAACACGTGCCAATCGGTTGGGACGCAATGGACCGGAGCACCCTCCACACCGCCTGGACCTACACCGGCCTCGCCGGAATCGCCGCGGGATTCGGTGGCATCGTCGTCGCGGTCCTCCTCGCACCGTGGTTCTCGTGGACAGGCAACGCACTCTCGCACCTGGGCGACCCCGCTCACGTCTCGGCCCCGTTCTTCAACGGCGGGCTCGTCCTGGCAGGCGTCCTGGGCGTGGTCTTCGGTATCCGAGTGCTTCGCGCCGTATCCCACCCGGTCCAGCAAGCCGGGGTCGCCATCGTGGTGGTCGCCTTGGCGAATATGGGACTGGTCGGTGTCTTCGACGTCACGCACGACCTGCACTTCCCGGTCGCCATCTCGTTCTTCCTGGGTATCACCTACGGCTGGTTCGTCCACGGGTCAGGGCTGGCACTCTCGGGGGCGGTTCGACGGGGGCTTGGAATCGTCTGGCTCGGAGTCGTTCACGTCACCGGCTGGGTGGTCTGGGGAGCCATCGGCTTCGAAGGAATCGCCCTCCCGGAGACCGTCGGAGCGCTGTTACTCGCGGGCTGGATATGGGAAGTCACACGGTCGTTGCACGAGGCCGACGGTGCGTGAGGCGATCAATTCTGGTGTACTCGCCAGGTGATGATGCTCTCGGCGACGTAGTTGATGGTCATACCGACGCCGATTCCGACGACGTTGGCGATGGTGGGCCAGAAGTCCGCGCCCGCGAAGACGAGACGGACGTCGGTCCACGAGGTGAGCAGGTACAGGGTGACGAAGGCGACGGTGAGTCCACCGAGTCGGACCCCGTGAGACTTGAGGTACCGTCGAGCAACCGCAAGCACGCCGGACTTTCCCTCCTCGGCGAAGGTCCAGCGGTCGTTGAGCAGGAACATGAGAGAGATGGAGGCCTCCGCGCCGACGGCCTTCGCGGGGAGGGGGGCGACGGTCCAGAGGCCGGTGAGGGCGAAGACGATGACCGTCTCCAGCGACGCACCGGCGACGCCGACGGAGACGAACTGGCCGATTCGATCGACCCGCGCGAGTGGGCGAAGGCGGCGCCGAATGATCGACACCAGGGAGTCCGAGCCCCTCATTTTCCGTCGGTTCTGGAGACGAGTGGGGCGGTTCGGTCTCGGTACGAGTCGAGGGCTTCGTAGAACGGATCCTCGGCGACCAACCTGGCGCGGTGGCGAGCCGCGAGTAGCCCACCGAACATCTCGACGACAGCCGATCCCGCTGAGACGGTGCTCTCCGGATGGTCGATCCAGGTGACTGGAACCTCCTGGATGCGGTTGCCGGTGGCGTGGGCCATCGAGACGAGCTCCAGATCCCAGGCGAAGCCGGGTTCGTAGAGGTGGGTGCGGATCGATCGCCACGTCTCGGCCGTCAATGCCTTCGCACCGCACTGATAGTCGTACAGGGACACGTCGAGTGCACGGCGCGCGAGCCAGGCGAAGGCGTCACCGAGTCGGCGGCGGAAGAACGACTGATGGGATTGCACGTCCGCGTCTGGATGCCGGCGAGACCCGACCGCGAGGTCCGCCTCCCCGGTCCGGACCGGGGCGATGACGTCGTCGATGGACTCGGCTGGGGTACTCCCATCTGCGTCGGCGAACGCGAACACGTCGGTGTCGAGACGTTCGAATCCCGCCGTTATCGCGGCACCCTTCCCGCGACGCTCTCCGACGGCGTGGACTTCGGCCGGCGCGTCAGAGAGGGCCGTCACCGTGTCGGGCGTCGGGTCGTCGAGTTCCACCCTGATCACCTCGGGATCGACGACGGTCTGCAGTGCGTCGAGGTACCGCTCGAGGGCGTCGAGATCCGGTCGATAGGCCGGAATTACGACGCCCACACTCGACTTCATTGCGTACGACTCGCGGGGTCCATCGGGTAAAGCCATTCGAATCGCGTCGCGAAACTCCACAAGGAGTATATCGTTACGGTGGGGTAGTCCCGGGTGTGGAATACGGACTCGTCGTCATCTGGCTCGGCCTCTTCGTGGGTCTCGGAGCCCTCGCGCTCCCGGCGAGTAGCCTGGTGTTCGCGACCCTTCCGGATCGTGGGGCGGGACTGTCCATCCCATTCGCCTTCGTGGTGCTCACCTTCGTTGGATACCGGATCGGCCAGGTGACCTTCGGAACGGGAACCGCCGTGGCGGCCGTCCTCGTGCTGACGGTCGTGTCGGCGCTCGCCGTACGGTGGGGCGTGGAGCTGCGCTGGAACCGATACCGTGATGCGGTGCTCGTGTTCGCCCTCGCCTTCCTGTTTTTCGTCGCCATCAGGGCACTGGATCCGGGCGCCCACCCGGGCGGTGGAGAGAAGTTCCTGGACATGGGGTTGCTCGCGTCGCTCCTCCGCGCGGGACGTCTCCCACCCGAGGACATGTGGTTCGCCAACGAGCCCGTGCAGTACTACTACGGCGGCCACATGCTCGCCGCGATGTTCGCCCAGCTAACCGACACCGCGGCTCGATACGCCTACAACCTCGCACTCGCAGGGTACTACGCGGCATTCGTGACCGCGGCCTGGGGCGTCGGTGCGGTGATGAGTGCTGGCGCGGGACGATCCTATCGACGGGGTGGGGCCGTCGCCGCGTTCTTCGTCGCGATTGCGAGCAACCTCTCGACGCCGATTCGGGCGCTCGTCTGGGCGCTGCCGGACGGTATTGGCGAAGCCCTCGCTGGCCTCGCGAATCTCGAGATGAAAGGCCTCGCGACGGGAGTCGATTCGTTTCACTACTGGCATGCGAGCCGGGTCATCGACGCCGGCCCACGGGGCGAGGAGACGTTCAACCTCGCCACGGAGTTCCCCTTCTTCGCCTTCTTCAACGGGGACCTCCATGCGCACATGATGAGCCCGGTCTTCTTGCTACTCGGAGTCGGTCTGGCCTACGGCTACTGGCACACGCCCCGAGCGGATCGACTGCGACGAGTGGTCCTGGCGTTCGCGTTCATCCCAGCCGTCGTCGGGTTGCTGATCGTCGTGAATACCTGGAGTGCCCCCGCACTCGTCGGTGTAACCTGGTTAACACTCCTCTTCGCCCCGGCCCCACCCTGGAGCGTGCTCCCGGCCCGACTGGAGGCGATGATCGATCGAACGACGGACGGGAGTGCACTCCGAGCCGAGGTCGCTCGGGTTCTCGTCGCGACGGGTCTCGCGGCGGTCGTCGCCCTCCTCGGAGCCCTCTCTGTGGCGTCGTTTCTCACCGGGACCACGAGTGGGCGTTCGATCGGGTTCTTCTCGGAACCCACGAGCCGGCTCCCCGATCTGCTCTTGGTGCACGGCGCCTTCCTCGCCGTGACGGTGCCATACTTGCTTCGGAAACGGTCTCTCGATACCGTTGCACTGGTCGGCCTGCTCGGGGTCGCAGCAGTTGCGATCACGGCGGTCCTCGCCGCGCCCGCGGTCGGTCTGTTCGTCCCACTGCTCCTCGGTGCGTGGTACCTCCTCCGGACCGATCCAGGGGTGGATTTCGAGGCGGTCCTCGTCGTCGGCGCCCTGGGGCTGCTCGTGCTCGTCGAATTCGTCTTCCTGGTCGAGGAGGCAGGACCGGGACGTTTCAACACCGTGTTCAAGGTGTACTCGCAGGTCTGGGCGCTGTGGGCGGTCGCAGTCGGTGCGATGACCGCCCATCTCCCGCCGGTTCGGTCGAGCGTGATACGGGTCGGTCGGGCGGTTCGTCGTGGGCTACCGGGAGGTCCGACCTCGGCGCTCGAGGACGGATCGACGTCGGATCGAGACGGGGTGACCCCCACCACGTCGGGGGCGCTTGGTTCGATCCTCCTCGTCGTCCTCCTCGCGTCGACGTCCATCTACGCCGGATTCGCCGTCGCGACGACCGTAGGGGCGCACTCCGGCACGCCGACCCTCGATGCACACCAGTACATCGAGGACGACCACCCAGAGGAGACAGGAGCGATCGAGTGGGTGAACGATCTGGAGGGGCAGCCCACGATGGTTTCGGCACCTGGAACAGACATCTACCAATGGGTGAACGCCCCGTCGAGCATGACCGGTGTTCCGACGGTCGCCGGGTGGAGTCACGAGGTCGGTTACCGGGGTGCTGACGACTACCACTCGCGAGTCAGAGACGTGGACGCCATCTTCGAGACGTCGGAGGCCCAGTCGCGGTCGGCACTGCTGGACCGCTACCACGTCGAGTACATCTACGTCGGTCCGGTCGAACGGGATCGCTACGACGTCAGGGCGTACGACGAGGAACAGGGAATCTCGGTGGCCTACGAGGACGAGGCAGTGACGGTATATCGCGTGAACGGGAGCGAGCTTCTCGGGTAGACGTCGCCGCGTGAGAGGGAGACTTCCCGATCAGATTGCGAGGTCGCCGCTCGCCGATCAGATCGCGAGGTCGCCGGCCCGTTTCTTCACGGTGACGTCGTCGGCGTCGACGGCCTCGACCTCCAGGAACTGTGGGACGTAGTTCTGCCGGTCGAAGTCGTCCCACTCTTCCGGCTGCCCGGCGATACACCACAGCTGGACCCGATCCGGCCCGTGCCAGTCGCCGTTACGGGTCACCTGGAACAACGTGTACTCCTCGCCATCGACCTCGACGACGCCTTCCTTTCGCACGTCCGGATCGCCGTGGATGATGAGCCGCTTCATACACCGTCCTTCAGCGTAAATGGGAGTAAACGTTTCGGACGGGCTCGCGGAGCTGAAATCGGGGCTGGGGGCCGGGCAAACGGTACCGTCGGCGGCCGACGAGACCGCAGAAGGACAGCGTTATGCCGGGCCGGAACCAAACGGATTTTAAGCACCCCTCCCAAAGCGAGTGCTAACAGGTTAGTTCGCTATGCAGATTCCAAGACGAATCAAAAGCTACTGTCCGAATTGCGACGCGCACACCGAGATAGAGATAGAGAAGGTCCGTCGCGGTCGCCAGACCGGGATGAAGTGGGCCGCACGCCAGGAGCGTCGCGGAAAGTCGACCATCGGGAACGCCGGCAAGTTCTCGAAAGTTCCGGGTGGCGATAAGCCCACGAAGAAGACGAACTTCAAGTACCGATGTAGCGAATGCGGCAAAGCTCATCTCCGCGAGGGATGGCGCGCCGGTAAGGTCGAGTTCCAGGAATAACAATGGCAGGAAGGTTCATCACCGTTCAGTGTCCGGATTGTGAGAACGAACAGACGCTCTTCGAGAAGGCGTCGACCGAGGTCGCCTGTGCCGTCTGTGGCAACACGCTCGCCCGCCCGACCGGTGGCCTGGCCGACATCGACGCCGAAGTCACCGAGGTCGTCGAAGCGCGATGAAATACGAGGGATGGCCCGAAGAGGGCGAGTTGGTCGTCGGAAAGGTCGACGAGATCGAGGATTTCGGGGTCTTCATCGACCTCGAAGAGTACGAGGGAAAACGCGGGCTGTCCCACGTCAGCGAAGTCGCCTCCGGGTGGATCAAGAACGTCCGCGACCACGTGAACGAGGGGCAGACCGTCGTAGCAAAGGTCCTCGACGTCGACGAGTCCTCCCAGCAGATCGATCTCTCCATCAAGGACGTCAACGACCACCAGCGCTCCGATAAGATCCAGGAGTGGAAGAACGAACAGAAGGCGGACAAGTGGCTCTCGCTCGCCTTCGGCGAGGATATGGACGACGAGACGTTCAGACGGGTGGCGAACGCCCTCCTCGCCGAGTTCGGCAGCCTCTACGACGGGTTCGAGCAGGCCGCCATCCACGGCCACGAGGTACTCGAAGCCGTCGATCTCGACGACGAAGAACGGGAACGGATCGTCGAGACCGCCCGCGAGAACGTCTCCGTCCCCTACGTGACGGTGACGGGGTACGTCCACCTCGAATCGCCGAACCCCGACGGCGTCGACGACATTCGCCAGGCACTCGAAGCCGCCGAGGGAGACGGCGAGGTGCCGGACGAGATCGACCTCAAGGTCACGTACGTCGGATCGCCCGAGTACCGCATCCGCGTCCAGGCACCGAACTACAAGACCGCAGAAGACGAACTCGAGGCGGCCGCGGACCGCGCCATCGCGTCCATCGACGACGTCGGCGGCGATGCCACCTTCCATCGCGAGCGCCAGACCGAGAACGAATGAAATCGGACATCCGGGTCTGTTCGTCGTGGGAGACCGAACACGAACGCCCGGTGTACACCCTCTCCTCGCAGTGTCCCGATTGCGGCGCTCCGGCCGTCAACAGCGCCCCAGCCCCGTTCGATCCAGCCGATCCGTACGGCGAGTACCGACGTGCTCTTAAGCGCCGCGTTCGGGAGTAGCCGTATGGACGAAATCGAGGTCGAGCAGGTCGCCGAGGCCCCACTCGATGATCCCGTCTTCGTCGAGGGGTTACCGGGCGTCGGCCACGTCGGCAAACTGGTCGCCGAACACCTCGTCGAAGAGATGGAGAGCGTTCTCGTACGACGAATCTACTCCGAACACTTCCCCCCACAGGTTGGTATCGACGACGATGGGGTCGGCACCCTGGCGCATGCGGAGTTCTATGCCATCGAGACGGCTGGTCGAGATATGCTCGTCCTGACCGGAAATCACCAGGCGAACGACGGTCCCGGTCACTACAGACTCACGGACGTCTTCCTCGACATCGCCGATTCGTTCGGCGCGACGGAGGTGTTTGCGCTCGGCGGCGTCCCAACGGGAGAGCTCATCGAGGAGTACGCGGTTATCGGCGCGGTCTCCGGCGAGGACCGGAAGGCCGAGTTGGCGGACGCCGGCGTCGAATTCCGTGCCGAAGAGCCCGCGGGTGGTATCGTCGGAACGAGTGGGCTCCTCCTGGGCATGGGCGGTCGTCGAGAGTTCGAGGCGGCCTGTCTGATGGGCGAGACGAGTGGCTACGTCGTGGACCCGATGAGCGCTCGTGCCGTCCTCGAGGTCCTCCAGGAGTTCCTCGACTTCGAGGTCGATTACGACGCCCTCGACGACCGGGCAGAGGAGATGGAGGAAGTGTTGGGTCGGCTCAAAGAGATGGAAGAAGGGCCGAGCCCCGGCACCGACGACGACCTCCGGTACATCGGCTGAGCAGCACGGGCGTATCGCTCCCGACGGCTATTCTACGGCCAGTCAGAAACCTCGTACGAGGTGCCGGCATCTCTGAGGGGATCGGTCACTCGCCCGACGTCATCCGCAGTCACGACCACGACGACCGCCACGCCCCGCTGGGCGGCTGTTGCAGCCACCGCGCCGGCGGCGAAGGTCGACTGGGGCTCGATGTCCGCCTTTCGAAGCGCCACCACTGCTTCCACCCCTTCGGCGAGCACGAGTGCCGCGTCCTCGCACGCCGCCGCGATGGCGTCCGCCGCTACCGCGTCGCTCCCGCCGGAGCGGGCCGGTGGGACCTGATAGAGCGTCACCGACCCGGGGCTGAAGTCGATGATTCCTTCGAAGCCGCTGACGCCAACGTCCTCACCAGCCGCGGCGTCGGTGGTCGCCACCCCGGTCGCCGGTCCGGCGTCGCCGGGTGTCGCGTGCAAGAGCCCCTCTCTCATCGAGAGGCTGACGACATCGCCAGCCTCGACGTCGGCCGTGGCGACGGCTGCATCCTCGTAGACACCGCCCAGAACGTCGTCCGTCACGCGATCGGCGAACCGACGGACGTCGCTCGCCGTCCGTAGCAGCCAGTCGACCCCCTCGTTGGTCACCCGATAGCGGGACCGCCCCTCCTTCTCGACGAACTCCTCGTCGACGAGGTCGCGGATGTACTCCGAGACGGCCTGGCTCGTGACGCCAACGGCGTCGGCGATCTCGCCCTGGCTGACGGCCGGTTGCCGGTCGGCTATCTCGACCAGGATGCGAAATCGCGTGGCGGTCCGTTTGTCCTCCAGGACCTCGGTCATATCTTCGGGAAGGCCCGGGACGGGCAAAAACCCCATCGGTCGTCCGACACCGCTTTTGGCCTCGACCGCCTGTCCCCGACCGTGTCGACCGACGGCATCCGGATCGTCGACCGAGCAGCCTACGTGACGGCAGCGGACGCGCTGATCGTCGCGGACCTCCACCTGGGCCAGGACCGGAGCTCCGCCGTCGAACTCCCGGTCGGGGAACGCGATGACATCCTCGGCCGGCTCGAAACGACCCTCCAGGACGTCGAACCGGCGACGGTGGTACTTGCCGGCGACCTCCTGCACTCGTTCGATCGAGTTCCAACGGGAGTCTCAGAGACGCTCGGCGACATCCGTCGCGTCGTCGACCGATCCCCCGCCGACCTCGTGGTCCTCGAGGGGAATCACGACACGATGCTGTCGACCCTCGTGGAAGCACCGATCCAGTCCGCGTACCGGCTGGCCGACGGGACTGTCGTCGTCCACGGCCATCGCGAACCGACCGAGACCGCAGATCGATTCGTCGTCGGCCACGAACACCCGGCGATCCGAATCGAGGGCCGTCGGTATGCCTGCGCACTCGATTGCTCGAACCAGCGGGACGGAAGCGACGTCTTCGTCCTGCCAGCGTACACCCGACTCGCCAGAGGAACGCTCGTCAACGATCTCGACGCTGCGGAGAGTCTCTCGCCGCACCTCACAGACCTCGGGCGGTGTCGACCCATCGTCAGCCTCGACGACGAGCCACTCGAGTTTCCCCCGCTCGCCGAGTTCAGATCACTCCTGTAGGTCTCGAACGACGGCGCGGGCGGCCGTGGAGGCACTCTCGATCGCGCCGTTGATCGACGAATCGTGGGTGTAATCGCCAGCGAGGTACACCCGACCCGGCGGGTCGGTCACGTTCGGCAGCGACTCGTGCACGCCCGGCGGTTGTGAGAACTGGGCGAACGGACAGCGGATCGTCGTCTCCAGCGAGAGCGATTCGAACGATGCCTCGGGGTACCAGCTGGCGAGGGTCGTTCGCGTCTGCTCGAAGAGTTCGTCGGGGGTGTACTGTGGATCTCCGAGCGACGTCGCACTCAGGAGTATCTCGTCGTCGGGGGCGTACTCCGGTGCGACGACTCCGATCGGGGCGATCTGATTCGGGATCTCGCCGATACTGTTCACCATGATGAACCGCTGCGATCCGACGGGGTTGCCACCGGGGAGGCTGAGATACTGAGTGACACACCCCTTCCCCGTGGTGGGTATCGACTGGATACCCGTCAGTTCGGCACTCGTCGGCGGGTCGGTGGCGACGACCGCCGCATCTGCCTCGACCGTCCGTCCATCGACGGTCACCGACACGCCTTTGTCGGTGGATTCGACCCGTTCGACAGGTGCCTCGGTTTCGATACTGGCACCGGCTTCGAGTGCTGCATCGGCGAGCTGCGCCGTAACGGCGCCCATTCCCTCCGCCGGGACCGCCGCGTAGCCCTCGGAGAGCATCTTGAACGTGTACTCGAAGATGCGCTTCGACGTGGACAGCGACCGGTCGAGGGTGATACCACCGTAGAACGGTGCCGCGAAGCGACGGACGAACCGATCCGAGAAGCCACGCTCCCGGAGGTACTCGAGGATCGACTGGTCCGGCCCGGTGAAAATGTCGTCGACGGCCCGGCGACGGAGTTCCCGGCGGAGCGAGACGATCCGGACCTTGTCGCCGACGGTCAGATCGCTCGCGAACGCCGTCTCGAAGAACGTCCGCGGAGCCCGAATGGGATCTGCGACCGTCACACGATGGTTGGGTCGACAGAGTGTCGCCCCGGGGGGAAACCGTCGGAGGTCCAGTGCGTCCAGGTCGAGCACGTCCCCGACAGCCGGATACGCCGTCAGCAGGACCTGGAATCCCCTGTCGAAGAGATACGGGCCGTCGCGTTCGGACCTGACCCGCCCGCCGAGAGTCGGTTCTCGTTCGAACACCGTAACCTCGAAACCGGCCGCCGCGAGTCGTTCGGCCGCCCGGAGGCCCGCGACGCCGCCACCGGCGACGATTGTGGAGTGAGTCATGGGCGTCGATACGGGGGCGATCCCAAAAGGTCCACCCCCCTCAGCGCGTGCTCTGTTGACCGAGTCCCGGTATCGCCACCCGGTCGTTGACGTAATCCATCAGGTTGGCCGCCGTGACGATGATCCCCAGGTAGAGGATGGCCACCAGCGTGAAGATGGCGGTGTACCTGAAGTTAGCGGACGCGATTCGTTGACCGACCTTGAAGAGTTCCGGGACGGTGATGAACGCCGCTAGCGAGGAGTACTTGATCAGGTAGATCAGTTCGTTGGACCAGGCGGGGATCGCGTACCGGAGCCCCTGAGGCAACACGACGTACCGGATCCCTTGCAACTGGCCCAATCCGATCGCGCGAGCGGCGGTCAACTGTCCCGTCTCGACGGAGAGCAATGCCGATCGGATGTACTCGGCCTGGTACGCGGCGCTGTTGATCGTAAAGCCGATAAGCGCCACCCAGAACGCCTGGCCGGGGATGGGCCCGAGTCCGACGAGCGGGAGTTCCCTGATCCAGCTGGACAGGCCCAGGCCGTAGTACAGGACGAATAGCTGGGCCAGAAGCGGCGTTCCCCGGATGAGCTCCGTGAAGGTCAGCGCGAGCCACTTCGTGTAGCGACCGTACACCCTGGCGACGCTGAGCGGAACCGCGATGACGAAGCCCAGCACGATGGCCACCACGGTCAACACGATGGTCATCCACGCCCCCTTCGCGAGCGCCGGGAGGTGGGTCATCGCGAACGCGAGCGATCCCGAGACCGGTTCGATCACTGCCGGGTCGACGAACGGCTGTCGGTCCCCGATGCCGGTCACCGACGTGAAAAACCAGTCGTTGAGCCACCGGGCCAGCAGCCACCCCCAGAAGACGACGTAGAACGCCCGCCAGGCCCAGCCGCTGGTGGAGACCGAGATTCCCGGGTCCTGGGCGTCCCGCGAGGAGACCATCGGTTACAGTGAGCCCTCCGCCTCGGCGTCCGTGAGCCGTCCCAGGAACTCCCTCGTCCGGCGTTCTTTCGAATCCGTGAATAGCTGGTCCGGCGGTCCGATCTCGACGAAGCGGCCACCGTCGAGGAACATGACGTTGGTCGCCGTCGACCGGGCGAATCCCATCTCGTGGGTGACCACGAGCATCGTCATGCCCTCCTCGGCCAGTTCTCGCATCACCTCGACGACCTCACCGGTCAGTTCCGGGTCGAGCGAACTGGTCGGCTCGTCGAAGAGCATCAGCTTCGGGTCCATCGCGAGGGCCCGGGCGATGCCGACTCGCTGTTGTTGTCCCCCCGAGAGCTCTGCCGGGTACGATTCGGTCTTGTCCCCCAGCCCGACCTGTTCCAGTTGGGCCAACGCCTTCGCCTCGGCGGCTTCGGCGTCCATCTCCAGGACGCGTTTGAGACCGAGTGTGACGTTCTCGAGGGCCGTGAGGTGGGCGAACAGGTTGATGTCCTGGAACACCATCCCGACGTTCCGCCGGAGTTTGTTGACGTCGTAGTCCGGTGCGGACGTCAACTCACCGTCGAGATAGATGTCCCCGCCGTCGATCGGGGTCAGTCGGTTGATACACCGTAGCAGCGTCGACTTCCCACTGCCACTCGGCCCGATGATGACGTTGGCGTCCTGCTCTTGCATCTGGAAGGAGACGTCCGTCAGTACCTCCTCGTCACCGAAGCTCTTCTTGAGATGTTCGACCTCGAGTAATGGTTCGGTCATCTATGACTCACCGGTTGGAATCTTGAATATCTCTGCGACGTAGTCCAGCGCGCGGTTCGTGGTGAACGTGACGACGAAGTAGATGGCGCTCACGAACAATATGACCTCCAGTACGGCCGTCGTCCGCTGGACGAACAAATCGTAACTTCGCGTGAGGAGTTCGGCGAATCCGATCGCGAACGCGATGGAGGTGTCCTTGAGGACGATTGTGAACTCGTTCTGGAAGGAGGGGATGCTTCGTCGAAGCGCCTGCGGGACGATGACGTGATAGATGGCCTCTAGTTTCGTCATCCCGATGGCACGTGCGGCCTCCATCTGCCCTTCCCCGATGCTCTTGAGCGCACCCTTGAAGATCTGACTCTGGTAGGCCGCACTTCGCAGGCCCAATCCGAGGACCGCGGCGATGAAGGCGGACCCGATGGGCAAGACGAAGTACGCGAAGATGAGGATGACCAGCAGCGGTGTCCCTCTGAGAACGGTCCCCACCACCTGGACGGGCGTGGCGCTGTACCGGCCGCCGTACACCTCGACGACGCCCGCCGGAAAGCCCACCAGGAAGCCCAGCAGGATGCTCGCGACCGTCAACTGGACCGTCAGCCAGAGGCCGCCCGCGAGGTAGTCCGCGTTCTCGAAGACGAACCCCCAATCACCCACCGGCGCCTGTGCGATGACCCCGAGAATCCCTTGCATTGCCGTCGATTATTCGGCGAACCACGTCGCGGTGATATCCTGGTACGTGCCGTCGTCGCGGACGGTCTGGAGACCGTCGTTGAGTGCCGACTGCAGATCCGACTCGCCCTCCCGGATGCCGAATCCGTAGTTCTCGCCGGTCTCGTACTCGAAGGCGATAGAGACCGGTCGGTCGGCGGCGAAGGTCTGTGCAACCGGCGTATCGAGGACCACGGCGTCGATGTTGCCGTTGACCAGGTCCTCCACCGCCAGAACGTAGTTCCCGTAGCTGTTGTACTGACCCTCGGCGATGATATCGTTCGCGATGAGTTCGTCCTCGACGACCCCCTCTCCGGTCGTCCCACCCTGGGCACCGAGCGGCCGATCGGCGAGGTCCTCCAGACTACCGGGCGAGAAGTCCGCGTCGTCGGCCACGAGGATGGCCTGGTCGGCAGAGTAATACGGATCCGAGAAGTCGATGGTCTCGTCCCGGTCCTCGGAGATGGTCATCGCTGCTGCGATGATGTCGATGTTATCGTTCGTCAACGCCGGGATGAGCGAGTCGAATTCGAACTCCTCCCACTCGCCGAGTTCGTACTCGGTCTCGGCGACGACGGCTTCGAGAAGGTCGATATCGAATCCAACGAGTTCACCGCCTTCTTTCATCTCGAACGGTGGAAATCCGGGCGCCGTCGCCGGCGTCAACGTCGTCTCGTCGCCGCCACCCAGACAGCCTGCGGTGGCAGAGAGTGCGACGGCGCCAGTTGCGCCGACGGTCTTCAGATACGCGCGTCGGTCCATCGAAGTGCGATATCGTTCCATGGTCAAACTATCGCGAATATTACGCATAAAGGTTATCGTACAGTAGCCGCAATCGTCGCAACGACTTTTACCCGAGGCCGTGAACTATCAGGTTCAATGGGCCGAATCATCGTCGCCCTGGGTGGGAACACCCTCCTTCCGATGGACGACGAGACGATGGAAGGGATGCGAGAGCGCGTCAGCGAAGCGGCCGAGAACATCGCC
>JBNJDE010000064.1:0-13336 GCA_051744605.1 Halobacteriota archaeon
CGATGCCCGCCTTCGCGGCCTCTTCGATCCCGTCCGGGAACGGGAAGAACGCGTCGGAGGCCATCACGGCGCCTTCGGCGGTCTTGCCCTCTGCGTCCTTCTCGGCTTTCATCGCGGCGATCTTGACCGCGTCGACGCGGCTCACCTGGCCGACGCCCAGCCCCACGGTCTCCGTGCCCTTCGCGAAGAGGATGCCGTTGGACTTGACGTGCTTCATCGTCTGCCAGGCGAACACCATGGCCTCGAGTTCCTCGTCTGTGGGGTCTCGTTCGGTGACGACTTCGAGGTCGTCGGTGGTGATCTCCTGTCGGTCGCGCTCCTGGACGAGACGACCGCCGACGATGGGTTTCTCGGTGAGGGTCTCGGTGACCTCGCCGAGGTCCCCGACGTCGAGGACGCGCAAGTTCTTCTTCTCGCGCAGGATGGCGAGTGCCTCGTCGGTGTAGCCGGGCGCGACGACGACCTCCTTGAACGAATCGGTGATCTGTTCGGCGGTCGCGGCGTCGCACTCCCGGTTGAGCGCGACGATGCCGCCGAACGCACTCATCGGGTCGGTCGCGAGCGCCTT
Source organism: Halobacteriota archaeon (assembly GCA_051744605.1). GTDB lineage: Archaea > Halobacteriota > Halobacteria > Halobacteriales > Halobacteriaceae > Halanaeroarchaeum. The sequence continues at coordinate 569 of JBNJDE010000064.1, forward strand.
CTCGTAGGCTTCGGCGACGGAATCGGCGACCGCACAGCCGGCCGGATTCGTGTGCTTGATGACGGCCGCGGCGGGGTCGTCGAACTCCTTGATGAGGTTGAGTGCGCCGTCGGCGTCGTTGTAGTTGTTGTACGAGAGCGCCTTCGCCCCCTCGTTCAGTTGGTCGGCGTCGACGACGTTCGCCTCCTCGACCGTCGAATCGGCGTAGAGTGCGGCGTCCTGGTGGGGGTTCTCGCCGTATCTGAGTTCGCGGACGCGGTCGTCGGAGACGACTCGACGTTCCGGGAACGACCCCGCACCATCGCCCTCGACGGTGACGGTGTCGCCTTCCACCGTGACGCGATCCTCCGCGAACCACCGGACTGCCCGCGGGTACGCCTTGAACTCGCCCTCGTAGAGGACGCGCTCCTTGAGGTCGCTCTCGTCGTCGCCCTCGTAGACCGGCACGGGTTCCTGGGTGATGACCGGTCCGGCGTCCACTTCGGATTCGAGCAGGCTGCCGTCCTCGGCGACCGCGTTCGTGACGACGTGGACCGTACACCCGGTGACGGCGACGCCGGCCTCGAGGACCTGTTCGTGGGCGTTCATCCCCGGGAACGAGGGCAGCAGGGCCGGGTGGACGTTGATGGTCGTCGGCGCCTCGTCGAGGAACGTACTCGAGAGGACTCGCATGTAGCCGTCGAGGACGACAAGGTCGAAGTCGTACCCCGAGAGGGCCTCGAGGACAGCCCGTTCGTGCTCGAAGCGGTCCATATCGTCCGTCTGCGCGACGACTTCGGTGGGGATGTCGCGTTTCTCCGCCGTCTCGAGCACCGGCGCGTCCGGGTCGTTCGTGAGGACGACGCCCAGTTCGGCACCGCCCGGTCGGCGGTCCTGGATGTGCATGAGGTTTCGTCCCCGATTGCTCGCCATACCAGCGATCTGTGTCATGCTGAGACCACCGTCTGCGAGGGGGAAAGGAATTGCGGTTGTGAAGCGGATTGTATCCACGATTGCGGATTGAATCAGTCCAATTCGGGGCGAAAAACCATGGTGATATGCACGCCTGTGGGTGGATACCGACACGCTTTTGCGCCAACCGACGTCTTTGCGCTGTATGCACCCCGACCGAAGTCCGCTCGACGCGGTCTCTCCCCTCGACGGTCGATACGCCGGTCGCACGGCCCCGCTGGCACCGTACGCGAGCGAGGCCGCGCTCATGCGGACACGCGTACAGGTCGAGATAACGTACCTCGTCGCTCTCGCCGACCTCGAGGCGGTCCCGCTCTCGCTCGAGTCCGACGAACGAGACGCCTTGCAGTCGGTCGCCGAGAACTTCGACGACGAGGACGCTCGCCTCGTCAAACGCATCGAGACGGAGGGCGCCCGCGGGTACGCGGCGACCAACCACGACGTCAAGGCCGTCGAGTACTTCGTCCGCGAACACGCACCCGAACGGGTCCATCCGTGGATCCACTTCGGACTGACCAGCGAGGACGTGAACAATCTCGCGCATCGGCTCCTCGTCAGACCGGCGGTGAGGGAGGTCCTGGTGCCCGAACTGCGCGCCATCCGTGACGAACTCGTCGAGATGTCCCACGCGCACGCCGACCTGCCGATGCTCGCGCGAACCCATGGTCAGCCCGCCACGCCGACGACGTTCGGCAAGGAGATGGCCGTCTTCGCCACCCGGTTGGGCCGGGCCATCGGTCGTATCGAGACCGCCGTCGACGACCTCCAGGGGAAACTCGGCGGCGCGTCGGGGACGCTCGCGGCCCACGACGTGGCCTATCCGGACGTCGATTGGCGGGCGTTCTCCCGCGAGTTCGTCGAATCGCTCGGATTCGAGCACGTGGAACCGACCACGCAGATCAACCCGAGCGACGACCTCGCGACCCTCTTCGACGCGGTCCGCGGCGCGAACGCCGTCCTCCTCGACCTCGACCGCGACGTCTGGCGCTACGTCAGCGACCGGTATCTCGGCCAGGAGGCGGCCGCGGGCGAGACCGGGTCGTCGACCATGCCGCACAAGGTGAATCCAATCGACTTCGAGAACAGCGAGGGGAACCTCTCGAAGGCCAACAGCGACCTCCAGTTCCTCGGCGAGTACCTCACGTCGTCTCGACTCCAGCGAGACCTCTCGGACTCGACGGTCAAACGGAATATCGGCGCTGCCTTCGCGTACTGTCTGCTTGGGTACGTCAAACTCCGCGATGGCCTCGCGACCGTCGTGCCGAACGAGGCGGTGATGCGACGGGACCTGGAGGAGACGCCCGAGGTGATCGGTGAGGCCGTCCAGACCATCCTTCGCCGCGAGGGGAAATCGGACGCCTACGAACGCGTGAAGGAGCTGACCCGAGGACAGCGCGTCGACCTCGAGGATTTCCGTGCCCTCTTCGACGACCTGGACGTCTCGGAATCGGTCAGAACAGAACTGCGCGCGCTGACGCCAGCGACCTACACCGGCGTCGCGAGCGACCTGGCCGACGACGTGGAGTAGCCCTCGTCACTCGCGAGCCAACAGCGTCTCGAGTGTGTCCTCGAGCGTCTCGCCCGCTTCTTCGACGGCCGATATCGTGACGTACTCTCGCTCGCCGTGGGCCACCGGTCCCGCACCGTCCTGGAGGTGCCCGGGACCGAACACGACGGTCGGTGCGTTCTTCGCGAAGTAGGAGGCCTCCGTCGCGGCACCGAACGCTCTGACCTCCCCGCCGCTCGCCGTCTGAAGGGCGGTGACGACGGGTGCTTCCGGGTCGGTCTCGAACGCCTCGAGGAACGGCGTCGGCCGGTCTTCGGGTTCGACGTCGATCGAGAGGGTGTCGGGCGTGTGTGCCCGGAGGTGCTGGCCGAGCAGGTCGAACAGCCGATCGGCGGACTCCGGCGGGACGCTCCGCCGGTCGAAGGTGATCCTCACGCGGGACGGGACGCGGTTGGTCGCTTCACCTCCTTCGATGAGCGTAGGGGTGAGCGTCGGCGGTCCCAGTCTGGGGTGGGGCGCCGGGCCGAACTCGGTGTCGAAGGAGTCCAATGCCGCGATGGCCTGTGCGGCACCCGAGATGGCGTTGACGCCGGCAGTCGGCTCTGCGGCGTGGGCACCCGTCCCGCCGATGATCACCGTCCCCTGGAATCGGCCACGGGCCGCGACACAGACGTCGAGACCGGTCGGTTCGCCGACGATGTAGGCGTCGGCATCGAGGTCGAGGTGCGCTGCACCGGTCGACGCGGTCTCTTCGTCCGGCGTGACCGCGAGCGTGAGCGTGCCCGTGGATGGCTCGGTAGCGAGGAATGCCGCGAGTATCGCTGCGAGCGGCCCCTTCGCGTCGCAGGAACCCCGACCGCGTATCTCGTGGTCAGTTCGCTCGAAGGGGACGTGCGGTGGGACCGTGTCGATGTGCGTGTTGAGGACGACGTGTGGCTGTCCCTCCCCCTTCGACGCGACGACGTTGCCCGCATCGTCGATGGTAGGGGATGCACCGTGTTCTTCCAGGGTCGAGACGAGCAGTGCTCGCATCTCGTCGACGCCCTCGTGGGAGGGCGTCTGGACGGCGCGTTCGAGGAACGAGATCGGATCGAAGCTCATCCGTCGACCACCGCCGGGGTGTCGGGGTCGCGAGGGGCCGTCTCGGAGAACTCGAACGCGGTGGGGCCCCGGAGCGTCGTCGTCCAGTCTTCGCGGACGGTCACGGTCAGGTCTCCGCCCGGCGGACTCACGATCGTCGATGCGCCGGGGTCGATCTCACCCAGACGGGTCGCGACGGCCGCGATGGCGACGGCGCCGGTGCCACAGGACAGCGTCTCGCCCTCGACGCCGCGCTCGAAGGTTCGCTGGTCGAATCCCTCGGTGGTACGGGCGGCGAAGGTCGCGTTGGCGCCCTCCGGGAAGACGTCGGCGTGTCGGATCGGCGGGGCATCGGCGTCGATGTCGACCGCCTGGACGTCGTCGACGACGGCGACTGCGTGTGGGACGCCCGTGTTGACGGCCGTGACGACGTATCCCTCCAGTTCGCTTTCTATCATCGGTTCGTCCGCGTGGACGGGGACCGCTGCTGGTTCGAATGACGGCGTCCCCATCTCGACGGTGACACTCCAGTCTTCGTGGATCTGGGTGTGTCGGGGGCCAGCGTCGGTCTCCAGCAGCACCTCGTCGGCACCGGTCCGTTCGGCGCCCCAGCGTCCGGCGACCCGGGCGCCGTTGCCACACATCTCGGCGGTGCTCCCGTCTGGTTGGAAAAGAGTCATGTCGACCACGGGAACGTTTTCGTCCTCGCCGTCGGTCTCGTCGAGATCGAGGAATAACACGCCGTCGGCGTCCAGTTCCGCACAGAGCGCGATGGCGAACGCCGCACGGTCCGGAACGTCCTCGTGGCCCTCGACGACGGCGAAGTCGTTGCCCGTGCCGTGGTATTTCTGGTACGGGACCTCGGTCATACGTCCTCCATCGCGGTCACGTCGGAAAACTCCTCGCGCCGTCGAACGACGCGAGCGGCGCCGTCCTCGAGTGCGACGACTGCGGGCCGGGGTCGAGAGGTGTACTGGTTCGCCATCTCGATGCCGTAGGCACCGGCGTTGCCGATCGCGAACATGTCCCCCCGGATCGGCTCCGGGAGTCGTCGGTCCTCCGCGAGTACGTCGGTACTCTCACAGACGGGACCGACGACCGTGACGGTGGTCTCGCCACGTTCGCTCGCGTCCGAGGCCAGATTCTGGACGTGGTGGTACGAGTCGTAGAGGGCGGGACGAAGGAGGGTCGTCATCCCCGCGTCGACGCCCGCGAACACGTGATCTTCGCCAGCCCGCTTGACCGTGTTCACGGCGGTCACCAGCACGCCCGCGTCGGCGACGAGGTACCGGCCCGGTTCCACCGCGATGTCCACGTCCAGGTGCGAGAGCGCGTCGCGAGTCGCCTCGGCGATCGGATCGAGGTCGACGGCTGGTTCTTCGGGACGGTAGGGGACACCGAATCCCCCGCCGACGTCGACGAACTCGAGCGAGACGCTGGTCGCTTCGACCACGTCCGCGAGCGTCTCGACGACTGCACGATGGGCCTCGGTGTCTTCGTTCGAGAGGCCGCTTCCAGTGTGTGCGTGGACACCGACCACGTCGAATCCCCGAGCCTCGGCGCCTTCCAACACTGCCGGCACTTCCGCAGCGGAAATGCCGAAGGAGGCGTCGCCACCGGTGGCGACCGCTTCGGCGTGTCCGGCACCGACACCCGGGTGGACGCGGATGGCGAGTCGTCCCGAATACCCACGCTCGTCGAGTCGATTGACGGTGTCTCGGGCACCGGCGGTGATCGTCAGGCCGGGGTGGTCCTCGGCGAGCGAGACGACCGTGTCGAGATCGGTCGTCGGTGGATTGACCGCCGTGTAGAGGACGTCCTCGCCCTCGAAACCGGCCTCGAGTGCTCGGACGACCTCGCCAGCGGAGGCACACTCGACGCCGACTCCCTCCACGGCGAGGCGTTCCAGGACTGCCCGACCAGCGTTCGCCTTTGCGGCGTAATGAACGGCAGCCGCCGGGAACGCCGCCTGGAGGCGCGAGGCGTTCTCCGCGACCCTGTCGAGGTCGATTACGTACAGCGGCGATCCGTGCTCTTCGACGAGGGACTGCAACTCGGCCGCGTCCCAGTCGGCCAGACGACGGATCGGTGGGCCGCCCGTCACGACCGAAGGACCTCCTCTCGCTGTGCCCCCTCGAGGGTGGTCGCTTCGAGGTCGGTCGCCACGACCGCTGGCTTGTAGGCGCCGCCATCGAAGAGGTCGTGCTCGCCCATGCTCGACTCGACGAATCGCGTGAACGCGCGGCGTTCGGGCGGGAGGTGTCCGTAGACGACCTCCTCCTCGACGAGGTCGTAGATGGGGATTCGGGGGGTGAGTAGCGTGTTCTCGCCGACGACGCTGTTCTCGCCGACGACGAATCCGGAGGTCACTCGCGACCCGGCCCCGAGTGCGACGCCGTCTTCGACTATGACCGGGGCGTCCTCGATCGGTTCCAGGACGCCGCCGATGACCGTATTCGCCCCGAGTTTGACGTCGTCACCGATCTGGGCGGCCGAGCCGACCGTGTCCGCCGAATCGACGAGCGTTCCGTCCCCGACGTAGGCGCCGATGTTGACGAAACTCGGGCTCATCAGGATGGCGTCTTCGCCGACGTACGCGCCCCGGCGGATGACCGTCCCGTCGGGGGTGTTGCGTGTTCCCTTCGTGAGCAGGTCGCCAGTACCACGCAAGCCCAGGACGTCGTGGTAGGTTACGTCCCCGTAGCGTCGGGGCTCCGTCTCGCGAAGGGCGAAGTTCAGGAGGATCCCTCGTTTCACCCAGGGGACCGCCTCCCAGGAACCGTCGCGTTTCTCGGCGGCGCGGACGTCCCCTCGTTCGAGCGCGTCCAGGAACGCATCGAGGGCGTCGAGGTCGTCGGTTCCCGCCGACTCGGCGTCGACGTCGTCGTTCTCGTAGCGGTGCTGCAGGTCGCGAATGTCGGATTCCAGTGTCATGCGAGTTCCTCTGCGACGTCCGTGAATCGATAGTATCCCGGTTCCCGTCCCGTGAGCCAGTCGGCCGCGTCGATGGCGCCGGCGGCGAAGACCCCCCTCGACCCCGCGCGGTGGGTCAGCGAGAGCGTCTCCCGGTTCCCCGCGACCAGCACCTCGTGTTCGCCGGTCACGTCACCGGCGCGGCGAGCGTGAACGCCGATCTCACCGTCGCTCCGGAGTGCCTCCCCCTCTCGACCGTGGACGCGGCTGCTCTCGTCGTCTCGTGCTTCGTCGATGTGGTCCAGAATGACATTCGCGGTGCCACTCGGGGCGTCACGTTTCGCGTTGTGGTGGGTCTCGGTGAGTTCGACGTCGTATTCGGGAAGCGCGCCGACGGCCGCCTCGACGGCGCCGATGAGCGCCTGAACGCCCCGGGCGAAGTTGGCGCCGACGAGCACCGGGATGTGCTCTCCTGCCGCCTCGAGCGCAGCGACGTCGTCGGTGGAGAAGCCGGTCGTCCCGGTGACGAACGGCACGCCCGCCCTGGCGGCCGCTTCGGCGTACTCGACGCTCGCCGCCGGTACGGTGAAGTCGACGACCACGTCCGTCTCCCGCGCTGCAAGGAGTTCGTCGATCTGGTCGGCCGACTCGATTGGTGGGGCTGTCGCTCCTCCGATCGGGCCGCTTCTCGCCACCGCGAAGGCGACGTCGGCGTCCCGTTCGTCGAGGACGTCGAGCACCGCCTGGCCCATCCGGCCCGTGGCGCCGGTGACGCCGACGTTCATACCGTGGCGGCCTCCTCCAGGTCCGCGAGGACGGATTCGAGGCCTGCTCGGTATTCCTCGTCGAGGCGGGTCAGGGGCAGGCGGAGTTCGGCGGGACCGTAGCCGCGAATGGCCATCGCCTCCTTGACGGGGACGGGGTTCGTCTGGACGAAGAGTTCGCGGAACAGCGGGCCGAGTTCGTGGTGCAGCGATCGGGCCTCCTCGTAGCGTCCTTCGAGGGCTGCCCACGTCATTCGCGAGACGCGTTCCGGTTCGACGTTGGCGGCGACGCTGATGACGCCGCTTCCACCCGTCGCGAGGATGGGAAGGGTCATCCCGTCGTCACCGGAGATGACGGAGAACTCCTCGTCGGCGGTGCGCTCGGCGACTTCGCCGATGCGTCCCAGGTCGCCGCTCGCGGCCTTGTAGCCCACGACGTTCTCGTGGGACGCCAGGTTCACGGCGGTCTCGACGGCGATGTTGCGGCCGGTGCGCGAGGGGACGTTGTAGATGATCTGGGGCAGGTCCACCTCGTCGGCGATCCGGCGGTAGTGGGCCTCCATGCCGGCGGGTTCGGGCTTGTTGTAGTACGGCGAGATGAGGAGGAGTGCGTCGGCGCCCGCCTCGGCCGAGCGTCGGGAGAGCGAGACCGCCTCGTGGGTGGAGTTCGAACCGGAGCCGGCGATGACCGGCACCGATTCGCGCGCCTCCACGACCGTCTCCACCACGTCGATGTGTTCGTCGTGGGTCAACGTGGCGCTCTCGCCGGTCGAACCGACCGGGACGAGGCCGTCGACGCCCGCGCTTTCGAGGCGGCGGACGTCTGCGGCGAGTTGGTCGTGGTCGATACTACCGTCGTCGTCGAACGGCGTCGTCATCGCGGGGAAGACGCCGGTGGTGAGGTCGTCGGTTGTCATGTCGCTGGTGTCTGTGATCTGTGGGACTGCGTGGTCGGAAATCGAACGGTCGACGCGGACGCCCGGGACGGAATCGCTACTTCCGCAACGAGCGGTTCACTCCCGTTTGCCGCGTTTACCCGAGAAAACGACGTGGCTCCCCGTCCGACGAGAACCGCCTTCGGGAACCACGTTCATACCCACACGCTGTACGTCGGACACTATATGCCTTCCGACGGTCGCAAACCATGCCGAACCCGGCGGGGGGTCGCTTTCACCGGGTTTTTTCTCGGTCCGGTCCAGACTGCATCTCGATGCTCGTCCTGGGTGATGCTCATGCGAACGATTCCGCCCGTCGACGAGCGTTGTTCGCGGCCATCCGGGACGCCGAGGAAGCGGTCCTCCTGCAGGCGGGCGACCTGTTTTACTACGACCTCCCGATCGAGACCTACTTCATCGCCGGCAACAACGAGGACTTCGACGTCATCGACGCGCTCCGGTACGGTCGACTCGAGAGTTCAGACGTGCACAATGTCACCCTCATCGCGAGCGACGTCGTCGAGATCGAGGGTCTCCGGGTCGCCGGCCTCTCGGGGAACTACGCACCGACACAGTACGAGAAACCGCGAGAGGCCCTCTACGAGCAGCGGCGGCGACACTTCGTCGAGGATGACGTCGAACGGGCGAAGGAGCTTGAGGACGTGGACGTGTTCGTCGCTCACGAGGTCCCCCACGGCACCCCCGTCCACGAGGAGTACGCCGTCGGGTGTACGGCGATCGACGAGATCCTCGAGGCGCTGGACCCCGACCTCTGTCTGGCCGGCCACCACCACCAGCACACCGAGAGCACGTTCGGATCGACGCGCGTCGTCACGCTCGCTCCGGCGTGGGAGTCGTACTACCTGCTGGATCCGGAGACGCTCGAAGTCACCCGCCACGAGACGCCCTCTGCGTAACTGCTCTACCTAGGTACTTAGGCGAGGGCCCGCAAGGCGTGCGTATGGTTTCGATCCATCCGGGCCAGCGCATCGCCGTTCTGGCGGACGCGCAGAATCTCTATCACTCCGCCCAGAGCCAGTACTCCCAGAACGTCGACTACGCGGCCCTCCTGGAGAAGGCGGTGCAGGGCCGCGAGCTCACGCGGGCTATCGCCTACGTCATCCGTGCGGACTCGCCGGACGAGGAGACGTTCTTCGAGGCCCTGGAAGATATCGGGTTCGAGACGAAGATCAAGGAGATCAAGACCTTCGCGGACGGGACGAAGAAGGCCGACTGGGACGTCGGGATGAGCCTGGACGCCGTCACGCTCGCGGACCACGTCGACACCCTGGTACTGGTGACGGGTGACGGCGACTTCTCGCGACTGTGCTCGCATCTCCGCCACGAGGGCGTCCGGGTCGAGGTCATGGGATTCGGGTCCTCGACGGCGGACGAACTCGTGGCGTCGGCTGACTCGTTCATCGACCTCGGCGAACGGAAGGAGACGTTCCTCCTGTGACCGGGTACCGTCATTTTCCGGCCGTCTCTCGAAGGCGCTTTAGTGTCGCCGGCTCGACGGTCTACGCATGAACGACGCGGATCTCCCCGCGCTCAGGATCCTCGCCGACTACCAGTTCGGTGCGGGGGCCGGCGAGGGTCTCTTTCCCGAGGACGAATCCCTCCGAATCCAGCGATCGAGTTCGGGTCGACCACGGCAGGTGTTGGCAGCGAACGGTCGACTGGTCTCTCTGGGGCTCGACGGTCGATTCACCCTTGGTATCGAAGGGGGGCGACGACTCGTCGAGATCCTCGATTTCCCCGCGTACCGGGTCGAAGTCGGCGACGAGAGCGAACCATACGTTCGCGACGGCAAGAACGTCTTCAACAAGTTCGTCGACACGGTCGATGGTGACGTCCGTGGCGGTGACGAGGTGGTCGTCGTCCACGAGGGCGGGGACGTGCTCGCGGTGGGTCGTGCCGAACTCGACGCGGACGCAATGGTCGATTTCGAGACCGGGATGGCAGTACGGGTCCGCGACGCGGCCGGGTCGAGCGGTGACTGACCGGGTTCGCCACGCTTTTTTCCTCCGGTGTCGACTGTTCGGGTATGTTTGGAGGCGGCGGCATGAACCCACGCAAGATGGAACAGATGATGGAACAGATGGGGATCGACGTCGAGGAGATCGACGCGACGGAGGTCATCATCCGACAGGCGGACGGCACTGATATCGTCTTCGACGACCCGGACGTCACCCGGATGGACGCTCGCGGCCAGCAGACCTATCAGGTCATCGGCGAGCCGACCGAGCGAGAGGGATCCGAGCCCGAGACGACCGAAGTCGAGTCCGCTGCCGAAGACGACATCCCGCAGAGCGACATCGATCTGGTCCGGGATCGGACCGGTGTCAGCGAGGACGAGGCCCGTAACGCCCTCGAGGCGACGGATGGCGACCTGGCCGCCGCAATCGACCACCTCGAGTGATCCTTCTCGTCAGAGCGGACCGGGAGTTCCTCTGCGCTCCTGGCGACGAGGTACATACAGACCTCGGCGTGGTCGAGGTTCCCACCGACGTCGCTCCGGGCGACGTCGTCGAGTCCCACCTGGGCGAACCGTTCAGCGTGCGGGCCCTCCGCGGTCCAGACCTCTTCCAGCATCTGGAGCGCACCGGGGCGCCGATGATGCCGAAGGACATCGGTCTCGTCGTCGGGCACACCGGCGCGGCCGCCGGCGACCGGGTGCTCGACGCGGGAACCGGGACCGGCGTCCTCGCCGCGTACCTGGGCCGAGCGGGTGCGGAGGTCCTGACCTTCGAGCAAGACCCCGACTTCGCCGCCGTCGCACGCGAGAACATGGAACTCGCCGAGGTAGCAGAACGGGTGACCGTTCGGGCGGGAGACGTCACCGATCACCTGGACGAACTCTCCGGATTCGACCTGCTGACACTCGACACCGCCGACGCCGCCACGGTCGTCCAGCAGGCCCCCTCTCTGCTCGTCTCCGGCGGGTTCGTCGCCGTCTACTCGCCCTTCGTGGAGTCCGCCCGCGAGGTCGAACTCGCCGCTCGTGACGCCGACCTCGAGGGCATCGAGACGGTCGAGACCATCCAGCGCCGGATGGACTTCGACGACCGCGGATCACGTCCCACGACGAAAGGCGTCGGCCATACCGGCTATCTCACCTTCGCGCGGAAGTTGTAGCGAACAGGCGGTGGCACGCGCCCCACGAGGGGGCCACCGCACTCCCGCCACGCCCTCGTGGCAATGCTCTCAGCATAGCACGGTGTGGCCGTGGCTCGGTATTTGAAGGTTCGTCCAGGGTGGCTGTCTCACTGGGTGGGGTCGTTTCGGAGCGGTACTGTCGGTGTAGCATCCGCGAGGTCGGGTTCGGAGAACCGACCGCAGCGGTTTTCCATCAGAGCAAAGCTCTGATGACGTCCCGCTCACGGTTGTTCGCGGGACCCCCCGCGCCGAAGGCGCGGAACGTTTTTGGTCTGCTCACGAAGCGGAGCTTCGTGGCAGTGCCAGACCGCAGAGCGGTCTGGCTTGCAGTCAGAAGCAACGCTTCTGACGACATCCAGCAGGAGCTTCGCTCCTGCGCGACAGATTTTTGGAGACGGGGTTCCCGCAGCGAGCGGACGCGAGCGAGGAAACCCCTCGTGTAAAAAGGTGGGCGTTAATGATCGTCTTCGCGCCACTTGTGCTCGCACTCGGTACAGACGAAAAAGCGCGTCTCGGATTCGTCCGCCGCGCGGATCTGTTGCATGTACCAGTAGGCGCGGTCGTTGCCACACTCCGGACAGCGAGCGTCGGTCGTCGGGAGTCCGGAGTCACCCTCCCCCGTCTCGATGATCTCGCTGACCTCCTGTTCTTCCGAGATGACGTACTCGGCGTCCGGGTCCTTGACCTGTGTGTTCCCACAGCTACTGCACTCCCAGACCCCGTCCGTGGCCCGCATCATCGAGCCGCATTCGTCGCAGAATTCCATGTGTCGGTTCACACCGCCGAGCCGATAAACGCCTTGCGTTCTCCCAACACGACGTTCCAGCGATCGGCCCCTCGTTTCACAACACGCAAAAACGGGGCCGTCCAACGCGACTCCAATGGGGTTGTTCGGCACCGACAGACGCGTGCTCGTCCTGGCGTTCGCCCGCATGGCGGACGCGCTGGGCAACTCGTTTCTCATCGTCGTCCTGCCGTTGTACATCGCCTCGGGCCAGATATCGATCGAGGCGATCGTGGGCACGACGATCCCCCTCCTCGGCGTCCCGGTTACCGAATCGCTGCTCATCGGACTCGCGCTGTCGCTGTTCGGCTTCCTGAACAGCTTCTCCCAACCGCTGACGGGCCGGCTCTCCGACCGCTTCGCGAAGCGGAAGGCGTTCATCCTCGTCGGCCTCGTGTTGCTCGGGCTCGCGAGCGGGGCGTTCATCTTCGTCTCCTCGTACTGGGCCGTCGTCGTCCTGCGGGCCCTCCAGGGGATCGGCGCGGCGTTGACCATCCCAAGTACCGTTGCGCTGGTCAACGAACTCGCGACATCGGCCTCCGAGCGGGGCAATAACTTCGGCGTGTTCAACACCTTCCGGCTCATCGGCTTCGGATTCGGGCCGATCATCGCCGGCGTCGTCATCGAGTGGTGGGGCTACCACGCGGCGTTCGCCGTCGCCGTCGCGGGCGCGTT
>JBNJDE010000065.1:0-12799 GCA_051744605.1 Halobacteriota archaeon
AGCCAGGCGAACGCGGTCATCTCGATGGCTGGCTGGCTGGGGGCTGCCGTCATCGTCGCGACGGGAGCGATCAGCCTCCTGGTGTTCCTGGTCACCTGAATCGATGGGCCGTCTCGTGTTCCTGGTTACCCGAGACGACCCGTGACCTACCGGCCGGGCCCTTGCTCGGAAAATAGGTCGTCGACGGCAGCCTGGGCCGCAAGTGCAGCGTCGTCGGCAATCCGTTCGACGTCTTCGTCGACGTCCGGAGCGAACAGCGAGACGTCGACCGTGAGGATACCGTCCTCGAAGGTGACGGTGACGTCGATATCGTCGACGTCGGACTGCCGGAGTCGAGAGAAGACGAATCCCTGGGCCGCTTCTGCGGCCGTTTCGACGACCGTCTCGTCGCTCGGCATTCGCCTTACGCGCCGCCGGGGCCGCCGAGACCGCCGGGCGAGGGGGCGCCGCCGCCTCCGCCGCCACCGAGGAGGCCCTGCAGTTCCTCCTGGATGGACTCGAACTGCTCGCGGACGCGGTTCTCCTGCTTCTCGAGGGTCTGGACGCGGACCTCGAGTCGGTCGACCTTCTCGTCGAGGTCCTCCTGGGCCTCGGCGTAGTCGGTCTTGATCATCAGTTCGCCGACCTCGCGGTACATCGTCGCGTCTTCGTCGATGTCCTCGAGTTCGTCGAGGGCGTTCTGGGCGTCGTTGAGCTGGTTGTTCGCCTGCTGTTTCTGGACGGCGACCTTCTGTGCCGTCTCCTGGAGCTCTTCGAGCTCCTCGATTTTCTCCTGCGCTTCAGGAGGCAAGTTACCCTGCATACCTGGCCCGAGGCGGTCCCCGCAGAAAAACCCCCGGTCTTGGACTACTGCGACGGTATCACTTTGACGGGGGCCACCGTTGGTCGAGGTATGTACGATCGACTCCTCGTCCCGATCGATGGCAGTCCCGAGAGTCTCGAGGCGGTCGACGAGGCGGCGGCGCTCGCTGGGGCGCTCGAGGCCGAACTGACGGGGCTGTACGTCGTCGACACTCGGGATTACAGCACCATCCCCGAGGCGAAGTGGATCTCGCTCGCCGACGAACTCGAACGGGAGGGAGAACGCGCCCTGGAAGAAGCCGAACGACGGGCGGAGGCCGCGGGCGTCACGATGACGACGGTCGTCGACCGAGGCATCCCCCACGATGCGATCATCGAGTACGCGGACGAGATCGGTGCGGACGTCATCGTGATGTCGACGCACGGTCGGACCGGCCTCGACCGGTTCCTCCTCGGGAGCGTCACGGAGAAAGTGATCCGGAGCACCGAGTTGCCGGTGCTGGTGATCCGGGCGCAATCCACCTAACCGAGAACGGCGAGGACGGCGTGAGCGACGCCGATGGCGAGGACGGCCCCGACGATGGAGCTCACCGCGTTGACGACCGCACGAACGCGTTCGCCCGTCTCCCAGAGGCGGACGGTCTCGTAGGAGAACGACGAGAAGGTCGTAAAGGACCCGGCCAGCCCCGTCCCGAAGAACAGGCCGAGCTGGCCGCCGATGCCGCCGAACGCGAGCACTGCGAGCAGGAACGAACCGAGGACGTTGACGGTGAACGTTCCGAGCGGGTAGTCCTCCACGTCGATCGTCTGGCCGACCAGGTGCCGGAGCACCGCGCCGAATGCACCACCCGTTCCGACGACGTGTGCCGGATCGACCGGGATCATCCGCGGTCACCCCCGTCCAGGCGGAGCGCCAGCCATCGACCGGCGAGGACCCCCGCGAAGCCGAGCGCGTAACTCGTCGCGACGTAGCCCGCGCCGTAGATGCCGAACCCGACCGTCTCCAGGGCGAACGTGCTGTAGGTCGTAAACGAGGAGAGGAACCCGGTCCCCACCACGATACGGCTCCGTCGCGAGATGACCCCGGAGTAGCGGGCCTCGTAGAGCAAGAATCCGAGCGCGAAACTCCCGAGGACGTTGACGAGTAGCGTGCCGGACGCCCCGCCCACCACGTCGCCCACCAGGTACCGCAGATTCGCCCCCGCGAACCCGCCGATGGCTATCAGGACGAGCGATTCGACGGTTCGGATCGTGTCGGTGGTTCCCGCTGTCATGACTCTCCGAGAAGGAGTCATCAGCCGAGGCGTCGGCGGTTGGGACGGGCGGACTCCATCGCCCGGGCGTGTCGTCTACCGGTCCGCGACGGTCTCGCAAAAGCGCTGTGGTCCACCGTCCGCCGCGACGGACAGATTGGTAAGCCCACCCCCGATACGTGGAGGTATGGCAGGACGTGCCCTTCGGGTTGGACTCGTGCTCCTGGTTGCCGGCATCGTCGTCGGCGGGTCGGTCGGTGCCGTCATCGGCGCCTCGATGATGCTGCCCGGTCCGGCCCTCCAGGCGCCGGGTGGCGTCGGGGAGACACCAGCGACCGCGTCGCACGAGAACGCGACCGCGTACGAACGACTGTACGAGCAGTCCATCGACTCGGTCGTGAAAATAACGGTGACCGCCGAAGCGGGCTCCTCGCAGGGATCCGGGTTCGTGTACGACGACTCGCACATCGTGACGAACGAGCACGTGGTCGAGTCCGTCGACGAGGTCGGCGTCCAGTTCGCCGACGGGAGTCACCGAACGGCGACCGTCGTGGGCGTCGACGCGTACACCGACCTCGCCGTGATTCGCGTACCGGACATGCCCGACAGCGCCCGTCCACTCCCGACGGCCGCGACCGATCCGCGTCCCGGCGAACCCGTCGTCGCCCTGGGCGCCCCGTTCGGACTCGAGGGGACCATCACCCACGGCATCGTCTCCGGGGTGAATCGCTCGATGCAGGTCGAAGGTGGGTTCGCCATCCCCGATACGGTCCAGACGGACGCCCCGATCAATCCCGGAAACAGCGGCGGCCCCCTCGTCTCGAGCGACGGGACGGTGGTTGGTGTCAATCGTGCAAAGGGCGGTGACAACGTCGGCTTCGCCATCTCCGCGGCCGTCGTCGACCGGGTGGTGCCGGCGCTCATCGCGGACGGCGAGTACGAACACGCCTACATGGGCATCAGGAGCGTTCCGGTCACGCCCCAGCTCGCCGACGTGAACGACCTCGACCGCGCGTACGGGGTGATGATCGTCGAGACCGATTCCTCTGGCCCTTCAGAGTCGGTGTTCCAGGTCGCCGAGACACGTGACGTCGACGGTGTCACCTATCCGACCGGTGGTGACGTCATCGTGGGCATCGGCGGCCAGGAGATCCACACGTCCCAGCAGCTATCTCGGTACCTCCTCTTGCACACGAGTCCGGGCGAGACCGTCTCGGTGACGGTGATCCGCGATGGGGAGCGAGAGACGGTCGAGGTGACGCTGGACCGGCGGCCTGCCGTGGACGACGGCTAAACGTCCGCAACGCGTTCGGCGACCTCGACGAGCGAGAGCCACGTGTTCTGCCCCGCACGAAGCGCGACCAGGTCCGCGGCCGTCACGTCTACCGTGACGGTCGCCCCTTCGCGCTCGATACGCGCCTCGGTCCGGTCCCCCTCGATGTCGCCGACCTCGACACCGACGCTGCGCTCGACGATGGTGGCCGCCCGAACCGAGTCGTAGGAAAACGTGAGCGTCGTACGATGCACTACTGCACGTCGACTTCTTTGACGTCGCGGCTCCGCTCTTTCAGGAGGACGCGGTGTCCGCAGTAGGGACACCGCACGCCGCCGTACTCGTCGAGTTCGACGTCGCGTTTACAGCGGGAGCACTTGTACGCCATGGTCAGTTCTCCGATTCTTCGGCCTCTTCGGCGGAGAGCGCGGTCCGGATGGACCGGCGGGTGGCCCGACCGCCGGGCGTCTCGGGACGGTACGCGCCGCCGGTGTACTTGTATCCACAGCGACCACACTCCCAGATGCCGGTTCCCTGCCGCGAGACGGCAGCGGACCCACAGCTGGGGCAGACGTGGTCTTCGTTCATGTCGGATTCGATCTCGGAGACGCGGCGGCGGGCGACCCGGCCGTATCGGGCACCGAATCGACCGGCGCTGCCGGTCTTCCCTGGTCCCTTGCGTGCACCCATAGTACCCGTCTGTACCGCCGGTGCGCATAAAAACGTGTTGAGTCGAGACGCCCCGTCGCCCCGTCGGGATCTCAGGACTCCTCGCGCAGGTCGGCCTCCGAGAGCGCCCGATTCAGATCGTCGCGAACCCGCTCACCCGTCTCCCGGTCCATCGCGGTCGTCACGACTCGGTTCTCCTGGACCGAGGAGCCGTCGCGGATCAACAGCCGCACGTTCCCGTTGCCATCCGCCCGCGTGGCCTTGGCGCGGACGCCGGTCCGCGATCCCGAACCCCCCGAGTCGATCGGTCCGGGGATGATCTTCTTCACGTGGGGGTGGCCGGCGACGGTGGTGATGGCGCGCTCGCCGTCGCGGTTTCCGATGACCGTCGAGTGTGCCCCGCCGATCTTCGCGGCCGCCGGTTTCTCGACGATGGCCAGGTCGCGGTCGCCCCGCCGGTCGAGGACGGCCGCCACCGGGTCGCTGTCCTGGACGCGGTAGACCGGATAGTGCAGGTCCGCACGCACCGCGGTGACGACGTCCAGGTCGCCGGCGGCGTAGACCGCCTCCGGGCGCTTCCGTCGGATCTCGTCGGCGATGCGGCCGGCGAAGTTCCGGTGCTGGACCGTCGACAGTTCCTCGTCGGTCTCCGGGACCGTCGTCACGTGGGTCTCGCCCAGCACCGTCTCGCCGTCGAGGATGGTGAGCGTCGCTCGCCGATCGGCCACCACGACCACGACGCCGTCGGCGTTCTGCCCGTCACAGACCAGGCAGTAATCGCCCGGTCTGTCGAGGCTCCGGCCGCAGTGGCCACACTGCATACTCGATGGGTCTCGCTCGGCCGGTATATCGTCGGCGGTTGCGCTCAGTGTTCGAGCGGGCTCGTCTTGAGGTACTCTCGCAGGGCGACCGTCGCGTAGGACCCCTTCGGCAGCGAGAACGAGACCGTCAGGGGATCCCACTCGATGGACGGATCGAACGGCAGGAGGATGGCACGCCGCGTCCCTCGCGATCCGAACGCGCCGGGCAGGTCGAAGTCTTCGGGAGCGAGGTCGAGTTCCGAGAGCACCTCGCGTTCGATCTCGCCCTGCTCGCCCGCCCCGAGTTCGGTCTCGGTACCGACGAGCGGTGCCGTCACGAAGGCCCGACCGCGACGGCAGTGTCGACCGATGACGTCCACGCGCTCGGCGGTGACCCGCTGTTCCCGGTCGACGTCCGGGATGGGGAACGCCGCCGGCGCGTCGGTGTCGACGAAACAGGCCACGTCCCCGGGGATGGGTTCGTGGAACGGGAGCCCGCGGGCCAGCCGTTCGCTCACCATTCGGTTGAACGCGTAGGACTGGGCGGCGTTGACGAACAGGCGCTGGATGTTCTCCGGGAACGTCTCGAGTGCCGCCCGGAAGTCCGCTGGCTCGCTGCCCCCCGTCTCGACGAGGCTGTGGAGCATCGTCCGTTCGTAGCGTAGCCGACGGGGAAATTCGTCGAGGGCCGCCTGCCAGTCCCGGGTCTCCTCGACGAACCGGCGCGCTTCCTGGGAACGCTCGGGTTCGTTCTCGTTGGGATTCCCGAGGTAGGCCATGACTGCTCCCTCCCAGTCCCCACGGACGATGGCCAGCCCGACCTCGTGGGTGATGGGCCGATAGCTCCCGAATCGCTGGTGGCCGAAGTAGTTTGGAACGGCGGGGACCCCGCCACCGAACGCTTCGAGCTGGCTCGTCACGGCCGTGGCCTGCGACGGCCGTGGTGGGTCGCGGACGACGATCTCGAACTCGTTGCCGAGCAGGTCGCCGAACTGGAGTCCCCGCCCGGCGCGACCGACGACCTCGATCTCGGCGCTGGAGACGTCCGGAACATCCTTCGCGTCGAGGCCCCGGACGCTGAACAGCTGTGTCGTGACTGCCTCTTTGTCCTTCGTTCCGGCCCACGTCACCCGCTCCCGGGAGATACCGACCCGGTTGGCGAATTCGCGGGCGAAGTCGTTCGTGTCCCGTCCGGAAAGCGTTGCGCGCACGACGAGCCACGGGTAGTCGCCGGGATCGCCGTCGACGGGTTCCGTCGAGAACCGCTCGCGTTCGACGACCCGGAAGTCCTCGGGACGGTCCCGGAGGCGACCGCCGGTGCCGTCGGCGTCGGCGACGTAGTACTCGATGCCGATCGCCCGTTCGATCTCGTGTGCGCGCCGCATTCACCCCACGTTGGGGCTCACCGGGAAAAACGAGCGTGGTTCCGTCGTGGGGACCCGCCGCTCAGTAGAGGGAGAGATCGCCGGTGATCTCGTCGACCGCCCGGTCGCCGGCCGGTCCGATGGCGACCGCGGTCGGGGTGTCGGGGTCGAGTTGGGTGTGTCCCGCGTCACGGATCAAGCCGGTGGGGAGTCCGGCGGCCTTCGCTCGCTCCTGGAGTTCGTAGAGGGCCCGTTCGCCGTCGACCTCGAGGACGATCTTCTTCTGGCCACCTCGTTTCCAGTCACGCTGGACCGCGTCGCTCGCGTGCTCGTAGGCCTTGAGGGAGGCGTGGGCCACCTGCGCCGCCAGTTTCCCCTCGCCCATCCCGAGGTCGGCGCGGGCGACGATGGCTTGTTTCATGGGTGGGAATCGACGCGCGGGCCCTTTAGCGGTGTGCATCGAGACGCTGCCGGGACCAGTGCAAGGATTTTAAGCCACGGGGTCTCCCTCTTGCCTGTATGATCCTCTCGGACGGCGATATCCTGGATCGGCTCGAGGCCGGCGACCTCGTCATCGAGCCCATCGGGGATATCGACCTGCAGGTGCAGCCGGCGAGCGTCGACGTCCGTCTCGGCCGGGAGTTCCTCGAGTTCCAGCGGGCGAACATCCCGAGTATCCATCCCAACAGCGAGAACGAGACCGAGGACTACACGACGGAGACGGTCATCGACGACGACCGCGAGTTCATCCTCCACCCGGGCGACTTCGTGCTCGCCACGACCAAAGAGCGCGTCGAGATACCGCCTGACCTCGTCGCGCAGGTCGAAGGCCGGTCCTCGCTGGGCCGCCTCGCTGTGATAACCCACGCGTCGCTTCCGGCGGAGGAGGAGGTGTTCCTCTGGACGCCGGCGGACGGATTCGGGTTCCACGAGATCGGTGACGTCGTCGAGAACGAACAGGACGCCCGGGCCGTCTCGTTCGATCCCGAGACACTCTCCGTTCGCACTCACGAGATCACCGATCACATAACGAATCCCGCCCAGCGGATCTTCGAGGTCACGCTCAAATCCGGTCGCCAGGTACGCGTCACGGCCGATCACAACCTGTTCACCCTCGACGAACACGGCACGGTCACCCGCGTGCCGAGCGAGGACGCGGTCGGTGAATACGTCATGGTTCCGGATACGCTGCCGGGACCGCGGGGCGTCGAACGGGAGATCGATCTCGTCCCGTTGCTCGACGGGGACGACGACATCGTCGTGTACGCGAGCGATGGGGTCGGCGCCGTCGACTGGTCGGGAACGCATCGAACCCTCAGGCGACACTACGAGGGCCGGAATGCGGCTCCGATGTCACGGGTCAGAACGCCGACGATCCCCTCGACGGCGTCGATCGGTTTCAAGCAGAGTTCCGACCGACTTCCCCGGGAACTCCCGGTCACCGAGGCGTTCGGGTGGATGCTGGGATTCTACATCGCGGAGGGGTACGCCCGCCGAAAGCAGGTCGTGTTCACGAACAACGACGACGAGCGCCTCGAGCGAATCGCCGACTACTTCGAGCAGTTCGACGCCAGCCTCTCCTGGAACCGCAACCCCGACGGGGCCAGTCGACTGACCGTCTGTTCCGCGTTGTGGTCGGCGGTGATTCGGGCGATCGCGGGAGCGGGTCCGGAAAAGTCCATTCCCGATCGAGCCTGGAACTGGGAGGACGCGGTCCTCGAAGCGTTGTACGACGGGCTTCTGGAGGGCGACGGCCACCGTCGCTCCGGTCGTGACACGCTCTACACGGCGAACGAACAGCTCGCCGACCGGGCGATGTACCTCGGAGAGCGACTCGACCGCATCACGAGTTCGTACTCCCGGACTCGACGGCCCCGTCCCGACATGGACCGCATCGAGTGGTCGGTGGACTTCTCAAACGACGCCCACAAGCGAGGACAGTTCGTTCCCATCCCGACCGAATTGCTTCGGCACCTCCGGGACGAAGCCGGGTTGACCATCCAGGCGGCGGCGGAAGCGATCGGCCGGTCGTCGGGGACGAGCATCTCGAACGTCGAAAACGAGGAGTACGAGACCGTGAAACGGGAGACCCTCGTCGACCTCCGGACGGCCTATCGGGAGCACGGAGCCGATACCGAACGCCTCGATGCGATCATCGATGGTGGTGTCCGATTCGAGCGGGTCGAATCGGTCGAACGAACCGACCGCGTGGAGGTGACCTACGACCTCGAGGTCCAGCCGAACGGTCGGACCGTTGAGAACTTTCTGGGTGGACGGGGCGGGATATTCCTCTCGAATACCGCCGGCTTCGTCGATCCGGGGTTCAGAGGCCGTATCACCCTCGAACTGTCGAATCTCGGGACCGCACCGGTCGCGCTCACGCCCGAGATGCGCATCGCACAACTCGTGTTCACCGAACTCAAGACGCCGGCACGGAAGCCATACGGTGCCGAACGCGGGTCGAAGTACCAGGACCAGACGGGCCCCGAGGCCTCGCGGATCCAGGGCGACGAGGAGTTCTCCAGGGACAGATGAGATTCATCGAGGAGGTGGTCGTCGACGAGTTCCTGCCGACCTTCCGGTCAATGCTGGCCGCCGACCTCCGGGACCGCGGTCTCACACAGCACGAAGTCGCACAGGCACTGGGTATCAGTCAGAGCGCGGTCTCGAAGTACGCTCACGGCGACATCCCGCGTCGGGCGACCTTCGTGGAGGACGAGCGCGTCCAGGAGACCGTCGACCGACTCGGCGCGGGACTCGCGACCGACTCGATGTCGACGGTGCAGGCGCTGATCGAGGCCGAGATCCTGATCCGGCGGCTGTCGCGGCCGGGAGACCGCATCGCCGCACTCCACGAGGAACTCGTTCCGGAACTCCGCGAGTACGACTACGACTTCCGCGCGGAGGAGTACGACAGCGAGGTGCTGACCCGCGAGCGCGTCCGATCGTCGGTCAAGCGCGGCCTCCGGATCCTGGAACACGCCAGCGGGTTCGCGACGCTGATTCCGGCGGTCGGCTCGAACCTGGTCGAGTGCCTGCCCGACGCCGCCTCGGTCGAGGACGTCGCCGGCGTTCCCGGTCGCATCTTCGACGTGAAAGGTCGGACGGAGATTCCAGCCGAACCCGAGTTCGGTGTCAGCGAGCACGTCGCTTCGGTCCTGCTGGCCGCGCGCGCCGGAGGCAGTACTGCGAGGGCGGCCCTGAACGTCGGTTACGACGCGTCGATCGTCGAGACGCTCGAATCGATCGGTCACGAGGCCGTCGCCTTCGACGTCGACGGTGGCCCGGTGGTCGAGGCCGTCGAACGGGCGGTCGCGTCGAACCCCGCCGTTTCGGTGGTCTACCAGACCGGGGGATTCGGGGTCGAGCCGATCGTGTACGTCCTCGGAGAATCGGCGAGCGAGGTCGCTGGAATCGCGCGAGACCTCCGCTGACTGGGTCGCCGCCCCCGTCTCACTCGCCGCCGGACCGGATCCGCGCTTCTGCCTGGTCCAGTGCCCACTCGCGGTCGAAGTCGTCGACGATCTGCCGTAACTCTTCCCGAGAGGCCGATTCGAGAGCCCGGGCGTGCGCCGTGATGTTCGGGATCGCCCGCAGGATGTTGTCGATGACCGGAATCGCGGCCGTTCGAGGCGAGCGCGACAGCGGGTTCAGATCGATCACGATCTCCACCTTCCCCATCTCGGCGAGTGCTTCTGCCCGGTCGCCGTCCTCCAGCGGAACGAGGACGACGTCGGCGTCGTGGATCCCGTCGGCGTCGACTTTCGCCCGTTCGTGTTCGAGTCCCGGGATGCGTTCGTCGGCCTCCAGCCCCTTGACGGTCGTCGCACCGTGGGCGCGGAGGTGCTCGGCGATGGCCCGCATCCGCTCCGGGGTTCGGTTGAACAGGTTGACCTCGAGGTCTGCGTCGACGACCTCGGCGAGGTCCACGAGTTCGTCCGGGACCAGTGCGGCGGCGTTGCCGTTGACGGAGAGGACCGGATGGTCAGCAAGTAGCAACTGCGCGGCGGCCGCCCGCTCGGCCGCGTCGGCACTCGGAATCGTCTCCTCGCCCAGCAGGTAGTCGAACGCCTCACCCCGCCCCTCGGCGATGAGGCCCTGCCGGCTCGTGATGCCGGCGTCAACGCCCGCTTCGATGCGGTGGCGCGTCACGAGCGAATCGTGTCGGGGGTGGTCGGCGGGGATGTCGCCCTCGTCGGTCATGGTCGACCTCGCCGGTCCAGAGCCAAAAATCACGCGCTCGACCGGCCACGGGGCGTCCCGTCCGTTCAATCCGGCGTCTCGGCACCGGCCGACTCGGTAGGGGAGGGACCGTCGTCCAGGACTCCTTCGGTCCAGCCGCCCCGACGGAACCAGAACACGGCGACGACGAAGGCGGCCAGTCCGCCGAAGGCGAAGCCGAACCAGATCCCGACGACGCCGATGCCGAACCCGAGCGTCGTCGGGGTGGTCGCCCAGGGGACCGCGAGCGTGGTCGAGAAGGCGAGCACGAGCGCGATGGGGACCCGGAAGACCCAGCGCGAGAGCAGCGACAGCGCCATCGCGACGCGGGTCTGGCCCGCGCCGCGGAACGCCCCCTGGATCACCATCGTCCCGCCGAAGAAGGCCCACACCGGCGCGATGACGTAGACGAACGTCCGCCCCTCCGCGACGATGGTCGGGTCGTCGATGAAGATACGGTAGAGCGGTTCCGGGAAGGCCATCGCGACCACCGTCGCCGCCGCGAGGAACGCCATGGTCCCGCCGGTCGCGATCCACGTGACCCGTCCCGCGCGGTCGGGGGTCTTCGCCCCCAGATTCTGGCCGACGCCGGTCGCCGTCGCCTGCCCGACCGCGCCCGCGACCGACCAGGTGACGGACATCATCCTGACGCCGATACCGTAGGCCGCGATGGCGGCCGTTCCGAAGGGCGTCACGAACGAGGCCATCACTACGGCGGCGGAACTCCGCGCCCAGCCGTCGAAGGTCGCGGGGTAGCCGATGGAGATCAACTGGCGCATGACGCGGCGGTCGGGCACGAGGTCGGAGAGGTACAACTTGACGCCGTAGGTCCCCTCCAGGAGGACCGCGATCCCGACGACGGTCGCGAACGCTCGGGATGCTAGCGTGGCCCAGGCGGCACCTCTGGTGCCCATCGCCGGAAACGGTCCCCACCCGAGGATCACGAACGGGTCGATCACGACGTTCATCCCTGCGGAGACCAACACGAGCCACATCGCCGTCCGCGTGTCGCCGGCGCCCTGGAGGGCGGCCCTGAACGCGAAGAACAGGAACGTGAGCGGGAGCGAGAGGAAGATGATCTCGATGTACGCGAGCGCGTCGGTGAAGACCAGTCCCTCTGCTCCCATCGTCGAGAGGAGTTCGTATCGGACCAGCCAGCCCCCGATCGCGAGTGCCGCCGAGATAGCCAGCGCCAGCACCACCGTCTGCCCGACGACCCGGTCGGCCTCGCGGCGGTCGCCGGCACCCACGTGCTGGGAGACGAGCGCGATGGTGGCAGCCGTGATACCGATGGCCGTCGAGACGAACATCCACGACAGCGGGAACATCAACGAGACGGCGGCGACGGCCTCGCCGCTCACCCGGCCGACCCAGAACATGTCGGCGAGGTTGTACGCCGTCTGCAGGAGGTTACCGAGGACCAGCGGCCAGGCCAGGGAGGCCAGTTTCGGGCCGATCGCCCCCGTGGTCATGTCGATACCCTTGCGCTCGAGATCTGCCACTACCTGCCGGGTGGGTGCGGGCGCGGCAAAAACGCTTCTAGAGCGACGACCGATTCGGCCCCGACCGCTCCGCGAACCGCGGATTCACCGCGAAACCCGTGAGACAGGAGTTCCGTACGAAATCGTTGGGTATCCGAGAATTATTGCGAGCGGACGCCGTCTGTGTGGTATGACACAGGGGTCAGGCCGCACGAGGCGGCAGTTACTCTCCGGGCTCACGAGCGCGGCCGTGGTCGGCGCCCTCGCGGGCTGTGCCGATTTGCTGAGGGATGACGATGGCTCGGGGGAACCAACTGGGGAACCTGGGACGGCCGCCACAGCTGCAGGGACCGTCACCGGGGATTCGACCACCGGTCCCGGTACCGGAACGGGCACGCAACCGGAACTCGACTTCCGCGAGGCGAACGTCGTCGACGTGGCGGTCGACGGGGAAGACGGAAGCTACACGTTCGACGTCACGCTCCACCACGACGACGATGGCGAGGACGGCTACGCGAACTGGTGGCAGGTCGAACGGGTGGACGGTACCCGACTCGGTCGGCGAGAACTCCTGCACGCACACTCCCAGCAACCGTTCACGCGGTCGGCGACCGTCGATATCCCGGCGGACGTGACCTGCGTCGTGGTCCGTGGCCACGACGAGACCCACGGGTACGGTGGGCAGTCGATGACGGTCGCTATCGAGTCGGGGGAGACCCGTGCGATAGCGCAGGGGGCAGAACGACAGCCCGTCGACGAGAGCGACTGTCCCTGAGCGATACGGCGGGTCTACTCGACCATCAGTGGATACCGTCGAAACGGGGACGCGTCGGGCTATGAACGCGCTTCGGCGTCGGCGGTCCGATCGCGCTGTTCGAGGAATCCACCGAGGGCACCGCCCACGCTGGCGAACAGGAGTGGATACACGATGCCGGCC
>JBNJDE010000066.1:0-12691 GCA_051744605.1 Halobacteriota archaeon
TCCTCGGCGGGTTCGGACTCGAAGCGCATCCCGTAGGACAGCGATCCGCAGTCGCAGTTCTTCTCCCGGGCCATGACGCGCAGACCGTTCTCGTCGGGGTCGAGGGACGCCGCCTCCATCGCCGCCCGTGCCTCCGCGAGTGCCGTCTCGGTGAACTCGATGGGGTTCGTCTCGGACCCGGACTCCGGTTTGCTACTCATACCCACCATATTTTGGATGGAGCCCCTTCACTGTATGGGGGCCACGTGAACAGAAGTAGTTACATCAGCAAAACGGACCCCGTCGAATCACTCGTCTCGTTTCACCGCCGGGTTCGTGACGGCACCGTTCGCGGCGGAGTCGAAGGCGTCCCCGTACTTGCGGAGGACGCCGCCCTCGTACGGTGGCTCGAAGTCGGGGGCATCGGCGAGGCGGGCGTCGAGTTCCGCGTCGTCGAGTGCCACCGAGAGTTCGCGGTTGGGGACGTCGACCGTGATACGGTCACCGTCCTCGAGCGCGGCGATCGGACCGCCAGTGGCGGCCTCCGGCGCGACGTGACCGATCATGGGACCGCGGGTCGCCCCGGAGAACCGACCGTCGGTGACGAGGGCGACGTCGTCTTCGTGGCCCTGACCGACGACCGCCGCCGTGACCCCGAGCATCTCTCGCATCCCCGGCCCGCCTCGGGGCCCCTCGTTGCGGATGACGATGACGTCCCCGGACTCGATGTCGCCAGCCTGAACGTACGCCATGGCGTCCGCCTCGTTCTCGAAGACGCGGGCCGGCCCCTCGTGGAAGAGTTCGTCGTCGGCCGTGACCTTCAGGACCGAGCCGTCGGGAGCGAGGTTCCCGGAGAGGATCTTGATCGCGCCCTCCTCGTGGAGCGGGTCGTCGACGTCGTAGAGATAATCGACGTCGATTGCCTCGTCGGCGGGGAGGTTGAGTCGTGCCAGTTCCTCGGCGATGGTTCGGCCGGTGACGGTCATGGCGTCGCCGTGGACGTAGCCGCCCTCGAGGAGGCGTCGAAGGACGACCGGCACGCCGCCGACCTCGTGGAGGTCGTTCATCACGCGATAGCCGCCTGGCTGGAGGTCCGCGATCTTCGGCGTCCGGTTCGAGACGCGGTCGAAGTCCTCGAGGTCGAGGTCGACGGCCGCCTCGGCGGCCAGCGCCAGCACGTGCAGGACGCCGTTGGTCGACCCGCCGAGTGCGACCTGGACCGCGATGGCGTTCTCGAAGGACTCCTTCGAGAGGATGTCGGAGGGACGGCGGTCAGCCCCGACCACCTCGACGGCGAGTTCGCCAGCACGTCTCGCCACGTCGTCGCGCCCCTCGGACTCCGCGGGCGGGCTCGCACTCCCCAGGGGCGCCAGCCCGATGGCCTCGCTGATCGACGCCATCGTGTTCGCGGTGAACATCCCGCCGCAGGCACCCGCGCCCGGACAGGCAGTCCGCTCCATCTCGCCGAGTTCGTCCACGCTCATGTCGCCCGAGGCGACCGCACCGACGCCTTCGAAGACGTTCTGGATGGTGACCTCGCGGCCGTCGTGTCGTCCGGGCATGATGGACCCGCCGTAGAGGAACACCGAGGGGAGGTCGGTCCGGATGGCGGCCATCATCATCCCGGGCAGGTTCTTATCGCACCCTCCGATGGTGACCAGACCGTCCATCCGTTCGCCGAAGGCGACGAGTTCGACGGAGTCGGCGATGACCTCCCGGGAGACGAGCGAGGCCTTCATTCCCTCGGTCCCCATCGAGATGGCGTCGGAGATGGTGATGGTGCCGAACTCGATGGGCATCCCCTCGGCCTCGTCGACGCCGTCGTAAGCCGATTCGGCCACCTGGTCGAGGTGGACGTTACACGGGGTGATGTCGGCCGCGGGGTTCGCGATGCCGATCATCGGCGCGGCGAAGTCCTCGTCGTCGTAACCCATCGCGCGGAACATCGCCCGGTGTGGGGCGCGTTCGACGCCCTCGGTGACGTCGTTCGAGGGCAGACTCGGATCCTTGTCGTGGTGCATCCGCCCCTCGGCGTCGTTCGGGGACTGTTGGTTCATGGGTCGGACCTCGGTGCGTGGCCGTATAACTCCTTCAGATGTGGTAGCAACCCCCGCTAGTAGCGTCTCAGTTCACCCGGAGCAAGCGGTACCGGCCGCCGACCATGCCCAGCACGAAACCGGTGGCGTGGGCGACCACCGCCACCCCTCGCTCGGCCGTCGCGAGGGTCACGACCACTGCCGCGACGACGACCAGCGCGAGTTTCGCCCGGTGACCGAGCCGGAACCGCGAGAAGAGTCCGTCGACGAGACGGTTGCCGGTGAGTACGTACCCGAAGAGGGCGAGGATGGCCCCGCTCGCGCCGAGGACCGCGACGGTCCGGCCGAGGGCTCCGGCGACGAGGAGTTCCGCGACGGCCGCGAGACTGCCGGTGAGGAGGACGAAGACGTGGAATCGGAACCGCGTCGTGAACCGTTCGAGGGCGAAGCCGACGAGGACGAGGGAGATGGCGTTCGTCACGAGATGCTGGATGCTGGCGTGGGCGTAGACGGAGGTGACCAGGGTCCAGGGGCGGGCGAACGGGGTGGCGAGGGCGAACCAGACCGACCCGATGCCGAACGCCCCCGCGATCTGCTGGATCGCGTAGACCACGCCGAAGACGAGCAGGAGGTCGATCGTCGGACTGGTGGGGCGATCCATATCGTGGCGTCGGGGCCGCGTGGGCAAGACCTTCTCGGCCGCGGAACGGGCCGTCAGCCGGGCTCGTAGTCGTTACTCGGCCAGGTCGTCGATCCAGCTCAGCGCGGCCATGGCCGCCGGAAACCCGATGGTCGGGATCGCGAGGATCGCGACCTGTCGGAGCGCCTCGGGGGAACTCCCCTCGTCCAGTGCGCGGCGCACGTGCGAGTGGACCGCACCCTCCGATTCGGCGGCGACCGCCAGCGCGAGCTTGACGAGCCGTTTTTCCTCCCCGTCGATTGGGCCCGCGTCCGCGGTTGCCCTGCCGAGGTCGGTGTACGCCGTCCACACGTCCGGGTGGGTGTCCGCGAGGTCGCGGGGCGTCGACGGTAGTTCGTCGATGTCGGTGATCTCGTCTGCCATACTATCCGCACGGCGTCCACCCGATTAATTGTTTCGAGAGTGACACCAATCGCCGGTTCACTCCGCCGACGGTGCCGCCTCCGGGTGGCGCACCGCCTGAATCCCCGAATAGAGCACCGTTGCCGTGACCACGGCCGCGGAGCCGACGATCAACGCGACGCCCAGCACCCTGAGTTCTGGCACGTCGAGTCGGATCCCGACCTGCCGCACCGCGACGGCGACCGCGCCGAACAACAACATGACCCCGAAGTACAGCCGACCGGTCTCGGCGTCGACGAGATCCGTCACGGACGACCCCAGCCGCGCGCCGAACGCGCTCCCGAGCAACAGCGGCGCGACGACCGCCAGTTCGACGCCGCCGGCCTGCGCCCAGGAGAGACTCCCGATGCCGCCGGAGACCATGATGGCGAAGACGCTCGTGCCGACGGCAATCGGCATGGTCACGCCGACCAGATAGGTCAACGCCGGCACCCGGATGAATCCGCCACCGATCCCGAGAAGCCCGGCGGGCAACCCGGTCAAAAAGGTCAGGGGGACGAGCGTCCACGCCGAGATGTTCACGCCGCCGCGCAGCGACAGACATGGCCGCATCCCGAGCGTGGGGACCCATGGCAACCGCCCGGTTCCGTCGCCATCGTCGGACGGGGAATCCTCGCCCAGGGCCTCCAGGACGACCATCGCCCCCACGCCCCCGAGTAACAGAACGTACGCAGCCGTCACGATTCCGTCGGCGAGGCCGATCGACCGGAAGTAAAGCAGCCCCCGTTTGCCGACCTCGATACCGATGGTGGTTCCAACGATCGTGACGATCCCGAGCGTGTAATCGACCTGGCCCATCTCTCGGTGTTTCAACGTCGCGATGACGGCCGTTCCGAAGACGAAGGCGAGTCCACTCCCGACGGCGACTGTCGCATCGTAGCCGAACACCAGCAGCGTCGGCGTCACCATGAACGAACCCATCCCGAAGTACCCGAAGATCACGCCGACGAGCACGCCGAAGAGACCGAAGCCCACGATGGAGAGCGTAGAGACCCCGCCGACCATCGTCACTCCGCCGTAATCGCGGCTTTGACAGTGGACCCGGTGCGATCGAAGAGGACGCCGGTCAGGCCGTACAGGACGAGGGCCTCGCCGAGCACGAAGGCCACTGGCGACACCGATCGAAGGAATTCGACCGTCGATGAGGGGTCCATCATTCGCGAGCGGCCTCGTAGTGGAGTCGACTCGTGGTCATGTTCTACTGGTGACTCGGTATCCGACGACGTCAGATAACGCTTTTGGGAATACTGCACAATACCATATCGTCGGTACCACCGGATAACCTATGGATAAGCAGGTGGAAGGTACGGGGAGAAATCCGGGTCGAATGTAGCCGCCGAGACGAACGATGACTGGGCCATCGCGACGGTGCGCGGAGTCCGTGCAGTAGCGAGCGAATCTTCTTTACAGCGAGTGATCCTAGGACGGCCATGAGCGAACTCGAAAGCGACGCGTTCTACGAGGCTCACGCAGAGTACTGTGGTATCTGTGCGAACGCGAATCGGCTGAAGATCCTGGACCTGCTCAAGTCCGGGGCGGCCTACTCGGTCTCGACGATCGAAGAGAAGACCGACATCCCCCAGTCGACACTCTCCCAGCACCTGAAGATCATGCGTGATCAGGGGATGCTCAGCCGCGAACGGGACGGTGTGCGGAACTTCTACTCCATCGCCGACGACAGGATCATCGACGGCATCGAAGTCATCCAGAGCGTCATCCGCGATCAGATGGACGAGTAGAACGGAACGGTGCGGCCGGTTACGCTGGGGTCCCCGCAACGGGGCGCTCCCAGACGTTTGCCCCACGCCACTTCGAGATCGACCGGGCGAGGAAGATAACGGCCAGCAACGCAACGCCCGCCCCGCCCACGACGGCCCCGAGAGTGGCACCGATTACCGAGAGAATCATTCCTAGCCCGCCGACGGTAAGCAGGCACCCGACGTATGTTCCCGGCCCACAGAGACAGATCCCATACTGACCCAACCCCAGACGCGTGCACGAGTTCTCCAGATCCGTCGCCGCGAGGACCGCGTTGCGAAAGGCGAGTTCGTCCAGTTCGTGGGTCGGAATCCGGACTTCTTCGCACTCCGTTTCCAGGGAGACGGAACGACAGAGCAGTCCCTCACACCGTAAGGCGGTGACCTCCGCGAGCGAGATCGAGAAGTCCAGGGCGGAGTCGCTATCCACTCCCTCGAGAGGACGAGCGCGAACGCAGTCCCCGGTGACGACGAGTTCGGTATCGACCGTCGAGACGTCGTCGCTACTCCTGGTCCGTCCGCGGAACTGTACCTCCGTGTCGGTTGCGTGGTTGGATGGCGGCATCAGTGGTCGACTCTAGACAATATTAGAATATCCAAATATTTGAATCTATGGGTATTTTCCTCCGGACGAGAATCCGTCGAGGCCCTGACCGGCGAAGGTCTGGCCCATCTCGCGATGGCAGAATTGTTAGATATCCAAGGAATCATATGACTGCAGGTCCTACGTTACGAAGACTATGTCCGAAACAACGGCCGAAGCGGAGAAAATCGAGGAACCAACTGAATGGTCAGACCTGGCGATGGGACTCTACGAACGGCTAACGGGCCGCCATGCAGAGATCGTTTACGAGTTCGAAGACATGGAGGTTCAAGTGCCCAATAAAGTCGGCGAGGACGCAGAACACACCCCCTGGCAAATCGACGGGACTGTCAGTATCACGACTCGCGAGCGTGACTGAAACAGCGAAGCCTCGCGCGCCGCTGACGGTGACGACGGACCTCGAAATCACGGTCGGAACGGCTCGGGTCGACGTGCGATCGACCGGCGATCGGCTATTCGTCGATTTCCCCTCGCTCGGGGCCCTCTCCCGAGCGAAGGGTGGGCTCTCCCGAAGAAGGATCGAAGGGATAGCCGCGCTGTTGGCCACGAGTGATCTTACCGTCGAGATTCGGGCTCGCGATCGGACGGTGTTCGCAGTCGGCGCAGACGCTCCGGCCGGTCCGGTGTCACGTTGGGCGGGAACCGCTCCGGCGCAGGTTCGAGTTCTCGGCCTTCTCGCGGCTGTCGGTCAGGAACTCGCTAGCGGGGTTCGAGTCATTCGAGACCTGCTCAGATGAACAGCGACGCCACAGGTGCCAGGTTCTCGAACGCATCGCGCCTATCGATTCGACGCTGAACCGACGAAACCGAATTGAGCAGTAGCGACGATTCGGCGTGTCGTCGAGGTCTCCGGAGCTCACGTCGGCGAGCCGCCCACGCGCTCGTTGGATGGATTGACCGCCGGTGACGTCCAGGACCGTCCCGGCGGCCCCATTGGACTGGATGACCTCGAGGTTCTCCGCCGCAACTGCCTCGCCAGTTCATCTCACCCACGGGCCGACGGAAAATCGGTAAGTTTTACCACAAATTATGCAAAAGGTTGTACGTACGTAGGAGATGACGGCAAACAGAGGGCCGTCTGTAAGACAGTACGGCTGAGAGATTGACGACGACAAACAGGGAGACGTTACACAATACCATGTCATGGACTGGTGAAGACACCGGCCAGCAGATCAACGACGGGCACCCCGCCTGTTCGGGATGCGGGATGATTCTCGGCGTGCGACACCTCCTGGAGGAGGCGGGTGACGACAGCACGCTCGTCATCCCGGCCTCCTGTGCGAGCGTCGTCCAGGGCGTGTATCCGTACACGGCCTTCGACGTCCCCGTCGTGAACACGGCGTTTGCGGCGTCCGCGAGCACCGCGAGTGGCCTTAGACAGGCGTACGAACAGCAAGACGAGGACACCAACGTCATCGTCGTTGCGGGTGACGGTGGGTCGACCGACATCGGCCTGGCGTCGCTGTCGGGCGCACTGGATCGCGACGATGACATCCTGTACGTCCTCTACGACAACGAGGCGTACTCGAACACCGGCTTCCAGAAGTCCGGGCGGACGCCCGGCGGCGCACAGACCACGACGACGCCGACCGGTCGCATCGGTCGGCAAAAAGACATCGACGAGATCGTCTCTGCACACGACCCCGCGTACATGGCGACCGCGTCGCCCGGCTTCGTGCCGGACCTCCGTCGCAAGGCCGAGAAGGGGCTGGCGGCCGACGGCATCTCGTTCCTGCACCTGCACGCGCCCTGCCCGCCCGGGTGGCGCATCGACACCGACGAGACCGTCGAGGTAGCGCGCAACGCCGTCTCGAGTGCCCTGTGGGTGCTGTACGAGCGCGAGCGCGGCGGCGAGTACACGCTCAACAACCCGAGCGTCTCCGCCTTCCGAAACCCCGATCCCGTCGCCGAGTACGTCGAGGGACAGGGACGGTTCGACACCGCGACGGACGCGGACGTCGAGGCGCTCGAAGAGCAAGCAGCGCAGAACATCGAGTACTTCGGTCAGTTCACCGACCGGGAGGTGTCGCCACGATGAGCGCCGACCTCGAGCCAACGGACGAGCGATCCGCGGGGACCGAAATCCTCTCCGGGACGGGAGCGGTCGCCCGGGCCGTCCGCGACGCGGGCGTGGACGTCGTGTCTGCCTACCCCATCACGCCACAGACCGAGATCGTCGAATCCATCGCCGAGTACGTCGAGACGGGCGAACTCGACGCGTCGTTCTCGCGGGTCGAGAGCGAGCACTCCGCGCTCTCGGCGGTCATGGGTGCGGCACAGGCCGGCAGTCGGACGTTCACCGCGACCGCCAGCCAGGGCCTCCTCTACATGAGCGAGATGGTGTGGTGGACGGCCGGTGCCCGCCTCCCGGTCGTCATGGCCATCGCCAACCGGGCGCTCGGACCGCCCTGGAACATCTGGGGGTCGCACACGGACGCGTTGTCCCAGCGCGACGCCGGTTGGTCGCAGGTGTTCGCGGCCAGCGTCCAGGAGGCCTACGACCTCACGCTCGCCGCCTACCGGATCGCCGAGAACGAGGACGTCATGTTGCCGGCGATGGTGAACCTCGACGGGTTCACGCTCGCACACACGATGCAGCCACTCGAACTCGTCTCGGAGACGGCGGCCCGCGAGTACCTCGGCGAGATATCGGTTCCCCACGAACTCGACGTCGAGAATCCGCGCGGCTACGGCGCGATGACCGGCGGCGGGGACTTCTGGCGCTTCCGCAGACGCATGATGGACGCCATGGACGCCGTCCCGGACGCCACCCGGGCCGCCCTCGACGACCTGGCCGACGTCACCGGGCGCGAGTACGACCTCGTGCACACCTACCGCACCGACGATGCCGACGTCGTCATCGTCGGTCTCGGAACGATGGCACGCGAGGCCGAGGTGGCCGCGGACCTCCTCCGCGAGGAGGACGGAGTCGACGCCGGGGTCGTCCGGCCGCTCCTGTACACGCCGTTCCCCGAGGACGAGTTCGCCGCCGCCGTCGGCGACGCGACCCCGGTCGTCCTCGACAGGTCGACGTCCTTCGGTCGGGGCGGCATTTTGACCCGCGACGTCGAGATGGCGCTCGACCGCCCCGTCGCCTCGGTCATCGCCGGTATCGGTGGCCAGAGCGTCGACTACGAGGACATGGCCCGCATCGTTCGGCAGGCCGAACCCGGCGAGACCGCCTGGTTCGGAGGTGAGATCCAATGAGCACCGACGCAGTCGACGTCACGGAGATTCGGTGGCACAGCCGCGGCGGCCAGGGCGGCATGACCGCGAGTCAACTGCTCGCGGCGGCCGCCTTCCGCGACGGAAAGGAGGCGACCGCCTTCAGTTTCTACGGGGCCGAACGACGTGGCGCACCAGTCACCTCGTACAATCGCCTCTCCACGGAACCGATCAAACTGTACAGCCAGGTCGCCCGGCCCGACGTCGTCATCGTCCTCGACGACTCGCTGGTCGACGTCGAGTCGGTCACCGAGGGGCTCGCCGAAGACGGTGTCGTCGTCGCGAACACCACCGATCCCGAGCAGTTCGACGTCCCCGGACGACTGGTCACGGTGGACGCGACGACGATCGCCCAGGATCACGGTCTCCAGGCCGACGGGTCGGCCATCGTCAACACGCCGATACTCGGCGCGGTCGCTCGCACCGACCTGGTGACCCTGGAGACGCTCACGGACGTCATCGACGAAGCATTCGGTTCGACGAACGCCTCGGCCGCACGTGCGGCCTACGACGACGCCACGGAGGAGTAACTCATGGGAGCATTCGACACCGACATCGACACCGAGGTCGACGAACTGCTGGTCGCGGCCAGCCAACCGACCGAGGCGGCCGCGGGCAAGACCGGCGCGTGGCGCACCCACCGCCCCGAACTCGACCACGACGCCTGCATCGAGTGCGGTGAGTGTTACACGTACTGCCCGGACAGCGCCTTCGACACCGACCTGAACATAGACTTCGACTACTGCAAGGGGTGTGGCGTCTGCGCGAATATCTGCCCCGTCGACGCCATCGAGATGGTGCGCGAAGGGGCCGTCTGACAGGCCGGCAGTACCGTTTTGCGGCCGTTGGCGCGTGCATGTATGCTCAGGGTTCGAAGGCGGCCAGAGCGATGATCGCCGTCGTCCCGTGTCCGTGATACGAGTGCTGGTAGCAGTCGAAGTCGGTCGGAATCGCTTCGACTCGATCCCGGGAGAGGTGGCGATCCCCCCCCCCCCCCGGCCGTGACGAGAAGCGTTTCGTCCGCGTCAGTTCCGAAGGTCGTGAGACGGTTCTCCGGTTAGGACCTGCGCTTGCCGACGCTCAGTTGTCGCCTCCAGCGGCGGGCAGTCGAATGTTGACGGACCAATTCGGAGAGTAGGGTTGTCGGATGTGCATCCTCCCACTTCTGTTAGAACACAAAAGTGCGGATGGAGCCCCTGCCAGGTATAATAACCCCGCTAGTTGAGACGTAAATGCAGGTATGAGGAAAAAATAAGTTAGTTGGCTACACGATTAAACTCACACTCGCCAACAGGGCGAACGGCGTACTACTGCCGTGTCGCCCCTGTGAAAGTCAATACACCTGCAGCGAGCAGGCCGAAAAGAATGGCCTGTCCGACGGTCACGAATGGGAGACTCGAAGTGAGTCCTGCGATGGCGACCCCAATCACGACCGCTGCGATGACGAATATCACTGGCGAGTTCACCTCCCTTACGTATCGAGGGAGTGAGAGTCCATTTGCTGGGACAAATGGGCTCGATTTATGTCCTCCAGTCGACATTGGCAACTGATGTGTAGCAGAGGTATCAGTATAAGACTCCCGGTAGCGGGGTGAAACTGAAAGACGGCGGCCCGGTCTTTAAGAGGGGGATTCGTCAATTCAAGGCTAAAAGTAAGTCAGCAGCAGAAGAAAATCATGATCCGGGTATGCATTCTACCTCTGCTCAAATCTAAACACGTGCGGCTCGTACTCCAGTGACCACTTCCGCATCTCCACCGGCTCGGCGATCTCCTCGGCGACCCTGGGCGGAATAACCTCGTGAGCGAGCGCATCTTCGGGTTCCTGCAAAAGCGATCCGATCGCATCCACGTTCAGTAGCACTGCCCACATTTTGTTGGCACCCAGTTTCTCCGCGTCATGGGAGAATCTCGGGCGTCCGGTCACTCCGGGGTGCGGTGGCGGCCCGTTTCGTGTTCGTGGCGGTCGTCCTCCGATGCGCGGTCCGCGAGCCGCAGGCTCGCGGCTGCGTGTTTTTGGTGCAGATTTTTGCGAGGAGCGGTGCGCGAAGCGCACCCGACGAGTAAAAAGGTGCGATGGACTCGCTGGGATTTGAACCCAGGGCCTCTTCCTTGCGAAGGAAGCGATCTGCCACTGATCTACGAGCCCGTACCAGGCAGTATCGGTCTGCTGTACTTGTGTGTTCTGTTTCGGTCGAAAGACGGGGAGCGTCGAGCGCGTTGCTAGTCCTCGAGAACGATCTCGATGGAGACGTCGTTCGGGACCTGAATCCGCATGAGCTGGCGAAGGGCGCGTTCGTCGGCGTCGATGTCGATCAGACGCTTGTGGACGCGCATCTCCCAGTGTTCCCACGTGGCAGTTCCCTCGCCGTCCGGCGACTTGCGCGACGGCACTTCGAGGGTCTTCGTCGGGAGCGGGACCGGCCCGCTCATGTTGACGCCCGTCTTCTCGGCGATCTCCCGGACGTCCGCGGTGATATCGTCGAGGTCTCCGGGGCTCACGCCGGCGAGCCGAACACGTGCTTGTTGCATGGATTAGGCTTCGGTGACGTCCAGGACCTTCCCGGCGGCGATGGTCTGGCCCATGTCACGCACCGCGAAGGAGCCGAGCTCGGGGATCTCCGAGGACGGCTCGATCGAGAGCGGCTTCTGCGGGCGCACGGTGACGACGGCGGCGTCACCGGACTGGATGAAGTCGGGGTTCTCCTCCTCGACCTCGCCAGTGGACGGGTTGATCTTCTGGTCGATGGCCTCGATGGTACACGCGACCTGCGCCGTGTGGGCGTGGAAGACCGGCGTGTAGCCGGCGGTGATGACCGAGGGGTGCTGCATGACGACCATCTGGGCCGTGAACGTCTCGGCGACCTTGGGCGGGTCGTCGGCTGGGCCGACGACGTCGCCACGGCGGATGTCGTCCTTGCCGATGCCGCGGACGTTGAACCCGACGTTGTCGCCGGGGCCGGCCTCGGGGACCTCCTCGTGGTGCATCTCGATCGTCTTCACTTCGCCGCCCACGTCGGAGGGCTGGAAGGAGACGTTGTCGCCCGGGTGCATCATGCCGGTCTCGATACGTCCGACCGGGACCGTCCCGATGCCGGAGATGGTGTAGACGTCCTGGATCGGGAGGCGAAGCGGGGCGTCGGTCGGCGGCGAGACCTCTGGCAGGCTGTTGAGTGCCTCGAGGACCGTCTCGCCGTCGTACCAGGGCGTGTTCTCCGAGTGCTCGGAGACGTTGTCGCCCTCGAACGCGGAGATGGGGATGAAGCTGGCGTCGTCCGTGTCGAACGCGACCTGCTTGAAGAGGCCCTTGACCTCTTCGACGACTTCGTCGTAGGTGTTCTGCTCGTAGTCGACGAGGTCCATCTTGTTGACGCCGACGATGAGTTCCTCGATACCGAGGGTGCGAGCGAGGAAGACGTGCTCACGGGTCTGCGGCTGGACGCCGTCGTCCGCCGCGACGACGAGTACGGCGTTGTCAGCCTGCGACGCGCCCGTGATCATGTTCTTCACGAAGTCGCGGTGACCCGGTGTGTCGACGATAGTGAAGTAGTAGGTGTCCGTCTGGAACTCCTGGTGGGCGATGTCGATGGTGACACCGCGCTCGCGCTCTTCGGCCAGGTTGTCCATGACGTAGGCGAACTCGAAGCCGCCCTTACCCTTCTCTTCGGCTTCTTCGCGATACTGTTCGATGACGTGCTCGGGGACGCTCCCCGTCTCGAAGAGGAGTCGACCCACGAGCGTACTCTTTCCGTGGTCGACGTGGCCGATAATGGCCAAGTTCTGGTGCGGTTTGTCGCTCATGGTGTGATATTCGCGCTGTAGACGCGCTCTGTGGGTTTCCTTCGTCAGTTAGTATTAAAACCATTTCGAAACCCGCTGAGAGCGAACCCGACGCCGTCTTGCGGTTTGTGAGAGAGACTCGTACGAACCGGCCCCGGCGAGCGCGGGCGGCCCGAACCCCGGTGACCCAGACGGACGACTGTGTCAGTC
>JBNJDE010000067.1:0-12536 GCA_051744605.1 Halobacteriota archaeon
GTGACGCCGCCAGGGGCCGCCGACTGCCGAACCCTTTTGCCGCCGCGGCCCGCCATGTCCGGCAATGGCACCTGGCGACGTCTTCGAAGTCGAATCGGCCACCGACGTCTACTACGTCGACACCGGGATGTACGACACCCCGGAGTACGGCGCCGTCTACATCGTCGACGCCGAGCGTCCGGCGGTCGTGGACACGGGTATCGGCACGCACTGGGAGCGGGTCACCGACGCCATCGAGTCGGTGGGCATCGACCTGGCGGACCTCGAGGTCATCGCGCCTACGCACGTCCACCTCGACCACGCCGGTGGAGCGGGATTCCTGGCCGAGGCCGCGCCGAACGCCGAGGTCTACGTCCACGAGATCGGTGCGCCCCATCTCGTCGATCCGACCAAACTCGTGGAGGGGACGAAGGCCGCAGTCGGCGAGCAGTGGCAGTTCTACACCGACCCGAAGCCCGTTCCCGAGGACCGGATCACGGAACTCACCGACGGGGACGGCATCGACCTCGGCGACCGGGAACTGACGGCACTCCACGCTCCGGGACACGCCCCCCACCAGGTCGTCTTCCACGAGGAGGCAGACGCGGCGGTCTACGTCGCCGACGCGGCGGGCATCTGGGTCCCCGAACAGGACCGGATCCGGGAGACCTCGCCCCCGCCGAACTTCGACCTGGAACTCGTGCTCGAGGATGTCCAGACCATCGCCGACCTGAACCCCGAGGTCCTGCTCTACCCGCACTTCGGGCCGGTCGACGAGGATCCACAGGCCACCCTCGCGGAGTACGAACGGGTCATCGTGGACTGGGTCGAGGCCGTCGAAGCGCGCCTGGAGGAACTGGAGGACGAGGCGGCCGTCGTCGAGCACTTCGTCGAGAACAACGAGATGGAGGGCACCTGGGGGACGATCAAGGCGTCGGCCGAAACTGGAATGAACGTTCGTGGAGTTTTACGATATCTTATGAGCAGTGACGCGTAGTTGCATGACATGGACTGGCAAGAGGCGGAGCGCGAGTACGACGACGAGGTGATCGGCGAGACGACCCTCGCCCGGATGTTCGAGGACGCGGCGGCCCGGCATCCCGACAATCCCGCCCAGGGCTACAAGGGCGGTGTCTACGACCGGACGCTGACGCCAGACGTCCTCGACCCGGCGCCGGACGGCGAGTTCGCGGAGCTCACCTACGACGAGATGCGCCATCTCGTCCGCCGGTTCGCCGCCGGCTTTCGCGAACTCGGGGTCGAAGCGGACGACAGGGTCGGTATTTTCTCGCACACGCGCATGGAATGGGCCCAGACCGACTTCGCGCTCCTCTCGGTCGGCGCCATCATCACGACCGTCTACGCGAGTTCCTCGGAGCGCCAGACGAGACACCTGCTCGGCGACTCCGGGTCGATGGGCGTCGTGGTGGAGAACCAGTCGATGCTCGACCGGGTACTCGCGGTCGAGGACGACCTCGACGTGGAGTTCGTCGTGGCGATGGACGAAGTCGACGACCAGGGACGCGACGACATCTACACGATGGCGGACCTCTACGAGATGGGCGAGGCGGCCTGGGATCCCGACGCGTACGAGTCCTGGATCGACGACCGGGACGTCGAGGACCTGGCGAGTCTCATCTACACCTCCGGGACGACGGGCAAGCCGAAGGGGGTCGAGTTGAGCCACTGGAACTTCCGGTCGAACGTCAACCAGACCCGTGCCCGCTACGCCCCGCGCCCGGACAAGGACGCGGACGTCCCGGCCATCACCAGCGATTCGCGGACCCTATCCTTCCTCCCGCTGGCCCACGTCTTCGAACGACTCGCCGGACACTTCCTGCAGTTCGCGAGCGGGGCACACGTCTGCTACGCCGAAGACCCCGACACCCTCCGCGAGGACTTCCAGCTCGTCAGACCGACCTCGGGGACCAGCGTCCCCCGGGTCTACGAGCGCCTCTACGACGCCATCCGCGAGCAGGCCACCGAGTCGCCGGTGAAGGCGCGGATCTTCCACTGGGCGACCGGGGTGGGCCAGGACTATCACCTGGCCGACTCGCCGGGGCCGCTCCTCTCGCTGAAACGGGCCATCGCGGACCGCCTCGTCTTCTCGCAGGTGCGGGAGGCGCTGGGCGGCAACATCGAGTTCTTCATCTCGGGTGGCGGTAGCCTCTCGCCCGAACTGTGCTCGCTCTATCACGGCATGGGATTGCCCATCCTCGAGGGCTACGGCCTGACCGAGACCGCCCCGGTAATCAGCGTCAACCCGCCGGAGGAGCCCAAGGTCGGGACCATCGGACCGCCGGTCATCGACGAGGCGGTCAGCGTGGACGAGTCCATCGCCTCACCACAGCAACTGGAGGACGCCGACGGGACCGCCGGCGAACTGCTGGTCAAGGGCCCCAACGTCTTCCAGGGGTACTGGCAGCTCCCCGACGAGACGGCGGCGGCGTTCACCGAGGACGGCTGGTTCCGGACCGGCGACGTCGTCGACCTGCGCTCGGACGGCTACATCACCTTCCTCGAGCGCGCGAAGTCCATCCTCACGCTCTCGACCGGCAAGAACGTCGCCCCCGGCCCCATCGAGGACGCCTTCGCGCCGAGCACGCTCGTCGAACAGGCGTTCGTGATGGGCGACGACCAGAAGTTCGTGAGTGCGCTCATCGTCCCCAACTTCGAGGGCGTCCGCAAGTGGGCCGAGAAGGAGGGCATCGACCTGCCCGAAGAACCACGGGCCATCTGCCGGGACGACGCCGTCGAGGAACGCATTCAGGAGGAAGTCGACGACGTCAACGAGGGGTTCGAGGGGTACGAGCAGATCAAGCAGTTCCGCATCGTCCCGGAGGAGTTCACCGAGGACAACGAGATGCTGACGCCCACGATGAAGAAAAAACGCCGGAACATCCTGGACCGGTACGCGGATCAGGTGAACATGATCTACGAAGAGGAGTCGTAGGCCGCCGCTGTTACTTCCGCTCGAACGTGATCGCTCCGCCCTGACCGAACCCGACACAGAGCGTCGCCAGCCCCTTCTCTGCGTCCCGCTTTTCCATCTCGTGGAGCAGCGTCACCGGCAGGCGTGCCCCACTCGCCCCGAGCGGGTGGCCGAGGGCGATGGCCCCGCCGTTCACGTTGAAGATGTCGTTGTCGATGCCGAGTTCGTCTCGCGCGTAGACGGTCTGTGAGGCGAACGCCTCGTTCAACTCGACGAGGTCGAAGTCGTCGATGGACTCGCCGGTGCGCTCGAGGAGGCCGCGGGTCGCTGGCACCGGCCCGATCCCCATCACGCGGGGGTCGACGCCAGCCACGTTGTGGTCGCCGACGTAGGCCATGATCTCGA
Organism: Halobacteriota archaeon; assembly: GCA_051744605.1. Lineage (GTDB taxonomy): Archaea > Halobacteriota > Halobacteria > Halobacteriales > Halobacteriaceae > Halanaeroarchaeum. The sequence continues at coordinate 3,317 of JBNJDE010000067.1, forward strand.
GGTCGTGTTCCTCGGCGAACGCCTCGCTCGTGACCAGCGTCGCCGACGCCCCGTCGGAGATCTGCGACGCGTTGCCGGGCGTGACCGTCCCGTCGCCTTTGAAGACGGTCGGCAGCTGCTGGAGGGCCTCCATCGTCGTGTCCCGGCGGATGCCCTCGTCCTCCTCGACGAGGCCGTCGTCGGTCTCGATGGGGAGAATCTCGTCGTCGAATCTTCCGGAATCGGTGGCTTCGGCGGCCCGCTGCTGGCTCTGCAGGGCGTACTCGTCTTGCTCCTCGCGGGAGACGTCGTACCGTTCGGCGACGGCCTCGGCGGTCATCCCCATCTGGAGTTCGGGGACGTTGTACTGCTCGCTGAGCGCGGGGTGGAGGTGCTCGTAGCCCGCCTGCATGGGCACACGGGACATGTTCTCGGCCCCGCCGGCGATGATGGCCTGGCGCTGCCCGGCGCGGATGGCGTCGCTGGCGGACATGATGGACTGCATCGAGGAGGCACACCACCGATTGATGGTGGTCGCGGGCGTCTCCTCACCCAACTCCGAGAGGAGGGCGATGACCCGGGCCACGTTGTTGTCCTGGTCGCCGCTCTGGTTGGCGACGCCCCACATGAGGTCGTCGATGTCTTCGCTCGTGAGGCCGTTCTCCTCGAGGATGTGATCGATGAGCGGGACCGAGAGGTCCTCGGTTCGGGTGTCGGCGAAGACCCCGTCCTCTTTGCCCTGTGGTGTCCGGACCGCTTCGGCGATGACCGGTGTGGTTTCGGATGGCATACCCAGTGGTGGGCAATCCACCACAATAAAGCCAACAGAACCCCTCGCAATCCGCGAGCGGTTTATCCACCGATTCGAGTCGGCGAGCGGGTCTCTGCGGTCGGGGACCGCGAGTGGTTAGCCGCTCACTCGAGGCCGAAGTCGGCCAGCGAGTGGGTGTGCTGCCAGGCGCCGACGACCTCGTCGACGTCGAACTTGAGTTTGCCGTCGGTGAGTTCGAGGCGAACCATGTCCTCGGTGACTTCGGTGTCGTGGAGGTGCAGTTCGAGTGGCACGTCGAACTCCGTGACTGCCACCATTACCTCACCGTTTTTCTCGAGCATCGCCTGGATGTCTTCTGCTTCCATGTCGTTCTTCGTTTGGACGGCCGCCCCGATAGGTGTTTGGGACGGCGCGCGCCCACCCGTCCACCGGACGACAGCACGACCCTCGGTCTCGACAACAGAAAGCGTATATTTCGATGTGGGATAGTCTGTGGCAATGGGACGATTCCGGCACCTCCGGCGTCCACCGGTCGCCCTCCTCCTCGTCGTAGCGGTCGCCCTCATCGTCAGAGTCGCGTGGCTCGGTGCCCGCGTCGCCCACCAGGACGAAGCGCGGGTCGCCCACTGGATCCTGCACTACATGGCCGTCGAGGCCTGGCAGTATCGTCCGATCATCCACGGCCCGTTCCTCCCGCACGTCAACGGCGTCGTCTTCTCCGTATTCGGCCCCTCGGACTTCACCGCCCGACTGGTCGTCGCGGTCGTCGGCGGGCTGTTCCCCCTCGCCGCCCTGTTGTTCCGCTCCCGGCTGCGCGACACGGAGGTCATCGCGCTTGGCCTGCTCCTCGCCGGGAACCCGGTCCTGGTGTACTACTCGCGGTTCATGCGCAACGACGTACTGCTGGCGGCCTTCGCCGTCACCGCGCTCGGCCTGTTCGTCCGGGCGATGGACACGGGGAAGGCACGCTATCTCCTCCTCGGAGCGCCGCTGTTCGGTCTGGCGGCGACCACCAAGGAGAACGTCCTGCTGTACCCCATCGCCTGGCTGGGTGCGCTGGTGCTCATCGGTGACTATCGGCTGTTGGGCGCCCGGTATCGTGAGGAGGACCCGGTTGGCGTGGCGAAACGCGAACTCCTGTCCATCGGGCGCGGACTCTGGCGATGGAAGGCTCCCATCGTCGTCGGCGCACTCGAACTCGTCGTGGTCTTCGTCGCCTTCTACGCGCCGAAACCGGACCTCTACCAGGCCCTCGCGAACCCCGCCCAGTTCCCCTCGGTCCTTCAGGCCGCGACGATGGGCACGGCGGAGGAGTTCCTCGACCTCTGGGGGAGTACGGGTATGCAGGAACACTCGACGGTCGAGTACCTCGGCCACCTCATCCGGGTCGTGCTCGTCGGCGGCGTGACCACGTTCGCGTTCTCCATCGTCGGCTTCGTCGGCGACCGGTACGGCGAGGGCGAACCCCGCGACCTGGTCGCGTTCGCCTTCTACTGGGGCATGGCCAGCCTCGTGGGGTACGCCATCGTCTCGGACATCAAGGCCCCCTGGAGTGCCGTCCACGTCCTCGTTCCGCTCGCGATTCCGGCAGCCGTCGGGCTGTCGCTCGTCTATCGCAACCTCCGGTCCGCACACGAGTCCGGTGACCGAACGACCGTCGTCATCGCGGCGGTCGTCCTGTTGCTCGCCGCCAGCGTGCCGGCCGTCGCGACGGTCTCGACGAGTTATCTCGCGCCGCAGTCGCCCGACAACGAACTCGTGCAGTACGCCCAACCCGCGGGCGATATGAAACCGACGCTCGCCGAGATAGCGACCATCGCCGAGACGAACGAGGGCGTCGACGTCGTCTTCTTCGGGGACGAGTTCTACGCGGCCGGCGACGAACACCAGACGCTGACCCACGACATCGAGACCGGGGGGTACGACGGCTGGTTCGAGCGGCTACCGCTGCCGTGGTACTTCGCGATGTCCGACGCCAACGTCTCGAGTACGAAGTCCTTCTCGCGACTCGACGAGAACCCGCCGCCGGTGGTCATCGCCCTCGAGGAGGACGCCGACGAGGTCGGCTATCGGCTCGACGGGTACGAACGGGTCACCCACCAGGGGTATCTCCATAGCCGACCGCTCGTCTTCTTCGTCGCGGAGGACTCCCGACGCTCTTAACCGTCCGGGCTAGCAACTCTAACCGATGAACGACAGGGCGCTGGATGTCGTCGAATGTCTACTGACGGCACGCCTCTACGATCGGCACACGAACCTCGACGAGAACGACCTTCCGCCGGCGATTCGGATGGCGATCTGGTCCGGTGACGGGGTCTCCCGTCCCCCGCGTCTCGACGAGGACGAGGTGACCGAGGCGACCGGTATCGAGGACCCCTGGGCGGAGATCTCCGGCCAGATGTTCACCGAACGCGACACCTTCTCGGGCCAGCTCAGTTTCACGGACGACGAGATGGCCATCGAGTGGTACGCCGAGCGTGCCGACGACGAGCGCGTCCAGGCGAACCCGGTGCTGGCCTACCACTTCCAGGACGACGATCGCTTCGCGGTCGACTACGAGGCGGCCCGAGCCGAGAACCGACCCGTGCAAGCCGATCCGCAGTGGATCGACGGCCTGCTCCACGAGTACTTCGACGAGGAGGACGAGGAGATGCTCGATCTCGTGGACGTCCGGGCCCCGGCCGAGATCGAGGTCACCCTCGACGATCTGGTCCTCACGGAGGAGCAGGAGACGGAGGTCACGAAGGTCGCGAAGGCCATCGAGCACCGCGACTACCTGGCGGAGATCGGTCTCCGCGAGATCGGGAAGCTCCTGTTCGTCGGCCCGCCGGGCACCGGCAAGACGTCGACTGCGCGGGGGCTGGCCCACCAGCTGGACCTCCCGTTCGTCGAGGTGAAACTGTCGATGATCACCAGCCAGTACCTCGGCGAGACCGCGAAGAACGTCGAGAAGGTCTTCGAGGTCGCCAAGCGACTCTCCCCGTGTATCCTCTTCATCGACGAGTTCGACTTCGTGGCGAAGACACGCACCAGCGACGAGCATGCCGCCATCAAGCGCGCCGTCAACACGCTGTTGAAGTCCATCGACGAGATCAGCCTGATCCGCGACGACGTCCTGCTCATCGGGGCGACCAACCACCCCGACGAACTCGACACGGCCGCCTGGCGCCGCTTCGACGAGATCCTCAACTTCCCGCGGCCGGACGAAGGGATGCGCGCCGACATCCTTCGGCTGGTCACCAAGCGCCTCGACATCGCGGACTTCGACCCCGAGGCCGTCGCGGCCGAGACCGAGGGGCTCACGGGGAGCGACCTCAGGCTCGTGCTGCGCGAGGCGGTCCTCGAGGCCCTCGTCAGCGACCGTCGCGAGTTGACCCAGCAGGACCTCCTCGACGCGGTCGAGGAGTTCGAGGAGCGCGACCACCTGCGGAACCTCGACACGCTCGACGCAGCCCTCGAAGGGAACGACCACGACCACGCCGCGACCCACTAGCATGCGGGTCACGCTGCTCGGTACCGGGGACACCACCGGGACGCCGACCCCCGGGTGTCACTGTGCCACCTGCGAGCGGGCGCGGGAGTCCGGCGTCGAGCGGACCCGATTCTCCGTCCACGTCGTCAACGAACGCACCGGCGAATCGCTGCTGGTCGACGCCAGCCCCGACTTCCGCGCACAGTTTCTTACCCACGACGTCGACCTGCCGGACGCCGCGGTCATCACGCACATTCACTTCGACCACCTCGACGGCCTGGGGAACGTCTACCGACTCGTCGACGACCTCGACGTCCACGCCGCCGACGAGACCGACCCCCAGACCGGCGAATCGGTGGCGGAGACGGTCGCCCGCAAGTATCACTACCTCGACCGGGTGACGGTCCGTCCGGAGTCCCCCTTCGAGACGTTCCAGGCGGCGGGGTTCGACGTCACGCTCGTGCCCGTCGACCATCCACCGCTGGTCTGCTATGGGCTGGTGATCGAGAACGGGGACGCGAGACTCTCGATCACCGGGGATACGACCTACGCGATCCCCGACGAGTCGAGGGACAGACTCGCGGACCCCGATCTCCTTCTCGCGGACGCCATCCTGCCCGCGACGGCGTGTGAGTACCACCCCATCGGTGGCGCCGACTACGACGACGACGGCGTCCCGCGCACCTTCGGCACCAAACACATGACTCGCGAGGGGGCACTCGCCCTGGCGGCGGACCTCGACGCCGACCGAACTCGGCTCGTCCACGTCTCACACCACTACGACGTCGAGGAGGCGTTCGCCGACGAACTGGCGCTCGACGGCGAGACGTTCTCGCTGTAGCTTACGAGAAGTGGTCGAGGCCCGACTGTCGACGCGTCTTCGGCGTCGGCGCGGGCTCCCAGGCGGTCCGCCGCGCCCGCTCCGCTTCGAGGTCGACGGCCGGTGGATCGGCAGGGAGCTTTCCCGGACAGTCGCTCGTGCACGTCTCGCTCGGGTTGACGATACGGTCGTGGAACGCACAGTAGGGGAGCGAGGGGTCCGACGACTGCGATGGCGTACACCGCTCGCACGCCGGCATCGAGTAGGTCCGCCAGCCCTTGCCGTAGGCCCGTTCGGCGACGCGGCGGCGCTGTCGCTCGATCGCGGCGGGTGAGACGACCCGGACGTCGGTCCGGTTCGGATGCCAGTCGAGCGGTTCGACCCCCGGTCGCGTCGGATCGAGTGGCGTCGGTTCCCTGACGACCTCGATGGCAGTGTCCGGATGCACCCGCCAGACCCCGACCGCATCGGGGATGCGGTTGAGGTGCGCCCGCGTGACGTAGGACTCGGTCGCGAGGATCGCGGCGTCGAGGACGCCCAGGCTCACGTCCGTCCGCAACTGTGTCTCGAGGTCGCCCGGCGTTCCCAGGTCCGGTTTGTTCTCGATGCCGACGATCCGGCCGTACCACGCGGGATACCGCGCGACCTGGCGGACCACCGGATGCCCGTCTCGCCTGGTCCGTTCGAAAAAGCCCACCTCGGCGGCGCGCTCGGCGAGGCGGTGTGCCCGTTCCGGTGGCCCGTCGATCGCTCGCGTCTCGCGGACGAATCGGCCGACGCCGACGTCGGCCTCGATAGCCCCGTTCGGGATGGTCTCGGGGGTGAGCGCCACGCGCTCCTCGAACGCCGGGCCCGGTTCGACGTACACCACGTCGACGATGCGGCCGCCGGCGGCGTGGACGCTGGTGCCGAGTTGTCGGCCGAGCACACCACCGGCTGCAACGTCGGTGTCGCCCGGGAGCCCCGCCCGCTCGAGGTGGGCACAGAGGCGCAACTCGAAGCCGTATTCGCGCACGGCCGGGGCTACGTCGCGCTCGCCCAAAGCGTCGATGGTGCCGGATCGATCACCGCCATTATCGGTTGCTCGTATCGATGCCGAAGGGTTTGTAGAGCAGACATCGCCGCGTGAGGCCGGTGCCCAGGACGACGACGCCGACCAGGGTCAGGACGGCCGCGACGACGACGTTCGCCGCCCACAGGTCGAGGATGCCTGCCAGCCCGAGCACGGCGAGGAGTGCGCCGAGGACGATACGGACGGACCGGTCGGTCGATCCGACGTTGATTTCCATACACGCTGATACGCTCTCGACCCAGGTAACCGTTGGGAAGTGGGCAGTCTCACCGGGTCAGGTCCTGACCACCACGGTTCCCGCGACCCGGTCACCGACGCGCTGGTGGTCCGCCGAGAGGGCTATCGCGGCGATCCCGACGAGGTAGAAGAACGCGGCGTCGACGCCGGCGAAGAGGTTCCGACTGAAGGCGGCCCCGAGACCCAGGCGACCTCCATCGCGTGAGACCACCCGGATGCCGACGAGACGCTTGCCGACCGTCTCGCCGTTCCAGGCCCACTCCAGCAGGACGGGGACGGCCCCGGCCGCGAGGGTTCCGACGAGCATCGCGGTCGGGCCGACGGCCATGAACGTCGCGAACAGGCTGTGCCGCGTCGTGGCCACCCCGCCGAGGAGCAGCGCCGTCCCGCCGCCGACCAGGGCGAAGACGAGGAGCGAGACGATGGCGTCGACGAACTGTGCGACTGCGCGGGCGCCGAGGACGTCGGTGTCGTCGGCGCGGGTCGGCTGGCGACCCGGTGAGACGGTGGTCGTCATGTGACGGGCCGAGCTGGTTCGGGGTTGATATGTAAACCCTCGCCTCTCAGACGGGGTCGACACCCCCGTCTGGCGGGCGCGTAACAGCAGGTTTATCAGTCGTTCGACGCGAACTTCCGTCGAATATATTGCTACTATGGTAGACGAACACCGACAACCGGAGGTGAACATCGGCCTCGTCGGGCACGTGGACCACGGGAAGACGACCCTCGTCCGCGCGCTCTCCGGCGAATGGACCGATCAACACTCGGAGGAGATGAAACGCGGTATCTCCATCCGCCTCGGCTACGCCGACGCGACGCTCCGCAAGTGTCCCGAGTGCGATGAACCCGAGGCCTACACGGTCGAGGAGACGTGTCCGGAACACGACGTGGAGACCGAGGTGCTCCGGACGGTCTCGTTCGTCGACGCCCCCGGCCACGAGACGTTGATGGCGACGATGCTCTCCGGTGCCGCACTGATGGACGGGGCGGTCCTGGTCGTGAGCGCGACCGAGCAGGTGCCCCAGCCACAGACCGAAGAGCACCTGATGGCCCTCGACAGCATCGGCATCGAGAACATCGTCATCGCCCAGAACAAGATCGACCTCGTGGACGGCGAGACGGCCCGCAACAACGCCGAACAGATCGAGGAGTTCGTGGCCGGCACCGTCGCCGAGGGCGCGCCGATCGTCCCCATCAGTGCCGAACAGGAGATCAACATCGACCTGGTCATCCAGGCGCTGCAAGCGCAGATCCCGACGCCAGAACGGGACCCGGACGCGCCAGCAGAGATGTACGTGGCCCGCAGTTTCGACATCAATCGCCCGGGCACGACCTGGGGCGATCTGCAGGGCGGCGTCCTCGGCGGCAGTCTCGTCCAGGGCGTCCTGGAGACCGACGAGGAGATCGAGATCCGCCCCGGTCGGGAGATCGAAGCGGGCAACGAGACCGAATGGGAACCCGTCTCCACGACCGTCCGATCGCTGCAGGCGGGCGGGGAGACGGTCGACTCGGTCACGCCCGGCGGCCTGCTGGGCGTGGGGACCGGCCTGGACCCGAGCCTCGCGAAAGGTGACGCGCTCGCCGGGCAGGTCGCCGGCGACCCCGAGGCACTCCCGCCGGTCTGGGAGGAGTTCACCATGGGCGTCGACCTCCTGGATCGTCTCGTCGGCGCCGACGAGGACGAGGACGTCGAGGAGATATCGACCGGCGAACCGCTCATGCTCACGGTCGGCACGGCCACCACGGTCGGAGCCGTGACCAGCGCCCGCGAGGGCGAGGCAGAGGTTTCGCTCAAGCGACCGGTCTGTGCCGCCGAAGGCGTCCAGATCGCGATCAACCGCCGCGTCGGCGCCCGCTGGCGTCTCATCGGTATCGGGACGCTGCGTGGATGAGGGTCGCCATGGACGCCAACGCACTCATGATGCCGGTCGAATCCGGCGTCCGCGTCTTCGACGAACTCGACCGGCTGCTCGGGGCCTACGACTGCGTGGTCCCCGACGTGGTCCGGGACGAGTTGGCGAAACTGGCCGAGAACGGCGGCGAGGAGGGCCGCGCGGCCAGCGTCGGCGCGGACCTGGCGTCCCGCTGTGACACCGCCGAGACGGCCGAACCGTACGCCGACGACGCCCTGTACGACCTCGCCACGACCGGCGCGGTCGACGCCGTCGTCACGAACGATGCCCCGCTCCGGTCGCGCCTGCTCGACGCGGGCGTACCGGTAATACATTTACGGGGCCGGAATAAACTAGCCCGCACTAACCCATAGATGTACAAACGAGTCAGGCTCAAGGACACGGTGGAGGTTCCGCCGCGACACCTCGCCGAGGTGACGCCGGACCTCGTCAAGCGACTCCTCCAGGACAAACTCGAGGGTCGCATGGACGAGGACGTCGGCAGCGTCGTGACCGTCACCGAGGTACACGATATCGGCGAGGGTGCCGTCATCCCGAACCGGCCCGGCGTCTACTACGAGGCCGAGTTCGACGCGGTCACCTTCGACCCGGAGATGCAGGAAGTCGTGGACGGCGAGATCGTCGAGGTCGTCAGTTTCGGCGCCTTCGTCGGGATCGGCCCCGTCGACGGCCTCCTCCACGTCTCCCAGATCTCCGACGAGTACCTCGCCTTCGACGAGGAGAACCAGCAACTCGCATCCCGCGAGTCGAATCGCACCCTGGGCGTCGGCGACGCCGTCCGCGCCCGCATCGTCACGAAGAGCATCGACGAACGCAACCCGCGGGAGTCGAAGATCGGACTCACCGCCAAACAGCCAGGCCTCGGCAAGCACGGCTGGCTTCGCGAGGACCGCAAGGAAGAGCAGGCGGCGGAGGGCGAGTAGATGGCGTCGAACCGGCTTGCCTGTCGCGAGTG
>JBNJDE010000068.1:0-12453 GCA_051744605.1 Halobacteriota archaeon
CCGCCGCTTCCATGGGTGTCAACTGATCGAAGGTGGCCGGATCGGTGCTGCTCATGCGAAACTGTTCGGTCGGTTGGCACGTAAAGATACGCCTCGGTCGCCGAGTCCCGCGCGATGGCCATCCGAAAGCACTTTTATTCAGTTCGATAAACGTGCGAACGAATGAGACGGGTTCCCGGAGTACCTCGGTCGCCCTGGAGTCCCTCCGATGGTTGACGCCCTGGCCGTGGCGTCGGGGAAGGGTGGAACCGGCAAGACGACGGCGACGCTCGCCCTCGGGATGGCGCTGGCACGTGACTACGACGTGACGGTGGTCGACACGGACACCGGGATGGCGAATCTCCTCTTTCACGCCGGTCTGGCTGACGTCGACGTGACCTTACACGACCTGCTGGTCACCGACCGCGAGGCGACCCTCGAGGAAGCGACGTACGATCGGTTCGGGATGCGTATCGTCCCGTGCGGGACGAGTCTCGAGGCCTTCCAGGCGGCGGACCCGGCCCGCCTTCGCGGGGTCATCGCCGACCTCGCCGCGGACACGGACGTCCTGCTTCTGGACTCGCCGGCGACCCTCGGGAGTCGCGGCGCGGTACTGCCCGTCGCCCTGGCCGACCGCATCGTCCTGGTGGTCCAGCCGACCATCCCGGCGATCACTGACGCGCTCAAGGTCCAGGAGTACGCGACGGCCTATGGGACCGGCGTCGCTGGCGTCCTGTTCAACAAGGTCCACGACCCCGCCTCGGTCGACCGGATCGTCGACCGCGCTGGGCAGTACTTCGAGGGACCGATCATCGGAACCGTCCCGATGGACGACGCCGCCAGGGAGGCCCGTCGGGCGGGAACGCCGCTGCTCTCCCACGCTCCCGATAGCGACGCTGGCGCCGCGTACCGCGACGCGGCCGATGCCATCGACGTCGCCGTGGGCGAACCCGAAGCGTTCGCCGACCGCTTCCGGAACGCCGTCGTCCCCGATCCACCATGACGTTACCGTCGGGACAGGCGACCTTCGACCGCGTGGTGACGGGCCTCAGCGACCCGCTCGAAACGGCCCTCGAACGGGAGTTGACCGGCTACGCGGAGATCGTTCCCCAGGCGGCGCTGCTCCTCGACGTATCGGGGTCGGGCGTCGTGTGGTTCGAAGCGGGGATCCCGACACACGCGACGCACACCGGGACCGGTGCGACTGGCACGGACGTGCTCGCAGAACTCGCGGCGACCGGTCCGTTCCGCGTCAGACTGGTCGCCCTGTCGCCCACCCAACTCGCTGCCCGTCCCGAAGGGGCGAGTCTTCCACCGGACGCCCCGGCCGAGCGGCTGGCCGGCGACGAGTCGCTCGCGACTCGGACGAGGGAACGGACTGACGCCGTCGAAGAGCGACCTGCGGAGCAGGGCCTCGACGCGGTCGAGGCGTTCCTCGAGGACGACCAGAAGATCCGGGCGATCCGCGAGCGTGCGCGGGCCGAAGCGAAGCGGAAGGCGAAAGCGTGGGGCTTCGACGACCTCGGTGGGTCACAGCAGTCCGGTCCCGGCGAAGGCGAGGAACGTGACGAGGACCAGCGCTCCGGAGTGTAACAGCCCCTCGTAGACCCCCCGACCGGCGACGCCGGCGAACCAGCCACTGGAGAGAACCGTGGCCTGGGTCAGGAGGTAGAACATCGGTGGCCCGGTCGGCCCCGCCGTCCCTGCCGGCCCACCAGCGAGAGCGGCGGCCTGGCCACCGACGGGAACGGTGGTTCCCAGCGCGGCCACGTTGATAGCCACGACGATACCGACGACGAGCAGCGAGGCCGCCCAGCCGATGGCGAGAAAGAGCGGCATCTCGTCTTTGACGGCTCGCTCCTCGTGGTACAATCGCCCCGCCTCGCTCTGGAGGGCCTCGAACGCCGCTGCCGTCTGACTGCCCGCGTCCAGCGCTCCCGCGATCATGCCGACGGTCCGCTCGGCGAGCGGCGTTCCCACCCGGTCGACGAACCGGTCGAGTGCCGCCCCCCTGACCGGCCGGTCGTTCCGGGCAACGCGGAGGTCGATCGCCAGATCGGCCACGTCCGGGTCGAGCGGGCCGAGTCGCTCGTCGTCGGCGACGTGTTCGGCCGCCTCGGTGAACGAACGGCCGAGGTGGACCTGGTGGGCGACCTCGTGCAGGAACGCCGGTAGATAGCGGTCCTTCGCGGCGTCGCGTCTCGCCCGGCGCCACTCGACCAGTCCGACGGGGAGGGCCACCAGCACGTATCCGGTCGTGAGAGCCGTGTACACTGGCGTCCCCTGGCTAACGAACCAGCCGACGAGGACGGTCCCCAGTGGCGCGAGAACGACGAGAGCGTTCGCCGGATTTCGGTGGGCCGTCGCGACCACGCGCCACAGCGTGTTCGAACTTTGATACCGCGACCACCGATAGCCCGCTGGTCGCAGGAGGTAGACGAGGCCACTCGCCCCGAATCCGAGGGCGAGGACGACTAGCGCACTCGCCGGGGAGAGCAGCACCTGCCCTCGGATCCATCGGGCCGTCTCGACCGCCGGGAGCGACGTCGTCTCGGACAGCCCCGCGGCGACGGCGACCGCGACGAGGCCCACCGCGGGTATCACGAGCAGGACGACGAACAACTGGACGACACTCCCGAGATACCGCTTGGCCGTGCCGGCGCGCTGGGCGTCCTGTCTCGCGAGCATCCGACTCTCCAGGTGCAAGAACCGACCCAGCGCCTGCGGCCCTTCGCGCGCTCGCGAGCGAAGTGTCAACAAGAACGGCGCGAGACGCTGCCTTGAGGGCGTATCACGGGCGGTGATCCGAATCGCGTCGTCGACGGTTCCCGTGACGGATGCGGTCCCCTGGATACGCTGGAACGCCCGGGCGGTCTCACCGAATGCGCGTTCGCGCTGGGCCACCTGGGCGATGAGCGATCGAACGTCGGTCGTGCCGGAGGCGAGGACGTGCATGTAGCGGACGGTCCGGGGGAGACTTCGCTCGATCCGGTCGCGTCGTCGCCGGGCGCGCCGTTCGAGGAGCACGACCGCACCGCGAACCGTCGCCCGTTTCCCGAGGAGCCCGAAACCGAGCGCGAGAAGTGGCGTCGTTACCTGCTCGACGATCGACGTCGAAAGCAGTGGCACCGCACTCAGTCCAGCGACGAGCGTGCGGTCGACGACCGGCGGGAGCGCCTCTCCGAGGGCGTAGCCCATTCCCGCGGTCAGGACGAAGGCGATCCAGGACAGTCCGTAGAGCCGTCCCAGAAATACTGTGACGTCTCCCGACCCGGTCGTGGCACGGTACAATTGGCGAAGGTGCGCGGTTCGAGGTGTGGGGTTTCGGGCGAACGCGAGGGTCAACAGGCCGTCCAGCATCGTCCACGGCCGTTCGCTCATTCGGACAACACCCGGTGGATGCGTTCGACGGTGGCCGCCTCGTCGGTGCGGAGGTCGGCGAGGAAGGAGAACAGTTCGTCCGTCTCGTGGATGCCCGCCGTCCGAAGATAGCGCACGTAGCGGACGCGACGCTGGTGGGCGGCCGCCAGATCCTCGACCGTCCGGCCGCTCGTCGCTGCAAGCGACTCGAGGAACGGGGCGAACTGGGGTTCTCCATCGGTGTCGTCGTCCGGGTCGTTGGGGATCGCTCGAAGCCCACACTGCGTGCTGTCGACGACGAGCCGTCCACGGTCCGGATCACACGTCGGGGTCTCCACCGTCGTAACCGTCGTCTGCCCCGCCACGGTCCGCACGGTCAGGACGAGGTCGAGCGATCCAAGGGTGTAGAGCGGGAGCCCCTTGCCGACGGCTCGATGGGCGAAGGCGGCGAAGTCGTCGGCGTTCGCCGAGACGAGCAGGCCCTGCCCCCTCGAGAGGGCGTCGCCGAAGTGACGGAACGCCGCCTCGCGCTCGAGCTCTGTCATGACGGTCACGTCCGGGCGTAGGTCGGTGGCGCGTTCCAGCGGGGCGGTCCCGTCCGCCGCCGGGACGAGCGCGTCGGTCGTCAGCGCGATGTCCGTCTCGTGGGGGAGTGTCACCGACCGGGTCCGCTCGGAGATCGTCACTGGCCGGTCCTCGAGGGGGACGAACGGCGCGTGTGCTTCGACCAGCGATGCCGGTCTGGCCAGTTCCGGGCCCACGATCGCGATGGCCTGGTGGTGTTCGATGGCGAGCCAGAGCAGGCCGACGAGTTCGGGCTCGAGGGTGCCTGCCTCGAGAGCGTCGACCGGGGTTACTGGATCGAGGCCACGCTTGTCGATCGAGATGTAGGGCCCGTCTGCGCTGGCCGACGGGAGCGCGACCGAACAGCCGATCGCCATCTCGGGCTCGGGTTCGACCGAGACCGACGCGTGTGGCGTTCGCGGGCCGAGTTCGACCCCACCCGCGGCCGCGAGCCGTTTGGCGAGCGTGACGAAGCGGCGTTCGTCTTCGAACCTCGCCGTCATCGGGAGTCTCCCCTCGTGCTCGAAGGCACCTGGTCTGGGGACGACCGTGATTCGCTCTCCGACCCGGTTCGCCTCGACTCGTTCGAGATGGGGATCTCTGATGGGGATCGTCAGTCGATCCTCGCCGACCAGGTCCCGGACGACGAGGAAGACGAGGTCGTCGATCCGTTCGTCGAGATCCCGTCCGAGAACCGGTGGGTCGCGGACGCCGACGGTCGCGAGTGCACCGAGGAGTCCACGTCTCATCACTTCGAGCGCGGATCGAGTGGATTCTGCTACGAGCTTCCGTTTCAACAGCCGTCGCGCCCGGTCCTCAACGTAGCCCACGCGGTCCGCGATCACCCTCCCCACGGAGTCTTCGACGAGTCGCGTCTCGACCGCCGCGAGGAGCTCGTCGTCCCCCGGCAGTCGGACCGGATCGTGGACGTGATACTTGGCCTCGAAGACGTCCCCGCCGAGGACGCGTTCCCGATAGACCGTCACCGGCACTTCCCTGTCGTGGAACGTGACCGTATACCTGGCCAGTCGCTCGCTCAGAAATCGATCGAGGTAGGGGACGTCGGTCGAGAACTCGGTCCTGGCGGGCGCAAAATCCACCGTATGGACCACGATGTCGTCGCCGCTCGCGTCCGCGACGCGGATGCGATCGTCCAGCGCCAGCGGCGTGAGCGACCCCAGTCCCTGGACGGACGCCGTCAGGTGATAGGCCAGCCGCCGTCGCTGATCCGGGGTCGTCTCGGTCATCCGATCGACGACGCGGCGGTACGGACGTGCGAGTCCCGACTCCAGCCGCTCGACCGTGCCTTCGCGTGTCCGCGGGCGGTCCACGTCTTCGACGCCGTCGAGGTAGGTCTCGACGCGGGTGGCAGCCGCTCGCGTCTCGGCCGCGATCGGCGGTGTCCTGGTCTCGTACTCGAATCCATCGTCGCCATCTCGGACGGTCGCCACGATGTCCGGACCGATGCGGTATTGCTCCCGCACGGCCGGGGCGTACCACGCCGTCGCCGCGCCGGGCGAGGCGGGCGACGGGACGGTCGCCGGTAACGGATCGGCCATTGGATAACGCTCCTGTGCCCGATAATTAAAAGGTTCGTACTCGCTGTGAAAAGACGACTGCGTGCGGGGTGGCCCGGTTACCGTCTCAGCCAGAGGGGCTTCTCGAGTGCCCTTGGGTCGGCCGGGTGATGGGGAAATGACGACGGCCCCGGTGTCGTTCCCGCCCTCCGAATCGAAACGGATAAACCCATCTTCGTGGTTAGTACGAGATGAGCCGAGGTAGCCTAGCCTGGCCAAGGCGGTTGCTTCGAGAGCAACTGTCCTCACGGACTCGAGAGTTCAAATCTCTCCCTCGGCGTTCTCGCGAACCCGACGACGAGCGAAGCGAGGCGTCCGTGAGCGAGGACGCCTGCATAGTTTGAACCCAGCAAGTCACAGCCCGCGCAGTGAGCGAAGCGAACGAGCAGGACTGTCTTGCAGTGGTTCAAATCTCTCCCTCGGCGTTTTCTGGGCGGACTGTGTCCTGCAGTGGCGAGAAAGTACGCCGAAAACGAGTTCAGCCCCCGACGAGACCGAGTCGTCCCATCGCACCCATGACCCCGAAGCCGACGACCAGGACGATGGTGAGGCCGTAATACACCCGCTGCCAGGTGGTCGGCTGGAAGGGTTCGGGGAGGTGTTTGTCGACGATGTAGTAGTTCGCGATGTAGAAGAACACCTGGAGGATGGCCATCAGGGCCGCCGAGAAGATGACCAGCGTCACCGGCAACTGGCCGATGACGAGGATCGGAACGATACTCGCGATACCCATCGCCAGGATGAACACCCGTCGGTACCGATCGGTGTCGACCTCGCGGTCGAGGACCAGGTCCAGGACGTCCGCGTTGACGCGGGCCGCACCGTCCATCACCGTGATCACGGTCGAGTAGAGGGCGGCGAAGGCGCCGACGACCATGACGTAAAACGACCACGCCCCGAAGCTATCCTGCAGGAGGTTCCCGATGGCGAGGGCCACGTTCTGGTCCTTCGGGGGTGTCGGATACAGAATCGAGGAGGCGAGGAAGATCATGCTGACGATCAGCACGAAGCTGAACCCGAAGGCGACACGGAAATCGCGTTTTCCGACGTCCATCCACGCACGGATGTAGTCGTGGTACTGCTCGTCGTGCGGATCGAGGTTCTGCTCGCGGAGCGCGCGAGCGCCCTGTTCTTTCGCCAGACTCCAGCTTCCGATGGTGACGGTCGTACTCAGCCCGGTCGGGGCGTAGCCGGCGATGGCGGCGAACAGCCCCAGGAATCCAGGGGTCGTGACGTCGGGGACGGCGAAGGTCGTCTCCCTGACGACCGTGGCCGAGGGTGGCGCGACGAACAGGCCGAGGACGATCAACAACCCGAGGGTGACGACGAAGATCTTCATCAGGTTCTCGAGCCAGGAGTATCGGGAGGCGAGGGTCAGCGCCATCGCGAGGCCGATCAGGCCGACGTAGAGCTGGATCGGCGTCAATCCCGGGACGAGTGCGGCCGCGAAGGTCGCGGAGGTGAAGCCGACGGCCGCGAGGATGGTCGTCCAGCCGACGAGGTAGATCAGGAGCGTCAACCACTGTCCCCAGTGGGCCGGGCCGGGGAGGTCCCCGTAGCCCTCGACGGGGTTGCGGCCCATCCCGTAGTTGTACCGGATGCCCAGTTCCCACCCGCCGTACTTCGCCAGATACACCAGACCGACGATCCAGACCGCGAAGAGCCCGTACAACCCGCCGAGCGTCGGTGCCAGAACGATGTGGCTGCCGCCGATGCCCAGGAGTGCCCACATGAGCGATGGTCCCAGGTGCTCGCGGACGAACCCGGTCCAGCCCTCCGCCGGGTATTCGAGATCTGGTGTTGTCCCTGTCGATGACATACGTGTGCTTGCCACTTACGCAGGGTGTACAAAACGGTTCCGTATCGGACGTCGCTGTCGGCTGACGACCGGGTCCGTCCGTCGCTGTTCGCTTCTGTCTATTCCAGTTGCCGGACAGATTACGACGGCTGGTGGGAGCGCGGCGGGTCAGTCGTCGGCCGGTAACTCGTTCCGGTCGCTCTCCGTCGGTAGGAGGCGGTCGAGGCCGTCGACGATGGCCTCGACACTGGCGCGAGTGATGTCCACGTCGCTCGCCGTGACCGACGCCGTCCGATCGCCGACACGGAGCGTCACGTCGACGGTAACGACCGCGTCGGTGCCACCCGTGATGGCGTCGACGTGGTACTCGTCGAGGCGGAACTCGACACTGCCCAGCGCCTCCCGGACGGCCTTCATTGCGGCGTCGACCGGCCCGCTGCCGGTCCCGCTGGCGACCTGTTCGACGTCGTTGACTCGTAACCGGACGCTTGCTGCGGGCGTCCCGTTTCCGCTGGCCGTGGTCAGATCCAGTAGTTCGACGTTCCGCTCTCGGTCGCGACCGGTCACGTCTTCGGTGATGGCGAGCAGGTCGGTGTCGGTGACCCGTCGACCGCGTTCGCCCATCTCCTTGACGCGTGAGACCACGGCGGCGAGGTCCTCGTCGGAGACGGTGACGTCGTGTTCGGCGAGGGCCGCCTTGACGCCGGCACGGCCGGCGTGCTTCCCGAGGACCAGTCGCCGTTCACGGCCGACCGCCTCCGGCGGGTATGGTTCGTACATCCGTTCGTCCTTGAGCGTCCCATCCGTGTGGATGCCGCTCTCGTGGGCGAAGGCGTTGTCCCCGCTGACGGCCTTGTTCGGTGGGAGCACCACGCCGGTCGCGTCGGCGACGAGACTCGACAACCGGTAGAGTTGTTCGGTATCGACCGTCTCGACGTCGTAGGCGTGCCAGAGCGCGATGGCGACCTCTTCGAGTGCCACGTTGCCGGCACGCTCGCCGATGCCGTTGACCGTCGCGTGGACCAGGTCCGCGCCAGCCGCGATGGAGGCGAGGGCGTTCGTGACCGCCAGCCCCAGGTCGTCGTGTGTGTGCGTGCTGACGGGGCCGTGTTCGACGAGTCGGGAGACCGCCTCGAACGCGTAGTCCGGGCTGGCGTGCCCGACGGTGTCCGCGAACGCGAACCGGTCGGCGCCCGCGTCCATCGACGCGACCATGAGTTCCTCGAGGAAGTCGAGGTCGGCACGGCTGCCGTCCTCGCCGATGACCTCGACCCAGAGGTCGTGGTCGGTCGCGTACTCGACGAGGTCGACGGTCGTCTCGAGGACGCCCGCCTTCGTCGTTCCGACCTTCTCTTCGACGTGTCGGTCGCTTGCCGGAACGACGAGGTTGATCCCGTCGACGTCCACGTCGAGCGCGAGGTCGACGTCGTGTCTGACCCCGCGGGCGAAACTGGTCACGACCGCGTCCAGGTCCAGGTCGGTGACGCGGTCGATGGTCCGCTGTTCGCCCGGTCCGGTGCAAGCGCTTCCCGCCTCGATGACCGAGACGCCGGCCCCGTCGAGGTGGCGGGCGATCTCGGCTTTCTGTTCGGGCGAGAGGGAGACCCCTGGGGCCTGCTCGCCGTCTCTAAGCGTCGTGTCTAGTAGCTGTACGTCGTCGTCCATGGAGGTGAGGCTATTCCGCACCCCGAATAAATCGATCCGCGGTCATGGCTGCCACAGCACACTGATGGCGGCCCCCCTATTTAAATCCGTCAGTCCGACAGATCTCGCAAATATTGCTCAGTCGCCGAGTCGGACGATGTCACCGACCGAAACGTCGTCGGCCCCACCCGCCGCCAGTTCGACGAGGGTGTCGGCCTCGTGGGCAGCGACGCCGGTCCAGGGTTCGAGGCGTTCGACCCGGACGACCTCCTCGTCGACGATCCAGATGACGTCGAGCGGTTCGAAGACGAACAGCATGTGGACGTCACGGTTCCCGACCGAATCGAAGCGGAAGACGAGTGCGAAGTCGTCCGGAATCGACCGGCGGAACATCAGCCCACGCATCTGGGCGAGGACGGAATCGGCGGTCTGGACGTCGGTGGCGAGGCGTCGGTGCTCGCCCGCCCGTTCGTGGCGGAGGTACACATCCGGGAGTCGGGGGCGCGGTCGAAAAGCGTTACTCTCGGGCGCCCCCAGGGCGGATATGAAGAAGACGCCGACTGGCACCTCCGTCGGCGTGGACGACCCCTACGACCACGCGGGCGTCTGCGATCACGCGACCAGCGACGGGCGCTGCCGGTTCGCCTTCGACTTTCCGGGCCAGGATCCGTCATTCTCCTCGGCCAGACGCGCCGAGGAGTTCCGGTGCCCGGTGGCGGACGACGAGTGGACCTGGGCCGACTGTCCCCACTATCGGTTCCGGGAAACGGACCGCGAATGCGCGCGCTGTGGCCTCACGGAGCGCCGGGACGCCCACGACGGCGGGCGTCCACTGCTCGAGGAGCACCACCTCGCCTATGCCGACGACCGCGACGTCGGCCACGAGATAACGGTATACCTCTGTCGGTGGTGTCACGCCAAAGTCCACAACTCGTGGGCGCGCGTGGGCGACGACGCGAATCCAGACCCCGAGGCGCTGGCCGCCCGCGAGGAACGCCGGAGCAGGGAACTCTCCGAACTCTCCTTCGAGTCGGCCGCCGACCGCTTCGACGCCGAGGACTGACCCGGTCGAATCTCGGTGATGAGATGAGTTTTTAGGGGCGTGCCGAATACCCACTTCCAATGACTCGCATCCTCGTCGTGGACAACCACGGCCAGTTCACGCACCTCGAGCATCGCATGTTACGTGACCTCGAGGGCGTGGAGACCGGCCTCATCGACAACGACACCCCGCCCGAAGCGATCGACGCCGACGGCCTCGTGCTCTCCGGCGGGCCGAGCATGGAAGAAGCCGGTAACTCCGCGGACTACCTCGACCTGGACCTGCCGATTCTCGGCATCTGTCTCGGCATGCAACTTATGGCCGAGGCTCTCGGTGGCGAGGTGGGCGAGGGAGAGTACGGCGGGTACGCGGACGTCGACGTCACCATCGTCGAGGAGGACGATCCGCTCGTCGGATCGCTCGCGCCAGCGACCCGCGTCTGGGCGAGCCACGCGGACGAGGTCACGGTCCTGCCCGAGGGGTTCGAACGAACGGCGACGAGCGACGTCTGCGACATCGAGGCGATGAGCGATACCGACCGCGACCTCTACGGGGTCCAGTGGCATCCCGAGGTCGCTCACACCGAGGAGGGCGAGGCGGTCTTCGAGAACTTCAGAGCTATCTGCGAGTGAGATGACGGAGACGCAGGGCGAACTCGCGGCGCTTTCGAAGTACATCTTCCGGGCGCCGAGTTGGCGGGCCACCGTTCCCTTTTCCCTGTTCATCGCCGCACTCGCAGGGGTCGCCGCCTTCGACTCCCGGTTCCTTCTCGAGGACATCTGGCAGGGGATCTTCTTCATCGGTGCGCCGACGCTCGTCTCGGCGGCGGCCACGACGCCCATCGACCGGTGGCTCGGCGGCCAGCTCACGTTCACGCGCTCGTCGCTACTCGCGACCGTCGGCGAAGTCGTCCTGGTCGCGCTGGTGAGTCTCGCGGGTATCGTCACCGTCTTCACCGACCTGGGGCAGAACTTCGTCTTCGACGTCCTCATCGCGGCGCTGGCGCTCGTCTTCGCCATCCGGTTGCTCGTCGTCCTGGCGGTGTCGCGGACCTCCCCGCTGCTCGCGTCGATCCCGGCGAGCATTCAGACGTTGACCTCGGGGGTGGTCCTGTTCGTCTACAGCGGGACGATGAACTACTTCTCCATCGGTGGTCCCTACCTCCAGGCCATCCTCTCGCGGACCGAAGACGCGCCGTCGGAGATCACTCAGGCGTTCATTCCGAGCGATTTCGGGCTCCTCGTCGCGATGTCGGTGCTGTACGGCGTGGTCGCCTACGGATTCGTCCTCGCCATCGACCGCCCGTGGCAGCGGAGTCTCGGGGTGAGTTCTCTCGACTTCATCCAGGGGTTCATCGGCCACGTCGCCGAGGGGTCCCGAGAACTCGAGACGTTCTTCGAGCAGATCGGCGAACGGGCGATCGTCCCGGTGACGGTCCTCTCGTTCCGCCGGGACGAGGGTGACGAGAAGGCGCGGTTCGTGTTGCCGATGATCCATCCCGGCCCGATGGGCGAGATCGGGGGCGGGAACCTTCCCCAGCGAGTCGCCGAGTCGACCGCCGGACTGGCGTTCCCGCCCCACGCCACGGCGGGACACGACTTCAACCTGGTTACCGAACGCGAGGTCGGGACGCTCATCGACGCGGCAGAGTCGGCCCTCGAGACCATCGAGTACCACGGCGAGGCCACGCCAGCGATGCGGGCGGTCGAGGGCGACGCCAAGATGCTCGGGCAACGGTTCGGGGACGACGGTCTGCTCGTCTCCACGTTCGCGCCGACGTTCACCGACGACGTCGACTACTCGGTCGGCCTCACGACGATGGCGGAGGCGCGGGTCGCGGGCCTCGAGGACGTGCTCCTGGTCGACGCGCACAACTGTAACAACGGACTCGAGGGCGAGGACCTGGGCCACGTCGTCCCGGGGAGTCGTCGCTCGTTCGAGATGATGCAGGCGGCGTCCGCCGCGGCGGACCGGCTCGTCGAGGCCGACACGGAACCGATGGGACTCGGTACCGCGTGGGACCGAACGCCCTGGCGTATCGAAGACGGCATCGGTCCACTCGGCGTCCGCGTCGCGGTCCTGGAGGTCGGCGAGCAACGAACCGGCTACGTCCTCGTCGACGGCAACAACATGGAACCGGGACTTCGCGACCGAATCGTTTCGTCGGTCGACGACCTGGACGCCATTGAGGTGATGACGACGGACACACACGTCGTCAACACGGTCGAGTCGACGAACCAGGTCGGTGACGCCATCGAGGAGGCGGCACTGGTCGAGCTCGTCGAGTCGCTGGTCACGGAGGCGATCGCGGACGTCGAACCGGTGGAAGCCGGGATGGCGACCGAGCGGGCCGAGGTGACCGTCTTCGGTAACGACCGCACGGAGACCCTCGCCAGCCAGGCGAACGCGGTCATCTCGATGGCTGGCTGGCTGGGGGCTGCCGTCATCGTCGCGACGGGAGCGATCAGCCTCCTGGTGTTCCTGGTCAC
>JBNJDE010000069.1:0-12245 GCA_051744605.1 Halobacteriota archaeon
AGGATGGCCAGCTGGTCCTCGTCGGGGTTGTTGATCAGGTCCTCTCGGGAGACGAGACCGCGATACCGTTCTCCCTCCTCGGTCTCCTTGACGACCGGGACGGAGGAGAACGTCCGTTCCTGTAGATATTCGAGCACGTCGTCGCGAGTCCCCGGGATCGAGACGGTAACCAGGTCCTCCCGGGGTGTCATCACGTCAGCGACTTTCATTGCATCCGGTTACTACCCCCTCACATTTGTAGGCTACGACGCTGACGCGCCGCTTGCAATCCTACACGAAGGTCTCCGCGTTCGGGAAGAACTTCTGCCAGTCCTCGTGTTCGAACGTGGCGACCTCGGTCCCGTCGAGTTTCTGGAGGTGGGTGTACATCGTCCCCGAGTCCGCGACCGTCTCGATGAGGCGATCGGCCGTGCGCAACTCGTAGTTGCCGGCGACGTACACCACGGTCTCGTGGTCGGGGTCGCGGAGTTCGGTCACGATGAACACGCGACCCTCCACGGTGGTCCGGTAGACGTCGTACTCGGGGAACGTCGCCTCGGTGAGTAGCTCGCCCAGGCGCTCGGCCCGGTCGCCCGGGACGACGTACACGAGCCCGTATCTCCCGCTCGGCCCGTCGTCCGGTGGTTCCGGTGCGGTATCGCCTGCCGGGAGGACCAGGGTCTCCCAGCCGTCTTCCGCCCGACCCTCGGCCATCCGGTCCACGTCGCCGAGCGTCCGCGACCAGGCGTCCTTGAACGTCTCGGCGTGTGCAGCCTCTCGCTCGGCGGGGTCGACCCCGTCACCGATCTTCGTCATCGGAAGGATGGACGGACCGTGTCCAGTAAAGTGTCCCGTTCGGTCCCGTTCACACGCCGAAGACGGCCTCCATCGCGTACGACACGACGAGCATCGTCAGGCTCGCGAGGTACAGCCGCGCCCAGTTCGCGTATCGCTCCCGGGGCCGGAGCGGATACCAGGCGGCCGGGGGCACCCGCCGGACGACCGCCTGGATTCTGGTCTCCTCCCGGTCGAGTCCCTCGCGCTCCAGGTCCTCGGGCGACTTCGGCCACGCCAACAGCGTCGCGTACCCAAGCGCGAAGATGCCCACGAGGAACAGGCCGAACTTCACGCCCC
This sequence comes from Halobacteriota archaeon, assembly GCA_051744605.1. Classification (GTDB taxonomy): domain Archaea; phylum Halobacteriota; class Halobacteria; order Halobacteriales; family Halobacteriaceae; genus Halanaeroarchaeum. The sequence goes on from JBNJDE010000069.1 coordinate 1,114, forward strand.
AGATCCCCAGCCCGAAGAGCACGCTGATCGGCAGGGTCACCGCAGCGACCAGGACGGTGAGTCCCACGGCGTACTGGATGGCGTCGACGACGCGTGCGCTCCGGGTCGGGGAGGCGTCGCTCATTCGCCGCTTCGGAACGACGGTAGCATATCGTCGCCGACGAACTGGTCCGGCTCTTCTTCGTCGCGTCGGTGGCGGTGACAGAAGCTCTCGCGCCCCGTCTCGCTGACGCGGTGGTACTCCGGTCGCTCCATGTCACAGACGCTCCCGAACTCCTCGCGGAGGAGTTCTCTGGCGGCCGCCGCGTCGTCCTCTGCCATGTACGTCGCCGCCTCGTCGACGTGCTCCTGGACCGGCCGTGGCACGTCGTGGGCGCCAAAGACGTCCTCGAGGATCTCCTCGATACCGGTCCGCTTCGTCTCGAGGCCGAGGTACTCTTTCGCGATGTCGCGCAGCGACCGGTCCGCTTGCGCCCGTTCGCGAACGATCTCCCGGTAGGCCTCGATGGCGTCCCAGACGTCGTCGTCCACGTCCTCGTATCGGTCCGGTCGGAGCTTCATCGGACACCGGGTCGTGAACGGACAGCCGGCGGGTGGGTCCCGGGGACTCGGTGGCGTTCCTCGGAGCGTGATGCCGCGCGTGTCGACCGTCGGGTCGGGTTCGGGGATGGCCGACAGCAACGAGATCGTATAGGGGTTCTTCGGGTTCTGGAAGAGCTCCTCGGTCGGCCCGATCTCCATGATGTGGCCCAGGTACATCACCGCCACGCGGTCGCAGATGTGCCGAACGACCGAGAGGTCGTGTGCGATGAACAGGTACGTCAGGTCGAACTCGTCCTGGAGGTCCTCGAGGAGGTTGAGAACCTGTGCCTGGACGCTCACGTCCAGGGCACTCACCGGTTCGTCGAGCACGACGAACTCCGGCTCGAGGGCCAGTGCCCGGGCGATGCCGATGCGCTGGCGCTGGCCGCCGGAGAACTGGTGGGGATAGCGGTAGTAGTGCTCCTCCTGTAACCCCACGGTCGAGAGCAACTCGCGAACCCGCTCTCGTCGTTCCGAGGGCGTCTTCCAGTCGTGGACGTCGAGCGGTTCGCGGACGATCTCGCCGACCGTCATCCGGTCGTTCAGGCTGGACTGTGGGTCCTGAAAGACCATCTGGGCGTTACGCTTCCAGTCGACGAGTTCGTCGCCCGAGAGGCGGGTCACGTCCGTCCCCTCGAAGAGCACCTCGCCCTCGGTCGCCGTCTCGAGCTGGATGAGGGTCCGCCCGAGCGTCGTCTTTCCACAGCCGGATTCGCCCACGAGACCGAGCGTCTCGCCGCGTCGGATGTCGAAGTTCACCCCGTCGACGGCCTTGACGGGCTGTTTCGCGAACGGGCCGATGCCACCGGATTCGTAGTACTTCTTCAGGTCGTTGACCTCGACGATGGCGTCGCCGCGCTGATCCGCGGTCCGGTCGTGGAGACTCACGCGCCATCACCTCCCCTCTCGGCGAGCGACTGGCGTGCTCGCTGTCGCCGCTCGTTTCGCTCCCGATGCCGTTCCAGCGCCGCCGACTGGTCGCGGTCGCTCGGATAGAGCAGACAGGCTGCGGTGTGGTCCCGATCGCTCTCGGCGACGTCGACCGGCATCGGGTGTACCGATTCGCACGCGTCGAAGGCCTTCGGACAGCGCGGTTCGAACCGGCAGTCCGTCGGTTCCTCGGTCGGCGTCGGCACGTCGCCCTCGATGGTCGAGAGCCGTTCCGCGCCGACCTGCCGCCCGGGGATGCTGTCCAGCAGCCCCTGTGTGTACGGATGACGTGGGTTCTCGAAGAGTTCGACGACGGGGCCGCTCTCGACGATCTCGCCGGCGTACATGACGTTCACCCGGTCGGAGATCTGGGCGATGACGCCCATGTCGTGGGTGATGAACATGATCCCCAGGTCGCGTTCCGCCTGGAGGTCCCGGAGGAGGTCGAGTATCTGGGCCTGGATGGTCACGTCGAGGGCCGTCGTCGGTTCGTCGGCGATGATGAGTTCGGGGTCGCAGGCGAGCGCCATCGCGATGACGGCCCGCTGGCGCATCCCACCGGAGAACTGGTGGGGGTACTCCTCGAGTCGGCGAGGGGCGTCCGGGATGCCGACCGCCTCGAGGAGCGAGATGGCCTCCTCGGTGGCCGGTTTGCCCGTAAGTCCCTGGTGGAGTTCGAGCGCCTCCTTGATCTGGTTGCCGACCGTGTAGACCGGGTTGAGGCTGGTGAGCGGGTCCTGGAAGATCATCGCGATGCCGCCGCCCCGAATCCGGCGGAGCGCCTCGTCGCTCGCCCTCGCGAGGTCGACGTAGCCCGCCGTGATGGCCTCGGTTCCGTCCCGGTTCGGATCGCGGTCCTCGACGAAGACGAAGTCGTCCTCGTCGGCCAGGTACTGGATCGCCTCGCGGCGGGTCTCGATGTCGTCCTCCCGATCGACGACCGCGTCGGCGTCGGTCACGTCGACCGTATTCTTCGAGAACTGGTCGGCGTACGTCCGCACCTTCTCGATGTCGCGGTAGCGGATGCTACTGGACGGATGGACCCGACCGGGCGACTTGATGAGGCCCATGATGGACCGGGCGGTGACGCTCTTCCCGGACCCGGACTCGCCGACGATGCCCACCGTCTCGCCACGGTCGATGTCGAAACTCACGCCGTCGACGGCGTGGATGGTCTCCTTGTCGGTGTAGAAGGTGGTCCGGAGGTCGGCGAGCTCGAGGAGGACGTCGTCGCCGTCCCCCATCAGGCACCACCCCCGACTGCGGCCTCGTCGGCCGTTCCACCCTCGCTCTGCGGATCGATGGCGTCCCTGATCCCGTCACCGAGGGCGTTGAGCCCGGTCACGACGAGCGTGATGAGGAGCCCCGGGATGAGCGCGATGTGCCACGAGGAGGTGGCGACGTAGGGCTGTCCGAGGTTGATGGCCCGCCCCCACTCCGGGGTGGGTGGCGTGATGCCGATCCCCAGGTAGGACAGACCTGCGACGCTCACGATGATGCCACCGAGACTCATCGACCCGTAGATGAGCAGGTAGCCCACGATGTACGGGAGCATGTGCTTTTGCATGATCGTCCGCGGTCGCTGTCCGAAGCTCTTGGCCGCGTCGACCCAGTCCTCCTCGGAGACCTGGAAGGACGGCCCACGGACCGCCCGCCAGAGGAACGGCCAGTAGACCACGGAGAACAACAGTACGAGGAGGACACCCCCGTTGTAGAGCCCGGCGATCCAGTGATCGCTGAACAGCACGGCGATCAGGATGGCGAGCATGAGGACCGGGATGGCCTGGACCGAGTCGCTGACGACCACGGTCACGAGGTCGGCCAGTCCCTTGTAGTACGCCGTCGCGAGCGCCAGTCCGGCCGCGATGAATCCCGAGATGACGATCGAACTCATCGCGATGAACATCGAGAGCCGCGAGCCGTACATCATGAACGTAAAGAGGTCCTTCCCGGACGGCAAGGTCCCGAACGGATGGAAGCGTCCGAAGTCGTCGTATGTCATGGGCCCGACATTGCTACTGCCGCCCTCGGATCCGGACCCGATGTTGGCCTCCCCGGCGGTGATCTCGACCACCTCCTGGTTCTCGGCGTCCCAGGTCTCGACGCTGTGGCTGTACGGGCTGGTGATGTTCTGTTCGAGCGTCGTCGGGCCGAGCGTGGGTGCGAACACCGCCATGATGACGAAGAGGATCACGACGACGAGGCCGAACTTCCCCCACGAGTGGCGACTGAACCGGTCGAACTGGTCGTCGCGAGGCGTCCAGTCGGCGTACCGATAGTGGGTCCGGTAGACCCGGTACCCACGCCACAGCCACCAGATGAAGACGAAGCCGTACGCCGTGGTCAGGCTGGCGCGAATGGCCCACGAGACGCCGGGCGAGAGGCCCATGAACGTCCCGACCCATTGGGACCCATCGTGATAGCCCTGGTTGGGGATCAGTTCGCGGGACAGGAGCGTCGGGATTTCGCTCGCCGCAGCCATGGCGGATTCGGCGAGCGCGACGGCGGGTTCGCCGGGGAGGCCACCGAGGACGATGGCCAGCCCCTCGAAGAACATGTGGACGAGGGCACCGGCTTCGACGACCAGTAACGCACCCATCACGCCGGCCCAGATGGCGGCAGGGCGGGGGTTGGCCGCGATCCTGTCTCGGAGCGGTTCTTCGTCTTCCGTGTCGCGGGGGGAGAGCTCACTCATGGATACTCACTCCGATTCGTACCCCACTCTCGGATCGATCAGCGTGTAGAGCAGGTCCTGCGTGATGTTGATCGCGACCAGCAGGAGGATGAAGATGTACATCAGCGTCCCGACCAGCGGGAGGTCGCCTTGCATGATGGCCTGGAAGAACAGGTAGCCCAGGCCGTTGATCGCGAAGACGTACTCGACCAGGACGGACCCGCCGAGCAGCAAGAACGCCTCGCCGGTGATGATGGGGACGAGGGGGATCAGCGCGTTCCGGAAGACGTGCTTCCAGACGATGACGCTGTTCTTCAGCCCCTTGGCGCGGGCGGTCTCCACGTAGTTCGAGTTGATGGTCTCGAGGACGGCGGTCCGACCGATCCGCATCTCGTTACCCATCGACGCCGACCCCAGGACGATGGAGGCCGGCAACGTCTGTTTCAGGGCGGCGACGAACGATCCGTTGCCGTCCGTGTTGTCGATCCAGAAGGCGTGGGGGTCCCGGACGGCGTCGAGTGGCTGTGCCAGGAAATCCAGGGTCGGCGGGGTGACGATGTTCGTCTGGACGATAAAGGAGGCCCACTCCCAGCCGAAGAGCTTCTCGGACTGCGAGAGAACGCTCACCAGGATGACGGCGAGCCAGAAGTTGGGCATCGCGCGCCAGACGATCCCGCCGAACGACGCGATGTAATCGTTCCAGGTATTGGGGTTGAGCCCGGCGTAAAACCCCAGCGGGATTCCGATGAACAGCGGGATCAGGACGGCCCAGAACCCGAGCCAGATGGTCCGGGGCGCGTAGATGGCCAGCATGTCGACCGCGGTCGTGCCCGGGGAGATGACCCAGGAGCGGCCGAGGTCGAAGGTAAACATGTTGATCATGAAGTCGATATACTGGCCCCAGAACGGTTGGTTCAACCCGAGGTTCTGCTCGATCCGTCGAGCGGCGTCGGGCGTGTATTGCTGGCCGAGGATCGCTGACACCGGATCGATGGGCCCCATATAGATCATCAGGAACGTGAGCGTCGTCCCGAAGACGATGACGGGGACCGAGAGCGCGAGCCGGCGTCCGAAGTAACTCCACCTACTCATGGTTTGGCTCCGTGCGGGGATGACACAGGGAACGTACCGGTTACTAGCACAATCACGGGATTATATCTTCCGATGGATGATGGGTGCTCGAAAGTGCCGAATCTTTGAGGCAGAACCTCCATACGCCCGAAATAGGAAAATGCCGTTTCGGCTCCGACGCCGAATTGTTACTGTTCGACCGTGACAGTCTCGGTCTCGTGACTGACGCCGAGCGTGTCGAGCAGGAAGTACGACCGGCGGGAGTTCTCCGAGCCCGCGAGCCGCTCCAGGGAGTAGACGTAGTCCTCGGCGGTGACGTCGGTGCCGTCGTGGAACGTCGCGTCTTCTTCCAGCTGGAACGTGTAGGTCAGGTAGTCGTCGGAGACGGAGTAATCCGCCGCTCCGAGGTTGGTGACGGTGGTCGTCCCGTCCTGGTAGTTCGTCAGCGCGTCGAAGATCTGCGAGATGATCTCGCCGCCGGCGGTCGACGTCGACGCGATGGGGTCGATGGTGGTGATGGTCCCCGTCAGGATACGGTTGAGGGTGTTGCCGTCCTTCTCGTCGGTCGTCGTGACCTTGTTGTACTTCTGGCGGCTGATGCCCATTCCACCGAACGGGTTGTAATCGACGGTATCGTACCAGAAGTACTCGTCGAGGCGGTGGTAGAGGTTGATGAAGCCGACGTCCTCCCAGTTCGCCTCCTCCATCAGGACGGCTGCCTCGCTACGCTGGGCTTCGGCCTCGTCCGTCGGTGCTTTGTTGTCGTCGATGACGTCGTACGCGTCCTCGGCATCCTGGGCCGCGTCGCCGTTCTCCGAACTCCAGTTGATGTACGACACCGGGGCATCCATACTCGTCTGGGTCTGTGGCGGATCGAGGAGACCGAGGAAGTTGTCGGGTGCCGGGTAGTCCGCGACCCACCCGAGCGTGTATGCCTCCAGGTTGCCGTTCCGGCCGCGCTGGAGTAGCGTCGAGAAGTCCGCCTGCTCGATCTGCATGTCGATGTGGGCGCTGGCCAGCTGGTCACGCAGGATCTGGGCCATCTCGAGCCAGGTGTCGGACTGGTACTGGGTCCACTGGACCTCGTACGGGTCGTCGGCGCTGTATCCCGCCTCCTCCATGACCTGGCGGGCCTCGGCGACCATCGATTCGTTGTACCCGTAGGGGTAGTTCTCTTCTGCGTGTCCGTCGTACTCATCGGCACCACCCGGGTAGATGGACGGGGGCGTGAGGTGGTACGCCGGGACGCCGCGTCCCTTGAAGACCTCGTCGACGAGGAGTTCCTGGTTCGCCGCGTAGGCGAACGCCTGGCGGACGGGTTTGGGAACCTCGTTCATGTTGAAGCCGATGTAGAAGGTGTTGATCGTCGGCACGCCCACGTAGTTCAGCGTGTCCCCGTTCCGGACCGGTCCGTACGTGCCAAGGGAGCGACCCTCGGCGTCCGTCTCGTCGACGGAGACGAGGTCCGGGTCGTACTGGCTGGTCGGGATGGTGAACAGGTCCGCGTTCCGGTTCATCGCGTAGTTGAACCGGGCGGAGTCCCGCTCGAGGACCTGCCAGTGAATGCTGTCGAGGGAAGCCGCTTCGCCGTAGTAGTCGTCGTAGGCGGCGACCGACGCTTCGGTCCCCTGCGTCCAGTTATCGAACTCGAACGGCCCCGAGCCTATGGGCGAGGACGTGGCGAACTCCTCGTAGCCCATGTCCCCGTCGTAGCCCTCGACGTCGCCGACGACGCCCTCGGGAACCGCGGAGAACGAGGAGTACGCTAGCATCTGGAGGGCGGCGTGGAACGGCGCGTCGATGGTTACCTCGAGTTCGTAATCGCCGACGGCTTCGACGGCGATACTCCCGGGTTTGTAGACCTCCTGTTCGACGGTCGTGGTTTCTTCGGTCGTGGTTCCTGCTTCGGTGGTCGTATCGTCGGCACCGTCGCCGTTGTCAGAACAGCCTGCGAGTGCGACGGCCCCTGCGGCACCGCCGGTGGCGCCGAGGAATCGCCGACGGGACAATTTGTTATCGGATGACATCCGGGGAACTTTTTCTGAGGAATTGTGATAAACCTAACGTTATGGGGTGTTTCCTGGCGGCCTACTCGGGCGCTGGCGGCGCGGAGACCGCCATACGTACCAGATTAATGAGTGATTTTCGCCGGGACGTGTCGCTTCGGTGCACTTATGTATCGGGTGTGTCCTTCTATCACATAGCATGACGGCAGATGCCACGCCCGCGACGGGACATGCCAGTGCTGCTCCCGAGGTCATGGCCTCGGTGGACGACGAGGGACGCGAATCCCGGTTCGTCATCGCGGACATCTCCCGAGACGAGGCGTGGGTATCTGCATCGGTCGACGCCGCGACAGCGCTGACAGCCTGGCGCTGAACCTTTTGCTGCGGGCCGCGCTCCGCGCGGCCCTGGCAAAACGTTCATGAAAACCCTCGCCCCTCCAGCCGTCGCGCTGGCGCGCGACGTTAGTCGGGGCGTCGGGCCGCGAGCAGAGCTCGCGGGGAATCGGCGACCTACCGGGTCCTGACGGACCACTCGGTCGCCGAATATTTCTCAGGTAGTTCGGTAGCACCCATTCTCACGCAAACGTTCAAATATCGAAACCGAACCACCTCTGGCCATGCTGTAACGCACGGCCCGGAGCGAACTCGGCGGGAGCGTGGTCACCCGCTCCGGATTCGTCGATCGACTACCTGTTCGCAAATACGTCAGGCGATCGCGGGACCATCCACGATTCGGTCACCTTTTTCCGCCCTGGTAGCGTGGAGACGTGCATGGACTACCGCGAAGTATCCGGGGGGCGCGAGTTCCTCCTCACCCTGTCCTACGGTGCGGACTGGCGCGAGGAGATCGAAGCCTTCGCGGCCGAGAAAAGCGTCGAGGCGGCATGGTTCGTCGGCACGGGGGCGTTCGAGGACGCCGACCTGCAGTACTTCGACCAGGACGCGTTCGCCTTCGAGACGGTCTCGTTCGAAGAACCGCTCGAGGTGGCGGCGTGCGTCGGGAGCGTCTCGCTCAGGGACGGGGACCCCATCGCGGACGCACACGTGACCCTCTCGCGACCATCCGGACAGGCCATCGCCGGCCGTCTGGACCGGGGGACCGTATTCACCGGCGAATGCTACCTGCGGACCTTCGAGGAACCACTCGAACGAGAGCGGAGCGAGACGACGGGCCGGGACGGCTGGGCGGTGTAGATGCGACCGGACGACGAAACGTATTTCGAGACCATCGAATCCCGCCTCGACGAGGCCTTCGAGGTGGCCAGCGAGGCCAAACGTCGCGGCGACGACCCGAAACCCGAGGTCGAGATCCCGGTCGCGAAGGACATGGCCGACCGCGTCGAGAACATCCTTGGCATCGACGGGGTCGCCGAGCGCGTCCGCGAACTCGAGGGCCAGATGTCCCGCGAGGAGGCGGCGCTCGCCCTCGTCGACGACTTCGTCGAGGGTACCGTCGGCGATTACGATACGAGTGCCGGGAAGGTCGAAGGTGCCGTCCGAACCGCCGTCGCGCTGCTGACCGAGGGGGTCGTGGCGGCCCCCATCGAGGGCATCGACCGCGTCGAACTCAACCAGAACGACGACGGCACCGAGTACATCTCGGTCTACTACGCCGGCCCCATCCGCTCCGCCGGCGGGACGGCCCAGGCACTCTCGGTCCTGGCTGCCGACTACGCCCGAGCGCTGCTTGGCATCGACGAGTACAAACCACGGGACTCGGAGATCAAACGCTACGCCGAGGAGGTCGACCTCTACGACCAGGAGACCGGGCTCCAGTACTCGCCGAAGGACGCGGAGACGGAGTTCATCGCCAGTAATACCCCGATCTGCCTGGACGGGGAGGCCACCGGCCAGGAGGAGGTCTCGGGGTACCGCGACCTCGAGCGCGTCGATACCAACAGTCCCCGTGGTGGGATGTGCCTGGTGCTCGCCGAGGGTATCGCGCTGAAGGCACCGAAGATCCAGCGGTACACCCGCAACCTCGACGAGGTCGACTGGCCGTGGCTCCAGGACTTAATCGACGGGACGATCACCGAGGAGACGAACGGTGACGGCGATGACGTCGAGGAAGGGGAGGCCGACGCCACGGAGCCGGCGGATTCCGAGACGCCCGCCAGTGGTCCTCCGCGCGTGGACGAGTCCTGGAAGTACCTCCGCGACCTCATCGCCGGCCGTCCGGTCTTCGGTCATCCCAGTGCCGAGGGCGGATTCCGCCTGCGATACGGCCGTGCCAGGAACCACGGCTTCGCGACCGCCGGCGTCCATCCGGCCACGATGCACCTCGTCGACGACTTCCTCGCGACCGGCACGCAGATCAAGACCGAACGACCCGGCAAGGCCGCGGGGGTCGTGCCGGTGGACTCCATCGAGGGCCCGACCGTCAAACTCGCGAACGGCGACGTTCGGCGGATCGACGACCCGGAAGCGGCCCTGGAGATCCGCAACGGCGTCGAGGCCATCCTCGACCTCGGCGAGTACCTCGTGAATTACGGGGAGTTCGTCGAGAACAACCACCCGCTCGCGCCCGCGTCGTACACCGTCGAGTGGTGGGTCCAGGACCTCGAGGCTGCCGGCGCCAATGTACAAGCCCTCCGCGATTCGCCCTACGTCGACCTCGCGAACCCCGACGCCGACCAGGCGCTGAACTGGGCGCTCGACCACGACGTCCCGCTGCATCCCGCCTACACCTACCTCTGGCACGACCTCGACGTCGACCGGTTCGAGACCCTCGCTACGGCCGTCGCGGATGGCGCTATCGAGGATGGGGATCTGCACATTCCCCGCGAGGAACCCGTTCGAGAGGCCCTGGAGGTCCTCCTCGTCGAGCACACCCAGGAGGACGAGGTACTGGTCGTGCCGGACTGGGTCCCGCTGGTCAGAACGCTCGGCATCGACGCGGACCTGGAGCGGGAGTGGGCGGTCGCGGACCTCTCGGCGGAGGCCCGCGGGTGGGACGACGCCACGAAGGCGGTGAACGAGGTCGCCCCCTTCACCGTCCGCGAACGCGCTCCCACCCGCATCGGGAATCGGATGGGCCGACCCGAAAAATCGGAGTCGAGGGATCTGAGCCCGGCGGTCCACACCCTCTTTCCCATCGGCGAGGCCGGCGGTAACCAGCGCAACGTGAGCGACGCGGCGACCCACACCGAGGAGATGAACGACCGCCCCGGCCGGATCACGGTCCAACTGGGCGTCCGGGAGTGCCGCGACTGCGGCGAGCACACGTACAAGGCCCGCTGTCCGGACTGTGACGCTCGCACCGACCCCTTCTACGAGTGCCGTGACTGCGGCATCGAGGCCACGCCGGACGAATCCGGTCGGGTCGAGTGCCCACGCTGCGAGCGGGAGGTGGACAACCTGGAACCGCAGACGGTCGACCTCAACAGCGAGTACCACGAGGCGCTGAAGGCGGTCGGCGAGCGCGAGAACGCCTTCGATATCCTGAAGGGCGTCAAGGGGTTGACCTCGGCGGAGAAGGTCCCGGAACCCATCGAGAAAGGCGTGCTCCGGGCGAAACACGGCGTCACGACGTTCAAGGACGGCACGGTCCGCTACGACATGACCGATCTCCCCGTGACCGCCGTTCGCCCGGAAGAACTCGACGTCACCGTCGGCCAGTTCCGCGAACTCGGCTACGAGACGGATATCCACGGTGACCAGCTCGAACACCCCGACCAGTTGGTCGAACTCCGGGTCCAGGACGTCGTGCTCTCCGACGGGGCCGCAGAACACATGCTCAAGACCGCGGACTTCGTCGACGAGTTGCTCGAGGACTACTACGACCTCGAGCCCTTCTACGAACTCGAGGATCGCGACGACCTCGTCGGCGAACTCGTGTTCGGGATGGCCCCGCACACGAGCGCGGCGGT
>JBNJDE010000070.1:0-12216 GCA_051744605.1 Halobacteriota archaeon
TACTCGTGCTCGCCCGTTCGTGTCGGAGACGATCGCAGTTCGGTGGGAAACGACGTCGCTACGAGTGCCCACGTCTCTCGATTCGGTTCAGTAACCCGGTAGCATAATACGTCTCCAGTCGTTTGACCGAGTACCTGTGGCGGCGACGCTCCTCCCGGCCGTGGCGATCATCCTCGTCTCCGGGCTCGTGGTGCAACTGCTGGCCCAGCGGATTCGAGTGCCGAGTGTGGTATTCTTCCTGGCGATCGGGCTCGTTCTGGGGCCGGAGGGGATCGGTCTCGTGACGATCGACACGTTCGGCGACGGGCTGGAGACCATCGTCGGACTCAGCGTCGCGATCATCGTCTTCGACGGGGCCTTCCAGTTGCGTCTGGATCGGGTCCGCGAGGCGTCCACGACGTCGCTGCGCCTCGTGACCGTCGGGGCCGTCGTGATGTTCGTCGGGACCGCGGTCGCGGTTCGGTTTCTAGAGGGAGTGACCTGGGAACTCTCCCTCCTCGTGGGTGCCCTGCTGGTGGCGACCGGGCCGACGGTCATCACGCCGATCCTCGAGGTCGTCCGTGTGAGAGAGCACGTCGCCTCGGCGCTGGAGACGGAGGGCATCGTCAACGACGTGACCGCCGCCATCGCCGCCGTCGTCATCTTCGAGGTCCTGTTGCTCGACGACCTGGGCGTCCCGGCGACGGTCGCGTCGTTCATGCAGCGCCTGGGTATCGGCGTCGCCGCTGGTCTTCTGGCGACGGCACTCATCTACCTGTTGTTGCGCTACGAGATCGCACCGGAGGAGGGGCCCCAGGCTGCCCGGTTCCTGTTACTGAGTGCTGCAATCGGCTCGTTCGCCGTCGCCGAGGTGTTCGCTGCCGAAGCGGGTATCGCCGCGGCCGCGACCGCCGGGATCGCCGTGGGCAACCTGGATCTCTCCTACCGCGAGACGATGGAACAGTTCGGTCGGGATGCGACGCTGATCGCCCTCGGGTTCGTGTTCATCTCGCTCGCGGCGCTCATCGATCTCCGCGCGGTCGTCGGCCTCGGCGTCGGCGGTCTATTGTTGGTCGTCGCTATCATGGTGGTCATCCGGCCAGTCGTGGCGCTGGTCTCGACCATCGGCGTGGAGAAGTTCACGGGGCGGGAACGGCTGTTCCTGGCTGCGATGGGCCCACGCGGGATCATCCCCGCGAGCGTCGCGACGTTGTTCGCCATCGAACTGGAACTGGCCGGGAACGATGCGGCGGCACAGACGTTACTCGGAACGGTGTTCGTCGTCATCCTGGCGACCGACGTGATCGAGGCTGGATTCGCACGACAGATCGGCGACCGACTCGGAGTGACACCTATGCGAACGATAATCGTCGGTGGGGGCCGCGTCGGGCGGGCCCTCGCCGCTAGACTGGAGAACAGTGGTGAGTTCGTCGTCATCGTCGAACGGGACGAGGAACGGAAGATCAAAGCGGAGGAACTGGGGTTCACCGTGTTCCTGGGCGATGGAACCGAAGGCGACGTGCTGCGGGACGCGGGCATCGAGGACGCGAAGGTCGTCGTCGCGGCGACCGGCGAGGACGACGTGAACCTCCTCGTCGCGCAGATCGCGAAGACGAAGTTCGGCATCGAAGACCTGTACGCGAAGGTCAACGAACCCGAGAACGACGACGCCTTCGAGTCGCTTTCGGTCACGGCCGTCAACGCACCGGACGCGACTGCGTTCGCCATCGAGAACGAGATCGAACGGTCGGAACTCGCCCACTGGATGTACGACCCGGGGGACGGCCACGACGTCCAGGAGGTGACGGTGACCTCCAACGCGGTGGTGGGGACGTCGATACGCGATCTCAACGAGGCGATCCCTGGGGGGTGTCTGATCGCCGAGGTCGGCGAGGGGCCCGACGCACACGTCCCCGATCCGGGCGAGGTGCTCGAGTACGGCGACAAGGTGACGTTCCTGGGTGACGCCGTGGCCGTCGAGCGAGCTGTCAAGCGGTTTCACCCCCACGAGTGACCGACGTGCTGGTTCGCCGAGGTCCACTGGCGCTCTCGCCGGTCGTCCCTGGCGTCAGTAACCGAGGGCCAGGACCCGGTTGGCGACGAGTGCGACGAAGGTGACCGCCAGCAGGGCGGCGAGAAATCCGAACGAGACCGTCCAGCCGAAGCCGTCGGCGAGCGACCCGATCACGACGGACCCCAGCGAGGCGACGATCATGTAGATCGTTCGAACGAGTCCGAAGCCAGCGTTTCGTTCCTCGGCGGTGAACTCCCGAAGGAATCTGGGCATGAGTGCGGCCCCGAAACTCATGCCCACGCCGACCAGAGAGACGCCGACGACGACGGGGAGAAGCCCCGACAGTCCGATCAGGGTGGCGAATCCAGCCACGCCGGCGAGCATGCACCCGGCGAGTGCCGGGTCGCGGCCGAAGCGGTCCGAGGCGGCGCCGACGCCGATCTGGGCGACGCCCTGGGCGACGAAGTACAGCGAGAAGAGGCCGCCAGCGAACGTCGTGGAATACTGGTGGTGGGCGATGAGGAACGTCGGGAGAAAGGACGCTGCACCCTGCCACGCGAACTCACCGACGATGGCCACGGCGAGCGTGAATACGATCGGGGGTCGCGAGAGCAACTCGCGAAGCACGTCGAGACGGATGCTTCTCCGGAGGGGTCGATCCGGCCGTCGGGGGGCGGTCGAACGGATCTTCCAGGCGAAGAGCACGGTCGCCGGGAGGCCGACCAGGGCGACGACGGCGATGGCGATGCGCCACCCGAAGCGGACGGCGATCCAGGCCACACTGACGGGGGCGAGGAGACCAGCGATGGTGGCACCGGTGTTGTGAACGCCGATGGCCGTTCCCACGTTGTCGTACGTTCGCGAGAGCAGGGTCGTGGCGACGCTGTAGTGGAGGCCGGCGACGGCCCCGAGTACCACCGTCGAAAGGAAGAACACCGCAAAGATGGGGGTGGCGGAGACGAACACCGCGGCGATCGTCGTGCCACCCACGGCGACGAGGATGATTCGCCGCTCTCCGTACCGGTCGGCGAGGACTCCGCTGGGATACTGAGCGAGGCCATAGGCCAACCACATTCCCGACAGCGCCAGTCCCACGAGCCCGTTCGAGACCTCGAACGTCGTCACGACGTCGGGAATGACGGGACTGATCGCCAGGCGACCCACCATCGTGACGAAGAAGGCGAGCGTGACCAGCGAGAGGACCGTCTCCTGATATCGCCAGCGAGTCGTCACCGTTGGTTCTCACCTTCGATGTGGTCCGGGGACGTACTTATCGGGTCCGATTACTTCGGACGGTACGCCCGTTCTCGATCCGCGCGGCACGTGGAGAATGCGGTCGTACCCGCCCGTTTTTGGCACGTAACTTTATCCATCTGGGTCGTATTTTGGCATCTATGTCTGAATATTCTGCAATGTTCGGTCGTGGCGGGCTCAATGCCCAACTCGACGTCGGCTCATTGCTGGACGACATCGGACTCGACGCCGAAGAGATCGCGTGGCGAAAGGATTTCATCGATTTCGGCCAGGACGACGTCGAACGGCTCAGCCGGTATCAGGACCTCTTCGAAGAACACGGCGAGGACGTCGCCGATATGTTCTACGAGAACCTCACCCAGTACACGGAAACGACAGAGGTCATATCGCGGTCGCCAAAAGGGGTCGACCAGCTGAAACAGACGCAGGAGGCCTACCTCGTCACGCTCGCCGAGGGCGAGTACGGCCAGGACTATTTCAGGAATCGCGCCCGGGTCGGGAAGCTCCACGACATGCTCGAAATGCCGATGAAACAGTACATCGGCCAGTACGGGGTCTACTACGACCTCCTCGTCCCGCTGGTGACCGAGCGCGTCCAGGAGCAGGTCTCCGAGGCCATCGCGGCGGCCGACCAGGACGCGGCCGCTGACGGCGGCGTCACCGTCGAACCCGAAGGACAGAACGCTGGCGTGTCCCAGACCGACATCGAGCAGGCGGCCCACGATGCCATCGCCGAGGGATTCGAGGAGTTCCACTCCATCCTGAAGATCATCAATCTGGACATGCAGGTGGTCGCCGACACGTACATCCACTCGTACACCCAGAAGATCGAAGAGACGCTCGAACAACAACAGCGGATCGCCTCCCAGCTCAAGACCTCGGTGAGCGAGCTCTCGGCGGCCTCCGAGAACGTCGCGGGGAGTTCCTCGGAGATCAGCGACCTGGCCCGCGAACAGCACGAGAGCATGGACCAGGTGGCAAACGAGGTGTCGAACCTCTCGGCGACGATCGAGGAGGTAGCCTCGTCGGCCAACGAGGTCGAACGGCAGAGCAACCAGACCCGCGACCTCGCCGAAGACGGGATGACGGCCGCCGAGGAAGCGGCGACGGAGATGGACGAACTCGACGGTGCCCGAGTGGTCATCGAGAACCGGGTCGACGAACTCGAGTCCCAGGTCGAGGAGATCAACGACGTCATCGACGTCATCAACGACATCGCGGATCAGACCAATCTGTTGGCTCTCAACGCGAACATCGAGGCCGCCCGCGCGGGCGAGTCCGGCAAGGGGTTCGCGGTCGTCGCCGACGAGATCAAGTCGCTCGCCGAGGACACCCAGGATCACGCCGACGACATCGAGGCGATGATCGAAGAGGTCCGGAACGCCGCATCCGAGACCATCAGCACGCTGGGTCGCATCGAGGACGGCATCGAGGAGAGCTCCGAAGACGTCCAGAAGACCGAGGAGTTACTCCAGGGCATCGTGGGTGAGGTCGACGAGACCGTCGCCGGTGTGGCCCAGATATCGGATGCGACCGACGAGCAGGCCGCCAGCGCCGAAGAGATCGCAGCGATGGTCGACGAGGCGAGAGACCAATCGCGGGAGGTCGCCGACGAGATCGAGGACGTCGCGGCGAGCACCGAGGAACAGGCCGCCAGCATCGGTCAGATCGAGGAATCCGCCGAACGACTGCAGTAAGCGGCCGGGGATATTCTATCGGATCGAGAGTTCCCCACGGCTCCGCGGCGTGATCGGGGAGTCGTTCTGGATGGATCGCTTCAGACGGTCACCGTCGACTCGCAGGTCGCGCAGACGGCATGGCGGCGATACATGGTCGTTCGATCGAGTGTGCTGCCACATTCCTGGCAGGTGTCGTATGGTTCGACGTACATGGGTTCTCCTTCTTCGGTGTCCTTCGAGGAACACCGATTGGGTGTTATTTGGTGGCGCAATCTTTTAGGCTTACCGAAAAGCCGACCGTCTCGCCGGGAATCGAGGCAGTGGCCGGTGCCGTTCTCTCGTCGTGCGGTAGCGGCTTGTGTTGCTGGAGTGGACTTCCCAGTCGGCGGGTGCTGTTCGTCCGAGTGCTGTGCCCCGACGGGAAAGAGGTATTTTTATTCGGTGGCTCGACGTACGGTGAAATGTACCATGGAAGCAAGCGACCTCGAAGCGATGCTCGCAGAGTACGGTGAACTGATGGTCACGGTGAGCGAGTTCGACCAGCCACTCGAACTGCACCTCCACGACACGGAGATCGACGACGAATTCATCCGGCTGGAACTGACCGACGGCGTGCTCAAATTCGACGTCGACGAGGTCACGGGCGCGTGGCAGCACACCCACTCGCTCGCAGACCTCGGCCTCGAGTGACCCACGCACCGTGACCGAGCGGAGCGATTAAGTGGTCTCGGAACGAACTACCGGATGGAGTTACTGTAAATGGCAACCGGTACGGTCGCATTCTTCAACGAGCGGAAGGGGTACGGATTCATCGAGACAGAAGACGCTGACGACGACGTGTTCTTCCACATGGAAGACGTCGGTGGTCCGGACCTCGAAGAAGGACAGGAAGTCGAATTCGAAATCGAAGAAGCAGATAAGGGCCCGCGAGCGACGAACCTCACGCGCCTGTAAACTGCCCCGTTCCGCTCGTTAGCGGCACGGCATTTTTTCGAGACGCCGACCGGACGGACACGGCAAGGGCTATCCCCACCGAGCCACTGTCTCCGGTCGATGCGTACCCTCTCCTCGCTGCCAGACCGTCCCGTCACGCAAGCGGAGGTGACCGCGCTCAACGATTCCGAGCGACTCGCGATGGCCGTTCCGGTGACCCAGGAGGGCGCCGTGCGGACGGACGACCGCGAGCAGGTCACCATCACCGACCAACTCATCCTGGCGACCGACACGTGGGTGGCCGGACTCGTCTACGAAGACCGGTGGATCGAGGTGGAACGCGTCGATATCGAGGGTCCCGGCTCGGAGCGGTTTGCCGCACTCCAGACCTGTGAGGACGCGATCGAGGCGCATACCGAGGCGTAAGCGAGACACCGGTTCGACGGACGGATCCGGGCCGACGCGCCTGCAAAAGGCTAAAGAGCGAAACCGACTTTCAGTAACACAACAATGACACAGAACGAGTTCCCGGAAACGGAGGTGATACCGTGGGAGTCGAAGTAGCCGAACCATCGGTCTCGGACGCCGAACTGGACGCGATGGCCACGTTCGTCTTCGATTACCTCGACGCGAGCGTGGAGAACGAGGAGAACGGTGGCCGGATGCGGTGGTACCCCTGGCACTCGGCCGAATACCGGTTCAACCACATCATGAACGTGGTCGAACTGGCCGCCGAGATCGCCGAACGCGAAGGTGCGGACGTCGAGGTCGTCACCGTCGCGGCGCTGTTCCACGACATCGCCAAACTGGAGGCCGACCAGGACGTACACGCCGAAGAGGGCGCGCGGATCGCGCGCAAATACCTCGAGACCCACGGCGACTATCCACCGTCGTTCGTCGATCGGGTGTGTCGGTCGATCGAACAGCACTCCCATCAGGGCGACCTGAGCGAGTTGCCCCTCGAGGCGCAGTGTCTCGTCGAGGCGGACATGCTCGATAAGATCGGGGCGAACGGGACGGCGTTGATGCTCCTTCGGATGGGGTACGAGGCGCGCACGCACATGGACGCGGGGGAGATGGTCCAGCGCGTCCTGGAACGGGGGCGAGAGGCAAAGCGTCGAATCGAGACCGACGCCGCCGAGAGCATCGCCCACCAGCGTCTCAAACGCGTGAAGTGGTTCCAGGAGTGGCTAGAAGGCGAGATCGCGGAACTGGACGTCGACGACGAGCGACCCTAGATGAGTCCGAGCGTCCCCGCGGCATCGAGGGTGAATACACCGGCGAACCACACCAGCACCAGCGCACTCACGTAGGCGATGCCCGTCCCGAGTTCGTCGACCCGCTCGCCGGCCGCACGGAGTGCTGCCGGAAAGCTCGTTATCCACAGGAAGATTCCGAAGAAGAACCCGCCGATGGTCAAGAGGCCGCTGCCCGCGGAGAGCGAGAGACCGAATGCCTCGATCGTTCCGGGGTTCAACAGTCCGATGCCGGCGGTCAGCCACCAGGTGATCTGGTACGGATTCGTGAGTGCGAGCGCGAAGGCTTTGCCGAACCCGGCCGCATCGCTCCCCTCGCTGTCGGAGAACGAGCCAGCGTTCTTGACTGCACCGTAGGCGAAGTAGAGCATCAACAGGCCACCGACACCGACCATCACGCCCCTGAGGGTGGGCGCTTGCTCGACGAAGGTCACCAGACCGGCGAGGGCGAAGACGAAGAAGAGGCCGTCGGCCGACATCGCGCCGAGGCCGGCGGCGAACCCGGCACGCCAGCTACGGTTGACGCTCTCCTCGGCGATGACCGCATTCATCGGGCCCGGGGGCGCTGCGAGCGAGAGCCCCAGCAGGAGTCCGGCGACGACCGATACCAGCGCAGTGAGCATCTGCGTTCAAGTAGCCGGCCGATGCGAGAAAAGTGCGTCGTTGCTCGCAATCCCTTCAGATACCCTTCCGCATGAGGTGACTACGGAGGACGTCGGATTCCTTGTTCCCGGCGGCGGTGTTGACGAGGACGACGGTGTCCCCCTCGCCGAAGGCCCCGCGCTCGGCGAGTTCCAGCGCCCCGCTCACGCTGGCCGCTGCCGAGGGCGACAGTTCCAGGCCGACGGATTGAGCGACCTCGATCCCGGCATCGAGGATGGCCTCGTCGTCGGTCGATACGGCATCGCCGTCGGTCTCACGGATGGCTTCGAGGAGCCACTCTCCAGCACTCGGGTCGGGGATCTCGATGCCACCACAGATGGTATCCGGCTGTTGCCACGGCTCGGGGGTGGATCTGTCCTCCTCGATGGCCCGGACGATGGGTGCACAGCCCTCCGCCTGGGCGGCGTAGAGTGCTGGGACGTCGTCGGTGAGACCCAGATCCCGGAGCTCCGAGGCTCCCTTGTACGCGCCGACGAGGGCGGCTCCCTCGCCGGTCGGGTAGACGACTGCGTCGGGCACGGTCCAGTCGAGTTGTTCGACGATCTCGTAGAGCAGCGTCTTCTTCCCCTCGTGTCGGTAGGGGGTCCCGAACGGACGGACGGGGTACCACTCTTCGTTCCGGGTTAGTTCGTCTTCGAACTTCGCAATGGCGTCACCGATCCGCCCCTCGATCACCGACATCTCGCCGCCGTGCACGTTGATCATGGCCTTGTTCGTGAAGCCGGTCCGCGAGGGGACGAAGACCTCCGAGTCGAGGCCGGCCACGCTCGCGTACGCGCTCGCGGACTGACCACTGTTGCCGGTCGTCGCGAGTGCGACCGTCTCGGCTCCGTGCTGGCTGGCGGCCGTGACCGCGAGTGACAGCCCCCGGTCGGCGACAGTACCAGTCGGGTTGCGTCCCTCGTCTTTGATCAGCACGCGTTCGACGCCCATCGTCTCCGCGAGCGAGGGGGCGTCGACCAGCTGCGTTGCACCTTCGCTCGCCGTGACGGCGGCCTCGGCGGTGAACGGTAGCAATTCCTCGTACCGCCACATCGACCCGAACCGGCGGTCTCCGAAGGTCTCGCGAGCGAGGTCGAGCGTCGGGTAGTCGTAGGTAGGATCGAGTGCGCCGTCGCACTCGGGACAGCGATGCGCTCCCGTCTCGGCGTCGACGCTCGCACCGCAGTCCCTGCAGGTGAGTCCGACGAACGCCTCGGTCGTGTTCATGCCCGGGGAGACGACCGGTGGATGAAAAACCGTGTCGATATTTGCGGTGATCTCCCACGCGACCCAACAATTTTTGCCGGATGTCGCCGTCGTTCGACATGTACACATGCCACGACGAACCGTCATCATGGGCGCGGCTGGTCGGGACTTCCACGACTTCGTCTCAACGTTCCGCGGCGAGAGCGGATTCGAGGTCGTCGCGTTCACCCAGAGTTTTGCACAGAACATCGGCGAACTCGACGAGATGCCCGAACGGACCTTCCCCGCGTCCATCGCCGGCGAGGGGTATCCGGACGGCATCCCCATCCTCCCGGAGGCCGAACTGGAGACGATCATCCAGGAACGCGACGTCGACGAGGTCGTCCTCTCGTACTCCGACCTCTCACACGAGTACGTGATGCACCAGGCATCGCGAGCCCTCTCGTCCGGGGCCGACTTTCGCCTCATCGGGACGGAGATGATGCTCGAGTCGGAGACCCCGGTGGTCGCCGTGGACGCGGTTCGGACCGGGTGTGGGAAATCACAGGCCTCGCGGAAACTGGCCGCCGCCATCGGCGACCGCGGTGTCGACGTCGTGGTCGTCCGCGAACCGATGCCCTACGGCGACCTCGAAGAACAGCGAGTCCAGCGCTTCGAGTCCGTCGAGGACCTCGAGGCGGCGGGCGTGACCATCGAAGAGCGCGAGGAGTACGAACACCACATCGAACAGGGACACGTCGTCTACGCTGGCGTCGATTACGAGGCCATCCTGACCGAGGTCGAAGCGGAGGCGGACGTCATCCTCTGGGACGGGGGGAACAACGAACTGCCCTTCTTCGACCCCGACGTCCACTTCGTCCTCGCGGACCCACACCGCCCCGGTCACGAAGTGACCTACCATCCGGGAGAGACCAACCTCAGGATCGCCGACTACGTCGTCATCAACAAGGAGAACACGGCCGAGGAGGCCGACATCCAGACCGTCGTGGACAACGTCGGCGAGGCGAACCCCGAAGCCGAGATCATCCACGCGGATTCGGTGGTGACGGTCGACGATCCGGACGCCATCGAAGGGAAACGCGTCCTCGCCGTCGAAGACGGCCCCACGTTGACCCACGGTGGGACCGCGACCGGTGCGGCCAGCATCGCCGCCGAGAAGTACGGGGCGTCCGAAGTGGTCGACCCGCGTGACGGGGCCGTCGGCTCTATCGCGGAGGTTTTCGACGATTATCCCCATCTCGGGAACGTCATCCCCGCGATGGGGTACAGCGACGCCCAGATCGCCGAACTCGAGGCGTCGATCAACAACGTGGACTGCGACGTCGTGCTCGCCGGCACTCCCATCGACCTGACGAAGGTCGTCGACGTCGAGAAACCGGTCGTCCGGGTTCGGTACGACATCGAGGAACGCGGCTCCCCGACCTTCGAGGACGTCCTCGACGAACACGCCGACGTCCTCGGTCTCTAATCGGTGAGCAGGCTGTAGAGGATCGCCTTCTGGACGTGTTGGCGGTTCTCGGCCTGATCGTAGACGATGGAGTTCGGACCGTCCATCACCGCTGTGGCGACCTCTTCGCCACGGTGGGCCGGCAGGCAGTGCATGAACTTCGCGTCGTCCCCGTGGGCCATCAACTCGGGCGTCACCTGGTATCCGTCGAAGGCCGCTTTCTTCTCCGCGGATTCGCCCATGCTGACGAAGACGTCCGTGTAGACGGCCTTCGCCCCATCGACCGCTTCGGCCGGGTCGTTGGTGATCGTCACGTCGGCGCCGGCGACGCGATCGGTGATCGTCTCGTCGGGTTCGTAGCCCTCGGGTGTCGCGATGCGACACGGGATGTCCAGCGTCGCACAGATCTGCATCAGCGAGTGGGCGACGTTGTTGCCGTCGCCCACGAAGGCAAGCGGGCCGTCCTCGATGCCGTATTCTCGCATCGTGAAGATGTCCGAGAGCGCCTGACAGGGGTGGAGGAGGTCCGTGAGTCCGTTAATCACTGGGACGTCGGCGTGCTCGGCCAACTCGACCATGGTCTCGTGTTCGAAGAGCCGTGCCATGATGACGTCCGTGTACCGAGAGAGGACCTTCGCGGTGTCCGCGAGCGACTCGCCCCGGGATAGCTGGGATTGTTCCTCGGAGAAGTAGATGGCGTGGCCCCCGAGCTGGGTCATCCCCGCCTCGAAGGAGACGCGCGTTCGCGTCGACGGTTTCGCGAAGAACATCAACAGCGTTTGGTTGGCGAGCGCGTCGTGGTACGCCCCCGGATCTACCTTCATCTCCTCCGTCAGTGCGTAGATGTCCAGAATCTCCTGTTCGGTGAGGTCGTCGATGTCGATTACGTCCTGCATCTTATGGTAGTACCTGTGTGCCGGCCTCGCCGGCGAGTGCTTCGTCCACTTTCTCGGCGGACGTGATTATCGCTCTTTTCCCCTGTGACTCCGCGAACTCGATGGCGGCCGCTATCTTCGGTCGCATGCTCCCCTCGGCGAACTGGCCGTCGTCGAGCAACTCGCGCATCTCCGCGACGGTGGCCTCGCGGATCGGCTCCTGGTCGGGGGTACCGAAGTCGGTGTAGGCCGCCTCGACGTCCGTCAGGATCAGGAAGGTCGTCGCACCGACGTCTTCGGCGACGAGGGCCGTCGTCCGATCCTTGTCGATGACGGCCTCCACGCCGTGGAGGACGCCGTCCTCGCGAACGACCGGGATGCCGCCGCCCCCCGCACAGATGACGGTCTGCCCGTCCTCGAGGAGCGTCTCGATCCGGTCGGCTTCGACGACCTCGACGGGATCGGGTGACGGGACGACCCGACGGTACATCGTCCGGCCGTCTGCCTTCGTCACCTGTCGGGTCTGGAACGCCTTCGAGAGCGCTTCGGCCTCGGAGTAGTGGGGGCCGACGGGCTTGGTCGGACGCTCGAACGCTTCGTCGTGTTCGTCCACCCGGACCTGCGTGACGACTGTCGCTACTGTCTCGTCGAGGACGTTTCCGAGCTCCTGCTGGAGGATGTAGCCGAGTTGCGCCTGGGTCTCGGCCACGAGGACGTCGAGTGGAAATCGGGGACCGGCGTCCGATTGCTCCTGCTGGAGCATCAGGTTCCCGACCTGCGGGCCGTTGCCGTGTGTCAACACGAGGTCGGTCTCCCCGTCTGCGATCTGGGCGATGTTCTCGGCCGCTTCGCTGACGCGCTCTCGCATCCCTTCCATCGTCTCGTCGTCCATCGGAAGGAGGGTGTTCCCACCCAGGGCGACGATGAT
>JBNJDE010000071.1:0-12203 GCA_051744605.1 Halobacteriota archaeon
AGGTCGTCGGGGGCCGGTTCCACGTCGACGCGGACGTCGTAGAACGCGAAGTTCTCGATGGCGTCGCTCACGTCGGTGTGGGTCAGGTCGTTGTGGTGGCCCCCGACGAAGTCGTCCTCCCACCAGCCCTGATTGATGTTCACCATGCCGGGTCGGTACCCCTCGTTGAGTCGAGCCTTGACGAAGACCTCGCCCCGCTGGTTGTGGACGCGGACGTAGTCACCGTTCTCGATACCGCGGTCGGCGGCATCGGCCGGGTGGATGTCCACGACTGGCTCGGTCTCGATCTGCCGGAGCGACGGCATCCGGCCGAACTGCGAGTGGATCCGCCAGCGACTGTGCTTTTGCAGGAAGGTCAGCGGGTACTCCTCGGCAGTCTCCCAGTCGTCGGCCGTCCGGCTCTCCAGCGGGACCGGCACCTCGAGGGAGACGTCGCCCTCGGCGGGTGCGTCCTCGTCGTAGATCTCGAGGCGGCCACTCGGCGTGGCGAACGCGCCCTGCCAGATCACCTCGGGGGTGTCGATGTAGATGCTCCCCTGCTCGCGGAGGTCGTCGAGGGTGAACCGATCTTCCGCCTCGAGGATCTGCCGGAGGGTCGTCTCGCGGTCCCGCTCGAAGTACTCGCCGTACCCGAGGCGCTCGGCCAGGCGAACGAGCATCCAGTGGTCGCTTTTGGCCTCCCACAGCGGTTCGTGGGCCGCCGCCCGGTATCGCACGTGCGGGTGTACCCAGGTGCCGGTAATGTCCTCGCGTTCCATCCAGTGCGAGGCCGGCAGGATGATGTCCGCCCGCTGGACGTTCGGCGTGTGCTGGAAGTCGGCGACGGCGACCATGTCGACGTTCTCGAGGGCGGCGAGCCACCGTTGCCGGTCGGGCATCTGGTTGGCGATGAAGTTCGAGGACATCGCGTACATCGCCTTGATCGGCTGTTCGTCGTCGCCTTCGAGGGCCGCCAGGATCCCCTTCTGCTGGAGGGACCGGGACCCGGGGGCGTCTTCGGGCACGCCGTAATCGCTGTTGTACCCGTTGCCCTGCGTGATTCCGCCGGTCACGCAGCCGCTCATCCCGTACTGTCCCAGAAGGGCGAGCAGGATGGCGTAGGCCTGCCCGAAGATGTGGCCGTAGACGTACCGGTCGACGCCGAGTCCGGTCAGAATCCCGCCGGGGCCGCGCGTTCCCAGCCAGCGGACGGTCTTCCTGACGTTCGCCGCGTCGACGCCGATCAGCTCCTCGATCTCCTCGGGTGCGTACGGTTCAGCAGCCTCCCGGACCTTCGTGAGGCCGGTCGTCACCGTCTCGCCCGCCACCTCGAACTCGCCGAAGAGGGCGTACTCGCCGAAGGTCTCGGGTTCGAGCGCGACGGGTTCGCCGGTCACCTCGTCGAGGGCGACCGGGGTCTCCTCGTCGCCGTCGTCGAAGACGTCGGCGGTCTTGAGCAGCGAGCCGTCTTCGCGGACGAGCGCCGGGCCCAGCGTTCGCTCCCGGAGGAACGTCTCGTCGAGGAGGTCCTCTTCGAAGGCGACCTGGATCATCGCCATGGCGAGGTGTCCGTCCTTCCCCGGCTTGATCGGCAGCCACATGTCGGCCTTCGAGGTCGTCGTGTTGTAGACCGGGTCGACCACGACGATCTTCGCGCCGTTCTCCTTGGCGTCGAGGATCTTCGAGGCGTCCATCTGGAAGCGGCTCTCGAAGATGTTCCCGCCCCAGATGACGATGGTGTTCGCGTTCTCGATGTCGGTCGCCTGGTTCGTCGGGGTGTTGAAGAACCCCGCACCGGTGATCCGCCGGAAGCCCAGCCCCACGTTGATGTCGATCGACCAGGCTTTCATCGTCCCGCCGAAGAGGCCGGCGAGTCGGGAGTAGATCGTCCCGTTGATCCCGCCTCCGCCGGAGCCGAGCTCGAAGTAGACGCTCTCGGGGCCGTACTCCTCGCGGACGCGGAGCATCTCGTCACCGACGTAATCCAGCGCCTCGTCCCAGCTGATACGCTCGAAGGTGGCGTCCGGCCCCCGGCCGGTCGGATTCGGGTTGCCGGGCGACCAGTCGGTGCGCTTCATCGGGTACTTGACCCGAGTGGGGTTGTAGACGCGCTGGGCGTGGGACTGTCCGAGCGTGCACGCCCGCTTGTACGCCTCGTTGTCCTGGATCTTCGGTTCGACCTTCCGGATCTGGCCGTTCCGGACGTGGACGTCCAGTGCACACTTCCCCCGACAGTTGGGCTCACAATAGCCGTGGAGCACCGCGTTCCGGTCGAGGAACTGCTCGACGGCGTGTGGCTCCTCGAGACCGTCGAGCAACCACTGACGACCCCCGCCACCGACGCCGAGTGCGCCCGCGGCCGCACCGGCCCCGATCAATACGGACCGTCGGGAGACGCCCTCGCCCTCACTCATCGGCCGGGCCCTCCATCGTGGTCGGTCGGTCGTCGACGCCGAACTCCGCGACGACCGCGTCGTGGTGGCGGTCGTGGAATACGGCCTCGTCGAGGTCGCCGTTCGCGACCTGGATCGCGTCCCGGGCCATCCGAAGGCCGAGTTCGGTATCGTACTCGCTCTCCTCGAGGATGGCCGTCGCGTGTGCCTGCTTCAGCTCGAACCGTCGGTCCGCAGCGGACGGGCCGTCGGTCGACCTGCGTGAATTAGTCATAGCTCTCACCAATAAGTAATACGACAAGAGAGGAGATTTCCAGCGCGGCTGATAATCAGTTGTTTTATATGAGGTCGGATAATTCCCGCCGGGCGACCGGCTCGCCAGTTCCCGAATATCGGGGCGAACGGCGGGTCAGGGCGAGCCGATGAGCGACGTGACCATCTTCGCCTCGGCAGAGTTGAGACAGGTCGAGAGGGTCTGTTTCGTGACGTCGAACTCCTCGGCGAGCTCCCCGAGAGTGGCGCGACGGGGGGACTCGTAGTATCCTCGGGTGACCGCGGCCTCCATCACCGCTCGCTCCCGGTCGGTCAGCACGTCGAGTTCGAACGTGCGAACGCGGTCGGCGTCGCCCGCGGTCTCCAGGGTGGTGAGCTTCTGCACCGTCGCAGACCCGCCCACCGACCTGATGTCGGCGACCAGGTCCCGGAGCGTCTCCCGGTCCGGGAGCGTCGTCGACACGACCCCCTCGGGGCCCCGACTCGAGACGATCCGCGGCGAACACCCGTGCTGGAGGAACAGCCGACACAGACAGCTCTCGTCCATGGTATGGGTCAATCGGCGCTTGCCACTCGGCGACTGCGCTCCCGCTCGCACATCGATGTCCATGGTACAGACGCCGGCAAAGTGGTCCCGCTCCGCCGTCTCGACCTGGTCCTCGAGGGCGATCAGCGGACAAGTGGTATCGGCCGGTGACACGACCCGCAGCTCGACCCACAGCTGAAGGTCCCGGGCGTTCGCCGGTTCGGCCGATGGTGGTGCAGTCGTCATGGAGGATCCCATCCACCACGATGGGCAGGAATGGGTTCGTCTCGACCTACGCGGCCCGTGGCGATGAGTTTTGAGTCGTTTTCCATCCGGTGAGAATCACCGAGCCCAGTGGCGCCCGTGCGGTCACCACGCGACCCAGTTCGCCGCCGGTCCACGGGTCACCCATTCGTCACGCGTCCGCAGCCGGAACTGTCCACGAGCCATACTGACAGTGTCGACGGAACTACCGGCAGGATTCACAGAAAAGTCGAATATACAGTACGAGAATCGCAATAAATTATTTGTTTTGGTGAATGATTTTACTCGAATCCGGAAATGCATCGCCATCTTTATGCATTGCCCCACCGCAGCATCGAAGCGTGATACAATGACTGACACCGCCGCGACCCACGGCCGTCCGAGCGATCTCCCGGAGGGACGCCGACGATGAACAGACCGAACCAGGACTGGTGGCCGAACCAGTTGAACCTCGACAGTCTCGACCAGAATGCACAGCGACTCGACCCCCGTGGCGAAGACTTCGATTACGCCGAGGCGTTCGAAGACCTCGACTACGAGGCCGTCAAGGCGGACATCGAGGACACACTGAAAACCTCTCAGGACTGGTGGCCGGCCGATTACGGGCACTATGGCCCCCTCATGATTCGGATGGCCTGGCACAGCGCCGGCACCTACCGCACCCACGACGGCCGCGGTGGCGCGGCCGGTGGGCGACAGCGCCTGCCACCCCTCAACAGCTGGCCGGACAACGCGAACCTCGACAAGGCGCGCCGAGTGCTCTGGCCGGTCAAACAGAAGTACGGCAACAACCTCTCGTGGGCCGACCTGATCGTCCTCGCCGGGAACGTCGCCCTCGAATCGATGGGCTTCGAGACGTTCGGCTTCGCCGGTGGCCGCGAGGACGACTTCGCCCCCGACGACGCCGTCGACTGGGGTCCCGAAGCCGAGATGGAGGCGGCCTCCGACGAGCGGTTCGACGAGGAAGGGGCCCTGAAGTGGCCGTACGGCAACACCGTGATGGGGCTCATCTACGTGAATCCCGAGGGCCCGAACGGCGAACCCGACCCCGAGGCGTCGGCGGCGAACATCCGCGAGTCGTTCGCCCGGATGGCCATGGACGACGAGGAGACGGCCGCGCTCATCGCCGGGGGCCACACGTTCGGGAAGGTCCACGGTGCCGCCGACCCCGACGAGCACGTCGGTCCCGAGCCGGAGGCGGCCCCGATGGAAGAGCGGGGTCTCGGCTGGAAGAACGAGTTCGGCTAGGGGAAGGGTCCCGATACCATCACCAGCGGCATCGAGGGGCCGTGGAACACCACGCCGACACAGTGGGACTCGAGCTACATCGACAACCTCCTCGAGCACAAATGGTGGCCCGAGAAGGGGCCCGGTGGCGCGTGGCAGTGGACCACACAGAACGGCGAACTGGACGATGCCGCCCCCGGCGTCGAGGACCCCGCGGACAAAGAGGACGTGATGATGCTGACGACGGACGTCGCGCTCAAGCGCGACCCGGACTACCGGGCGGTCCTCGAACGCTTCCAGGAGGATCCCCGGGCGTTCCAGGAGGCATTCGCGAGAGCCTGGTACAAGCTGATCCACCGCGACATGGGGCCGCCCGAGCGATTCCTCGGTCCGGAGGTCCCCGACGAGGTGATGGTCTGGCAGGACCCGCTCCCGGACGTCGACCACGACCTCGTCGGCGAGGCGGAGATCGAGGAGCTCAAAGCGACGCTCCTGGCCTCCGATCTGTCCGTCTCCCAGCTGGCGAAGACCGCGTGGGCCGCGGCCTCGACGTACCGCGACAGCGACAAACGCGGCGGCGCGAACGGTGCTCGCATCCGTCTCGAGCCCCAGCGGAGCTGGGAAGTCAACGAACCGGCGGAACTCCAGACGGTCCTCGAGACCCTCGAATCGATCCAGGCCGAGTTCAACGACGACCGAACCGACGACGTGCGCGTCTCGCTCGCCGACCTCATCGTACTAGGCGGCAACGCCGCCGTCGAGCAGGCGGCAACGGACGCGGGATACGACGTCACCGTCCCGTTCGAACCGGGACGGACCGACGCCTCGCCCGAGCAGACCGACGTCGAGTCCTTCGAGGCGCTCAAACCGCAGGCCGACGGGTTCCGCAACTACCGCAGCGACGACGCCGAGCGCCGGGCCGAGGACCTGCTGGTCGACCGGGCGGACCTGCTGGACCTGACGCCCGACGAGATGACCGTGCTGGTCGGCGGGATGCGGGCGCTCGGCGCCACGTACCAGTCCGACCGGGGCGCGTTCACCGACCGACCGGAGACGCTGACCAACGACTTCTTCGTGAACCTGCTCGACATGGACTACGAGTGGGAACCGGTCACGGAGGACGAGTACGTCTTCGAGGTCCGCGACCGCGCCACCGGTGACGTCGAGTGGGAGGCCACCCGCTTCGACCTCGTCTTCGGTTCGAACGCCCGACTTCGCGCCATCGCCGAGGTCTACGGCGCCGCGGACGGCGAGGAGCAGTTCGTGCAGGACTTCGTCGACGCGTGGCAGAAGGTGATGCACCTGGACCGCTTCGACCTCGAGTGATCTGCGGGCCAGTCGGCACCGGGGCGGCGGACAGGGTCGTTTTCTCGCGTTACGCTGGGTCTGCCATCCACCCACGGCGCAGACCGGACAGGTGGACGTCTTTGGGTGCGTACGGTTTGACGTCGAGGACCGGCGTCCCATCCACGAGGTCGAGTTCCGAGACCGCCAGCCGTAGCCCAGTGACGCCGTCCAGGGAGAGCACGGACACGCCGATCGGATTGGGCCGGGCCGGGCCGGACGTCGCGAAGATGCCGACCTCGCCGGTCGCGCCGCCCGGTCGAACCCGGAGTCGGGCCGACGACGACTCGTGGAGGTGTGCGATCACCATCACGTGCGAGAACTCTTCGAGGCGGTAGAGACCCCGTTCGAACCGATCTTCGAGGACGACGCTGCCGCTGGCCTCGACCGGATCGGCGGTCGGCCGGGGAACGTCCTCGGGGGCCTCGAACGGTGACTCGACGTAACCGATCGGCTCGTACTCGATGGATTCCATACAGAAGGTTCCGTCACGTAGTGGGAAAACGGTTCGTCTGGAGACCAGCCGGCGGGATCCGTCGGAGAGACGACGGTGTATCGACCGGCCAGACGACCGTCGGCGTCTGGAGGACGTCGCGCAGACCGGCGAGACGCCCGCTGCCGGCTACCGGCGTCGGTCGTCCTTCGAAGACTGATGGTCGATATCGAGGTGCTGGAGTGCCGACCGCAGGTGATACCGCAGATCGTCGTTCTCTGTCGAATCGAGTGTTCGTCGTATCCGTTCGCGGATGCCGTCCTCGCCCATGGAACGGACGTGGGTACGGACGGACGTCGATATAATCGTTATGGTACGTGCGACCGGTATATCGCCGCTCGATCAGCCCTCGACCCGACGGACGATGGCCCCGGCCGCGGCGACACTGAACGCCGCGAGGGCGATCCCCGCGACCACGTCGGTCGCCCAGTGGATTCCGAGGTACATCGTCGAGACGATGACCCCGACCGCGAGCAGGATGGCGATGGGTGGCCACCGTGGAATCCGGTCGCGGGTGATCCAGGCGAGCATCGCCACCGTGGACGCCAGCGAGGTGTGAAGCGACGGGAAGACGTTCGTGTAGGAGTTGACCTGCCAGGTGACCAACATCGCCTCCGGATACTCGGTGAACAGTAGTCCGGTGACGAGGTCGACGTTGCGCGGGCCGAAGGAGATGAACAACGTGTATATCAGGACGCCGACGGCGTAGTTGAGCGTGTAGGCCACGACCGTCTGCTTGAACGCCCGCGAGTCGTTGAGGAGGAAGTACCCGAGGAGCGGGAATATGAGCAAGAACGCGTAGCCGTAGAGGTAGACGAACCCGAGGACGGCCGTCAGCGAGGGCGAGGCGAACGATTGCACCCAGACCACGAACGTCCCCTCCAGACGGTAGATGTACGGGGTGAGATTCCAGTCCAGCAGCCACGATATGCGGGGCCCGTACACGCGTGCGAACTTGTTCACGACCAGTACGACGGCCAGGACGGCGACGTATCGCCAGGTCTCTCGGACCTGCGTTCGCCACTGACCGATCCCCGAACGGATGCGGTCTCGCCCGACGGCGACGTACGCGGTGACCGCCAGCATCCCGCCGACGACGAGCACCATGCTGGCGATGACCCGGAATAGAATCATCCGTCGGCGATCATCGCTCCGTCGTGGACCCGGTACCCGGCGTCCCGAAATGCAGCCACCGCCGCTTCGCTGTCGAGGTTCCCGGGTTCCCCCGGGAAAGTTTCGCTCGGGCTAGCCGCCTCGTCTTCGACGCCGTCTGGTTTCCACCGGCCGCCGACCGGGACGATGGCCGGCGAGGCGAACCCGTCGAAGATGCGGTCGACGACGTCGCGTCGGTCGAGGAGAGTGGCCACACCCTGCCGGAATCGGGGGTCGTCGAGTGGGGACTCCCGGACGTTGAAACCCACGTGGTAGAACGACCTGGCGGGGCCGGCGATCATCGTCGCCTCGCCCGAGCGGGCGATGTTCGAGACGAGCGACGCGTCGATGGGGCCGGTCGCGTCCACCTCGTCGGCGAGCACGAGTTCGATGGCGGCCGCGTCGGACGGCGCGACGCGAAACGTCAGTCCATCGAACGCCGGGCCGTCGGTGAAGTGATCGTCGAACCAGGTCAGTTCCAGCCGTTGTTCTTCCTCGGCGTCCTCGAAGGCGAACGGACCGCACCCGACGGGGTCCGGGTTGGCCCAGCGGAGGGCTTCGGTCGAGGCTCCGAAAACCTGTATCCCACCGACGTCTGCCGGGTTCGCTTTCGGCTCCCACACGTGTTTCGGGAGGATCGGTAGTGTGAGAGCGCGGAAGGCGACCTCCCGAGAAGCATCGAACTGGATCGAGACCGTTCGGTCGTCGAGTGCAGTGACGGTGTCGACGAGTTCCGACCGCCCCCGGAACATCGGGGCCGGAACCGGGTCCTCCATCGATCCCAATGCGGTGTCCGCGACGAACCGATAGGTGAACGCGACGTCGTCGGCGGTCACCGGTGTCCCGTCGTGCCAGACGGCATCCTCCAGCGTAATGGACAGGCGGTCACCATCCTCGGTCTCGGCCCACCCGAACCCGCTCGCCAGTCGGAGGTCTACCCCCGACGGCCGCGCGCGGACCAGTGGTTCGTAGAGGAGATCCGTGATCAGGCCCCGGTCTCTGAAGGAGAACGCGAGGGGGTTCTGATTCCGTGTGGGGCGGTCGTCGATGATCGCGATGCGGACCGTCTCGACGTCGGCCTCCGCTGCAGGACGGAGCCCCAGCAGGTCACCGGCGGTCTGCAGCCCACGGCTCGGCCACTCCAAGATCCGGTCGTTGCGGATCGCGTGGACACTGTCCGGATGTGCGAGGACCATCATCGGGACGTGGTCCGTGACGGTGCTGAGAAGTTCGTGGACCGTCGCCGTCCGTTCGTCGCCGCGTTGGAGCCGCTGTCGTTCGAGCAGCGCAGTCACCGAAGAATCGACGTAGCCGAAGGGGTTTCGCCAGCCGGCCTCGTCGCCGTTGTCGGCGTGCAGCAGTGAACGGAGGTAATCCGGATCCAGGCCGCCCGGATGACGAGCGACGTAGAGATCGAAGGCCTGGTCGACGAGTACCGACTCGAGCATCTCCTTTATCGCCATCGGGACGATATCGGTCCGGACGCCGACGGCGTTCAGGTTCTCTGAGAGCGTTCGGGCGATGCGCATCGCGTAGGGGTCGTCGTCGGAGGGGGTCGTCTTGATGGTGAGGGACACCGGATCGGGGCCCGATTCCGGTGGTTGCCCGGTGGTCGGGTCGTCGTCCGTTCCGCCCGCCCCGATACATCCAGCCAGGGCCGTGGCCACCCCGCCGACGAACGCGCGCCGACCGACACGGCCACCGTGTCTCATGATGACGAAAGTATGAAGTCCTGCGTGATAAGCCCATCACACCAGCCCGACGAGGGGGAGGGTTATGGCGAATAACCACAGGGTCGCCCCCGGCCCAACAGTGGGTCCGTCGGTCGACCCCGCAGCGGCGATGAGACCGAGGGCGGTGGCGGCCGTCATCCGAACCGCGATGAGCTGCAGCGAGGGGTCGTAGACCCCCATCGCCATCCCATCGATGACCAGTGCGAGAGCGAAGCCGAGCGACGTCAGAACGGCCGCGGTGACGGGCGACGTGTCGGTCTCGACCCATCGAATCCAGTAGTAGGCGACGGTCGGCACCCCCACCAGGAAGAACGGGTAGAGGACCCCCACGATGGCCTTGGGCGGCGCGACGGCGAGGATGCCCTCGAGGGCGATCCCCGTCGATCGGACGCCGAGGTAGACCGCACCGGGCCCGAACGCCGCCAGGTGGTTCCGAGAGACGCGTCTCCATCCGGCCACCACGGCGAGGGCGGCACCGACGAGCACCACCCGCTCCGGCGGGCTGT
Source organism: Halobacteriota archaeon (assembly GCA_051744605.1). GTDB lineage: Archaea > Halobacteriota > Halobacteria > Halobacteriales > Halobacteriaceae > Halanaeroarchaeum. Next base: position 9,891 of record JBNJDE010000071.1, read on the forward strand.
CGCGCTCGATCACGGTCACGTCGTCGCCGGTGCTGAGATCCCGGACCACCCCGTCCCTGGCCCGATCGAGGTCCACGACGGTGTGACGGAGTCGGAACCAGTCCCAGTACTCGCCGTGGGCCTGAATCGCCGACCACGAGCCGTCGAAACGACCGTAGATGCGGATGTGTTCACGCGTCCCGAGGTAGCGACCGTCCTCGAGCTGGAACTCCTCGCCCAGCCAGACGGATCCAGTTCCGTCGGCGTAGACCGCCGCATACCGGTCCGCACCCGTGGCAGCCCCCCATCGAGCGACCGAGTACGATTCACCATCACCCTCCCGTTCGGCGTCGACCTCGTCCCAGTGCTGGGCGTCGCCCACGAGGATATCGCGCGTCTCTGCCGGGCTCTTGTTCACGTAGACGTTGATCGGGAGCGTGCGCGTCTCGACGTCGTGGGCGGTGCTGGTGTACGGCCAGAGCTGTGTCCCGTTCGAGACGTTGTACAAGCCCCTCACCTCGACTTCCCCTCGGCCGGACCCCGACTGATCGCCGGGGATCCCACCCGAGAGGACCAGCAGGGCGACCAGGGCCACGGCGACGAGCAACCACCACCCCCGTTCCATAGCGAATGATGTCGTCGGGGACTGATAAATCGTCTGACCCCCACCCCCGAGTGCAGCAAAACTGTGTTATGACGTCCCCACGAACCGGCTATCGATGCCCTCCATCACCCGCCGCGAGGCCCTCGCCGCCGCCACGACGGGGCTCGCGATGCTGGCAGGCTGTACCGGTTCCGAGACGTCAGAAACGCGACGTGAGCCGGCCCCCCGCGAAGACCCGATTGACCACGAGTTCGTCCACGTCCGCGAACCGACCGCCACGCCGCTGTTCGTGCGAGACGATCGGACGACGACCCAGGACGAGCGGCGTGAACCGCGGGGTGGTGGCGACCATCTCGCAACCCCCGAGGAGGCCGACCAGTGGGAGTTCGCCGCCACTGACGCTGGCGAGCGGCTCCGGACGTTCACGGCGGAGACGGACTTCGAGACCGAGTCAGTGTTCCTCTACGCGACCCCGGTCGACGAGTGTCGCGAGATCCACCTACAGCAGGTAGCCGTCGACCCCGACGGGGACCCGCAGGTGGACTTCTGCCGGTCCACCAGGCCGGCCGACGTCGCCTGTTCGGCGGAGACCCTCCAGATGGTCGGGTTCGCCATCCGGTTGCCCATCTCGGGCGAGCGGTCGAGCGGTTTCGGGACCGGGATGGGCAGTCGCTGTGACCGCCCGGAGCGACCGCCGGCCTTCGACGCGACGGTGACGGTCGAGGGGGGAGACGAATGACCACGCGCCGCAGCTTTCTGGCCGGCGCCAGCGCTGCCGCCGTGGCCGGACTCGCCGGGTGCGCGCAGCTCGGTGGGCCTCGCGACGAGGACGCCCCCTCGATCGATTCGAGCGAGTTCCAGGACGGACTCCCGTCCCTCCCGACGACCGCCGCACCACTACCGATCACCATTCCCGCCTCGCTCGTCGACCCCCACCGGAGGCGGGGCCGGGAGCTCTTCGAATCGGTGCCCGCCGATCCCTCGATTCCGAACGAGGTCGTCGCCCGCGAGATCGACAGAGAGCAGGACCGCGTCCAGCAACGCCTCGAATCGGGCAGCGACGCGACGTTCGAAATCGACGTCCTCCGAAACTGGCGATACGCCCGGGGAGATGCGGCGAACCTGCTCGGAAGCTATCGCGCGGCCACCGGGAGCGACGACGGCGAGACGGTCCAGGAGCGCCGGGCGACCGTCCGGGCGGACCTCGGGGCGTTCACCGCCGACCTCGAGTATCGAGCGAGCGATCCAATCGAGGGCATCCTCGTCTACGCCACCGTCGAAGACCTCCTCGAAGACGTCCGTCGCCAGGCTCGTCCCGAGCATCCCTACCCCGAATCGCCGATCGACGCCGTCGAGCAGGCCGGACGGGCGGTCGAGGAGTGCGAGGATGCGGAGGCGGGTCTCGCCGACGCACGTGCCATCCACCAGCAGTACCTGGACCGTCGTGACGCGACGGAATCGCAGTGGTCGACGCTCATCGAGGGCACGCGGGTACTGTCGATCGCGACCGACACCACACGCCAGACGCTGGATGGCTATCAGGAATACGAGGCCGAGGCGGTCTTCGACCGCGACGTCGGCCGCGTCGCCGATCGGCTCTTCCGTGACGCGAGTCGGCGTGTCCAATCCGGCGATGGCTCCATCGGAGAGTATCGTCGACGTGGCGACGGAGCGTTCGCCAGTGCGCTCCTGGAAGCCGGACGAGACCTGGCCGCGATGGCCGTCTATCG
>JBNJDE010000072.1:0-12115 GCA_051744605.1 Halobacteriota archaeon
GGTTCAGGACAGCGACAGAACGGTTCAGGACAGCGACAGAACGGTTCAGGACAGCGACACAACCGGTTCAGGTCAGCGAGAGACCGCGTATCTCGACGCTCGCACCGGATTCGACGCGTCCAATCTCGCTGCCGCCGGTGGCACTGGCAAAGGATTCGGCCTCGTTCTTGGGCAGGGCGACGACGAACCCGGTCCCCATGTTGAACGTCCGATGCATCTCCTCGTCGCCGACGTTCCCCTCTTCCTGGACGAACGCGAAGACGTCCTGTGCCTCGAACGGATCGGTGATGTCGTACGCGAACTCTCCCATCCGGCGGAGGTTCGTCCAGCCACCGCCAGTGACGTGGGCGGCGGCGTGGACGTCGTGGTCGTGTAGCGGGCCCAGGAGGTCGGCGTAGATGCGCGTCGGTTCGAGGAGTACCTCGCCGATGGTTCGTCCCTCGTCGTACGGGAAGGGATCCGTGTACTCGTGATCTCGCGTCGCGGCCTTCCGGGCGAGCGTGAGTCCGTTCGAGTGGATCCCACTCGACGGCAGACCGACGAGGACGTCGCCCTCTTCGGCGGTGCCGGGGAGGAGTTCGTCCTCGGTCGCGAGGCCGGCGACCGTGCCTGCCAGATCGAATCCCTCGATGACCTCCGGCATCACGGCCGTCTCGCCCCCGACTAGCGCCATGTTCGCCTGATTCGCGCCCTCGGCCAGCCCTTCGCCGACCTGCTGGGACAGTCTTTCCGACGGTTCGTCGACGGCGAGGTAGTCGACGAACGCGACGGGAGTGACGCCACTGGCCACGAGGTCGTTGACGTTCATCGCGACGCAGTCGATGCCGACCGTCGAGTAGTCCTCGACGGCCTCCGCGACGAGCAGTTTCGTCCCGACGCCGTCCGTGGCCAGCCCGAGATATCGGTCGCCGATGTCGACCAGCCCCGCGTAGGCCGTCGTGCCCTCGAGATCCGAGACCGCGTCGACCAGGGCGGCGGTGGCCGCCTCGCTCTCGGCGATGTCGACGCCTGCCTCGGAGTAGGTCATCTCCGCGTCCTCCTCTTCGGTCATGGGCGAACACGCGCTGGCGCGGGCGTTAAGCCCTGCGGTCTCACCGGGCGCTCAGAACAAAAAGACGGAGATCGCGAGGAGGATGCTCGGGACGGCGACGGCCAGGTAGATCGGCGTACTCCAGCGCTTGACGGTCTTGCCGTCCAGTCCGCCGATGGGGATCATGTTGAACCCCGCGAGCAGGAGATTGATCTGGACCCCGCGGGTCCCGATCAGCGGCGCGACGTACACGAGCGGCGCGAAGACCACCGCGAGTGCGAGGTTGGTCAGCGGGCCGGCGACCGCGATGTGGCCGTGCTGGGCGTCGGTGAGACGACCGCGGTGGAAGACCGCCCCGGGGGCGGCGAAGATGAATCCGGCGAGACCGCCGGCGATGGCCAGCGCCAGAAACGAGTAGTCGGCCCGAAACTCGGCGTACTGACCGTAGTGGACGGCGACCACCTTGTGGGCGAGTTCGTGTAAGAGGAAGCCCACACCGACGGTCACGAGACTGACGAACATCGCGGAGACGAACGCGGACGAGCCGAGGAATTCGAACAGGGACGCGGGACGGACCCGCTGGAAGAACAGTGCGAAGGCCAGTCCCAGCGCGAGCCACGCGAGGAGAAGGTCACGGAGCTCTCGCCCGGTGAACCTCACGTGAGCACCCTCCAGATGAGTTCGGCGCTGTTGGCCGCCCCGGTCTGCATCGCGTTCGTCACGCCGGCGACGCTATCGAAGGGACCGCCCAGAAGCGGGAGAACGAGGACCGGGAACAGGACGCTCGCGATCATACTGCCGATGTTGGTCAGCGCCACGATGGCGATGAGTCTGAAGAGTGGCACGTCGAGCATGTCCTTTGCCAGTTCCCGGACCGGCCGTTCCTCGTCCTCGAGGATCTCGTTGAGCGAGCCGATGTCGCCGACGTTCACGGCCGTGTATCGCAACTCGACGAAGCCCGCGAACCACCCCGGCGCCAACAGAGGGTTCAGGCTCGTCATCCAGGCGACGAGGCCGCCGACCCCCGCACTGGTCCAGTGGGCGCCGGCGAGCATCGCCAGCGAGAACGCGAGGATGCCGTTGAACAGGAACCATGCGGCGAAGACCCGAAAGAGGACCGCGTTACCGACCCCGGCCATCGCCAGCAGGACGAAGAAGACGAGAAAGCCGACGGTCAGGACGTAGCCGATCAGCTTGAACCACGGAAAGCCACCCGACGAACGGCCGGTGAGCGACTCCATTGGCGGGAGCGTCTCGGGGTTTTCCAGGTACTCGACGATGCCGGCGCGATGCCCAGCACCGACGACGGCGACCACGTTCGCTCCCCGCTCGCGGAGGCCCACGAGGTTGTGTGCGAGGTAGGCGTCGCGCTCGTCGATGAGCGCCGCGGCACCGCGTGGGCTGAACCGTCGGAACTCCTCGAGCATCGCCGTGACCACGTCGGCGTCGGTCAACTCGTCGACGTCGATCTCCTCGTCCTCACTGGCACCGCCGATACCGGCCACCGCGAGGATCAGTTCCCAGACGAGTCGCAGTTTCTCCCGAAGCCGCATCTGCGCCCAGAACCGCTGGATCGTAATCTGGATGTCCCGGTCGATCAACGCGAGGTCCGCCCCGATGCGCTCGGCCGTATCGACGCCGGCCCGCATGTCCGCGCCCGGTTCGACGTCGAACCGATCGCCGAGTCGCGCCTGGACGTAGGAGAGCAACCAGTACGCGAGGAACTGGAAGGCGACGCTCCCGTGGAGGAGGTCGCGGGCGTCGATGTCGTCGGGGGCCTCCCCTTTCAACTGCTTGAACCGCGATTCGTCGAGTTCGACCGCGACCACGTCCGGGTCGCGCTCTTCGACGATGCGCTCCACCTCGTCGGCGCTCTCCTGGGAGACGTGAGCGGTCCCGACGACGTGGACCGATCCCCCGGAGTCGCTCGCACCGACGGTACCCTCACTCATTACCCGATTTCACCCGCCCGCGGCCCTTACGTGTGTCGAACCATCGTGGGAGTGGGTGTCAGAGGACTCTTTGTTCGGAGCCGCCAACCATCGGGTATGACCGACCTCGTCGACACCTTCATCGAGAACCGCTGGATCGTCCAGCCGAACCACGCCAACATCGTCGAGACCGCCCACGGGGGGAACGTCGTCAAGTGGATGGACGAGGCCGGGGCGATGGCCGCGATGCGTTTCGCCGGCGAGACCTGTGTCACGGTCAGGATGAACAGCGTCGACTTCAAGCGGCCCATCCGCACCGGCGACACCGCACTCATCCAGGCATACGTCTACGACGCGGGCCGGACCAGCGTCAAAGTCCGACTGCGAGCGTTCCGCGAGAATCTCCGAACCGGCGAGCGCGAACTGACCAGCGAGTCGTACTTCGTCTACGTCGCCATCGACGAGGACCGGGACACCGTCGAGGTGCCCGAACTGACGGTTTCCACGGAGCGAGGCGAGGAGTTGTACGAGGCAGCGGTCGAGGCCAGCGGGAGCGCGATCCCGCCGGAATCGTCCGAGTGAGTGGCGCTCCTGGGTCCCGGTGCCCGAAGACGGCCCACCGGTGGAACCATTATTACATTCGAGCGACAAGTAATCGACATGGCACTCTCCAGCGATCCACCGCGGCCGCCGGACATCACCTCGAACATCGCGGCCATCGAGTCCGGCGACAGGCCGGAGTCGTCTCATCGGGACGAGATCGAGACGATGCTCCGCGACGGTGCCTGGGCCAGAGCGTACGGGGAGTGGGCAGACCACACCGACCTCACCGAGCACGACTGGGCGGTCGTCACCGACCTCGACCTCACCGACGACTTCGACTTCTGGTGGAACGCGGAGGACGAGCAGGTCCGATACGACCCCCCGGTGGTTCCAGAAGACTGGACGAACCGCGACGTGCATCCCAATCTCGAAACACACTCGCAAGCGTCCGCGATCACCCGGGGACTGGACGAACTCGGGCAGACGGTGAGCGACCTGCTCCAGCAGGAGTACGTGGACTGGGACACCGTCGAACCGAGCGACGAGCCCGAGTGAGACGGTACAGCCAAGTGTGCCCCGACGGGACGACCTGGTATGCAATCGCGGGCAGACGTCGTGGTCGTCGGCGGTGGAGCCACGGGCGCGGGAATCGCCCGCGACCTGGCCATGCGCGGGGCCGACGTACTCCTCCTCGAGAAGGACTCGCTCGCCGAGGGGACCTCCGGTCGGATGCACGGGTTGTTGCACAGCGGGGCTCGCTATGCCGTCGCCGACCCCGAGAGCGCTCGACAGTGCATCGCGGAGAACCGGATCCTCCGCGAGATAGCCACTCACTGCATCGAAGCGACCGGCGGCCTGTTCGTCCAGTTACCCGCCGACAGTGACGACTACTTCGAGCGAAAACGGAACGCCTGCGAGGACGCTGGTATTCCAGTCGAGGAGATCACCGGAGCGGTCGCACGTCGCGAAGAGCCCCTCCTCTCCGACGACGTGGAACGCGCCCTGTGGGTTCCCGACGCGGCGGTCGACCCGTTCCGCCTCGTCGCGGCGAACGCGGCGAGCGCCGAGAACCACGGTGCGACGATACGGACACACACCACCGTGACCGACGTCCGTCGCGAGGACGGATCGGTGGTTGGCGTCGAGGTGTCGGGCACCGATGGCGACCCCCGGGATACCATCCGGGCCGACCACGTCGTGAACGCGGCAGGTCCCTGGGCCGGCACCATCGCCGAGATGGCCAGCGTCGAGGTCCCGATGCGTCCCTCCACGGGCGCGATGGTCGTTACGAACGTTCGCCAGGTCGACACCGTACTCAACCGCTGCCGCCCGAAGTCGAGTGGGGACATCCTCGTGCCACACGAGACGACGGCCATCCTCGGGACGACCGACCGCGAGGTCGCTGGCCCGGCGGACCGCGACGAATCTCGAGCGGACGTCGACTTCCTTGTCGACGAACTCGCGTCGATGGTGCCCGAACTCCGCGACGCCCGCCGGATCCGTGCATACTGGGGCATCCGCCCGCTCTACGATCCGGCTGGTGACCCCCATTCGCCGACCGACCTGACCCGCGATTTCACCGTCCTCGACCACCACGAGCGCGACGACGTCGATGGGTTCACGACGGTGGTCGGTGGGAAATTGACGACCTATCGCCTGATGGCCGAACGGGTCGCAGACCGAGTCGCGGACCATCTGGGCATCGAGGCTGCGTCGCGGACTGCCGACGAGCCACTGCCGGGGAGCAACGGCGACGTCGACTTCCGTGCCATCATGCGACGGTACGGGCTTCGGAGCCCGATCGCGAAACGAACGACCGACCGGTTGGGCGACCGGTCGGCCGACGTCCTGGGCGACCACGGCGATGGCGGCCGCCAGGTTCTCTGCGAATGTGAGGGCGTCACCAACGCGGAGGTACGGGACGCCATAGCGACGGTCGGTGCGGACGTACAGGCCGTCAGAAAACGCACCCGGGCGTCGATGGGAACGTGTCAGGGGACGATGTGCGCCCACCGTCTCGCCGGCGAGATCGCCGACGAGTACGGCCCGAGCGAGGGTATCGAGGCCCTCGACGAGCTGACGGCAGAACGATGGCGGGGGCAGCGACACGTGGCCGACGGCGACCACCTGGCCCAACTCGCCCTCTTTTACTCCATCCACGGCGGGACCTTCGGCCGTTCGCGCGATCCTGCAACGGTACACGACGTCCCCCTGGAGCGATTCGCGGGAGGCGAGCACGATGGCTAGTGAGTGTGACGTCGTGGTCGTCGGTGGCGGTCTCGCGGGGCGGATGGCAGCGCTCGCCGCGAACGGAGCCGGGGCATCGGTTCACATCGTCACCGAAACGGAGGACGCGCTACGGCACTCGAACGGGCTCTTCGACGTGCTCGGGTATGCATCCGGGGCGGACGAACCGATCAGCCATCCGTTCGACCGATTCTCGGAACTCTCCGCCGAGCATCCGTATTCACTGCTCGGCGAATCGACGGTGCGGGGGGCACTCCGACACTTCGGGTCGGCCGTGGGCGAGGATTTCGTCGGGCTGGAAACTCCCCGGAACGGGCTGTTCGTCGGCCCCCTCGGACACCCGACCGTCGCGTTCGGCTATCCACAGTCGGTCGAACCCGGCCTGTTGTCCCGACCGGGCAACATTCTGCTGGTCGACATCGACCCGCTGCAGGACTTCGACGCGCCGATGGCCGCGGCGAATCTCTCCCGGTCACTCCCGGCGGTCGACGTCGACTCCGCTTCCATCGACCTCGACGAAGGTTCGACGCCCGAAATCGACCGTCTCGGGCTCGCGAACCGACTCGATCGGGAGAGTTCGACGGCGGCGGGGCAGCGGTCGCTCCTCCCCGAACTCGGAGCGGCACTCGGGGCGGTCGCCTCGGGGTACGACCGCGTGGGAGTGCCAGCCGTGCTCGGCCTGAGAAACGCTGCGGCCGTTCGACGGACACTTTCGCGCCACGTCGACGCTTCCCTTTTCGAGGTACCGACAGGACCACCGAACGTGCTGGGAGTTCGGCTCGACGACGCCCTCGACGAGGCGATAGCCGAGACGGACGTGTCGTTCACCCAGGGCCCACGAGCCGTCGCGTATCGTGTCGAAGCGGGCCGGATCACGGCTGTGCAGATCGACAGGGATGGCGCCACGGAGTGGATCCGCGGCCGGCAGTTCGTCCTGGCGACGGGCGGATTGGTCGGCGGCGGACTGCACGCGACCAGGGAGGCCATCGTGGAACCGCTATTCGACTGTCCGGTGACCGCACCTGGCGATACCCGGGACTGGACGGCGGACCGGCCGTTCGACGCCCAGCCCTTCGCGAGCGTCGGCGTCTCGGTCGACGAACAGTTGCGACCGCTCGACGGGGAACGAAGTACGGAATATTCGAACCTCCGCGCGGCGGGTGACGTCCTCGGCGGATTCGACCCAGTCGCCGAAGGATCGAGTGCCGGCGTCGCCACTGCGACGGGGTATGCAGCGGGCCGCTGGGCGGCCCAGGAGGTACTTTCGTGACCGACCAGCGCCCGGGCGTCGCGCAGTTACGGGTCGAGACCGACGCCTGCTATCAGTGTTCGACGTGCGATACGGTCTGCCCGGTCGCGCCGGTCGACGAATCCTTCCCCGGCCCCAAGTTCCAGGGCCCCAATCAGTGGCGTCTCCGCGACGACGAGACGCCGATCGATCCCTCCATCGAAGCGTGTTCGAACTGCCTACGCTGTGACGCGGCCTGTCCCGAGGGCGTCTCGATGAGCGAGTTGCACAACGAGGCCCGGGCCGAACACGCGGCGTCGCGGTCGTCGCTGTCGGCCAAGCACCTCCGGGATCGGCTCCTGGCGAACTACGGCCTGCTCGCCCGGGTCGGGAGTGCCGTCCCCCGCCTCTCGAACGCGCTCGCGAACAACCGGTTGGTCCGCTGGGCCGCCGAGCGCCTGCTCGGAATCACCGCCGAGCGGGACGCACCGACATTCGCCACCCAGACGTTCCGGGAGTGGTGGGTGGACCGGGGAGGGGCGCAGGTCTCTCACCCCGAGAAGCGCGTCGCGTACTTCCACGGCGATTACGCGAACTACCACACGCCCGCCGTCGGTCGTGCCCTCGTCGCGGTCTTCGAGCACTTCGGCTACGAGGTGCGAGTGCCCGAACAGCGCTGTTCGGGGACGCCAATGTTCGCCAACGGGTTCCTGGACGACGCGAAACGGGCGGCGTCGTTCAACGTGGACCGACTCGCACCACTGGTCGAGGACGGCTACGATGTCGTCGCGAGTTGTACTTCGTGTTCGTTTGCCATCCGGTCGGAGTACCCGGACCTGTTCGAGATGGACGGCGTCGAGATGGTCAGTGAGCACACCTACGACGCCCTCGAGTACCTGCGGGCGAACGAACCACTCGAAGCGGAACTGGCCGAGTCGTCGCTCGACGTCGGCACCCTATCCTATCACGCCCCGTGTCACGCCCGCAATCAGGGACTCGCCGGGCAGACGCCGGCGACCCTCTCGGGAGTAGAGGGCGTCGACGTGGTCGACGTCGGCGACTCCTGTTCGGGGATGAGCGGCACCTACGGCTGGAAGGAAGAGCGATACGAGACGTCGATGGCCGTCGGCCGGGAGCTGTTCGAGGGGCTCGAGTCGGCCGAGAGCAGGGACGGCGTGACCGAATGTCCCACGTGTGCGATGCAGATGGAACACGGCAGCGACGTCTCCGTGTCGCACCCGCTCGAATTGGTGAGAGACGCGCTCGTGGACTGACGGAGCCGTTCCGGTCACTCCTCGGTCGCGATGGCCTCGAACTGTTCGAGCATGAACGCCGTGACGTCGATCGTGTCGCTCAGGAGCCGTGCTCGCCGCCGCTCCCAGATCGCCGGATCCCGCTCCAGTATGTGTCTCGCCGCATCGATCGATCGCTCCGACCGGTTCGGCCCTGAGATGTTCGTCACGAGGCCGTACGTGGTCTCCAGCTCCTGCAGCACGCCGGCTTCGAGTGTCGAGACGAAGATGGCCGGCGTCCCCAGGATGGCGCTCTCCGTGGCCATCGTCCCCGACTCACCGATGAACAGGTCCGCGTAGTACAGCAGGTCGTGGATGCGGTCGGGTTCGATGGCGAGTTCGCGTGCGGCGAGCGATTCGGGCAGATCGGCCTCAGCGGAGAGGAACACCGTCACGCCCATCGCCTCGAGTGAGTCGACCACGTCGATCAGGTCTTCGAATCCGCTATCGCCGATGTCGTGGGTCGCGTTCCAGGCCACGGTTCGGACGACAACGAACCGCTCTCCTGGTTCCAGGCCGATGTCGTCCAGGATACTCGGGTTCGGTTCGAACCGGTTCGGATGGAGGTACGCGAGGTCGTGGAAGCCCGCATAGCGGATCTGCCTGTCCGAGATGTCGTTCTGGTAGCTCTCCGGTGTGTAGATCCGATCGACGAAGGGCCCGACGACGCGCTTCTGGAACCGGTTGTGTTCCGTGTCCCAGAAGGCGACGGTCGTAGCGCCCAGCATTCTCCCGACGATCATCGACCCGAGACCGTCGACGACGATATCCGGGCGACCGGTCACCGCCGCTCGGGCGAACGCGAGTTCGAATCTGGCCTGGCTCCGGACGACGCCAACCTTCGAGTCGCCTGTTTCCGCGAGCGTGGTGTACTCGATCTCGTATGCGTCGAGGAGGTCGCGGATCGAGTCCGCGTTCCGGGTGAACACCCGCACGTCCCAGCCCCGGTCGTCCAGTGCCCGTATCGCGTGTCTGTAGAGGTGTACCCGGGCCGGATGCAGGATGACGAACCAGATCTTCACCGGCGTCCCCTCCCCGTCGAGTCCCGACTGCGGGAGTTCACCCTGTCCGCCCAACCGACTCCCTCGCCACCCACTGCTCGTCGTTCATCGCGACTCGGTTCGATCGGACACATCGGTGTTCGATTCTCCGTTGGGGTACTTTGGAAACGACACATTACGGTCTCCGATCGGTCGGCTCAGTCATCGTCGTCGGTGGGGACCGGGAACCGAGCCTCTCGACTGAGCGCCCGATAGATGTGATTGACGAGGCCGTACTGGAGCACCGTCGACCACGGCAACAGCGAGTAGTAATTGCCTTCTTCGGGTTGTGGCTCTCCCTCGTACCCTTGTTCGACCTTCAGGATGGCCTCCCGGACCAGGGCGGCCGACAGCGCGCCGATGGTGTTCCGCATGGCGAGTGGCGTATCGAAGAGCCCGATCCGATATCGTTGCTGGGCGACGATCCGCCCGGCGTCGAACGATTCGGTCATGTGATGGACGGTGACGCCGCCCGTCCGCTCGGCGTTCGCCCACTGTGCCCGGTGGACGCTCAACCCCTTGTAGGCCGGCAGATAACTGCTGTGGACGTTCAACGCCGCCTGCTCCGGCATCTCGAGGGCCTCGTCGGGCACCAGGTAGGTCCAGCCGATCGAGACGAGGTAGTCACAGCCGCCGATCCGCTCTGTCGCCCGTTCGATCGCCGCTTCTTGCTCGCTGGAGTCGCTGCAGACGATCGTCGGATAGCCGTGGGATCGCGCCGCGTCCGCGGCCGTTCCAGACGGAGCGTCCACCACGCAGGCGACCGACGTGTCGACGGCGTCCCACTCCTCGGCGAACCTGTCGATGGTGGTTCGACTCTTGTTCGACGTGGCATTGACGAGGAAGACGACCCGGAGTGGGGACTCCCGTTCCGCTGGTCCGGTCATGGTACCCTGTCGACGACGGCGTCGATGGTCTCGTTCACCAGTCGCCGGCCGACCAGGACGGTCGCGTACGCCGTCGGGAGGGGGTCGTCTTTCGCCAGTTCGGCGACGACGAGCCTGTCCGAATCGATCGAGTCCCACCACTCTCCGAGTGACTTCGACCACTCGGGGTACGACCGGCGGTAGAAGTACAGGCTGTTGGGGAGGTCCTCGAAGGCCTTCACCCAGGTCACCGATCCGTCGGGGACCGAACTCTCCTCGTAGTCGAAGGTGTAGGTGTTCTGCTGGTCGGCGTACGCCATCCACGGGAGACTGACCCCGGTGGCTGGCGTGATACCGATCCACGACCAGCTACGAGGGTTGACCTCGATGAGGAAGTACTCGCCCGTCTCGACGTCTCGTTTGAACTCGAACTCGCCGATGCCGTGATACCCCAGGTCCTCGCTCATCGACTTCACCATCTCGACGAGGTGGTCGGGGACCGACTGGGCCTGTCCGACCTTGCAGTCGCCGATGTCGGGTGGATACCCCCGAACCTTCCGCCCGGTGAACAGTCCTTTCACCTCCCCTTCGTTCGCGTACACGCCGACGGTGTACATCTGGTCCGACATGCCCCGGACGTACTCCTGGACGACGAAGTGCTCGACGACGTCTTCGTACTCCTCCCGGAACCGCTCGAGTTCGTCGCGGGTCTCGAAGACCTCGAGGCGGTTCTCCGAGAGCGCCTCGACGACCGCCTGTTCCTCCGCGGAGAACGCTGGCTCCGACCCGTCGCCGAACAGTTTGTTGTAGAAGAGGGCGACCTTCGAGTCGAACATCATGTCCGGCACGCCGGTCGCGTCGTTGGGTTTCGCCGCGACCGGGAAGGCCCCGTCCGGGACGTCGTCCAGCTCGTCGCCCATCCAGCTTCGCGGAACCGGATAGCCACGGTCGGTTGCCCACTCGCCGAAGGCGTCCTTGTCGATGAGCAGGTCGACCGTCTCGGCATCGGCGACGCCCGTATGGTAGTGCTCGGCCAGTTCCTCCCGATGGTGGGCGACCGCGGCGGCCCAGTGGTCGTTCGTCGGGATCAACACCGGTTTGTCGTCGAACTCGTCGGCGATGTCCAGCAGGTACTCGACGAATCCCTCCTCGTCGGTCGTCGGATTCGGACACGAGCGGTAGGTCGCGTACCGACTCGTGGTCCCGACGTTCCGGAAACTGTCGAGTGCGTAGACGTCGATACCCCGCCGTCCCAGCTCCTGGATGATGCTGAGGCCGTTGAACGCGCAGTTGAACACGAGTGCCGTCATGCGGACGGCTCCCTCGCGGCCGTTGGGTCACCCATTACTATTAGTCCTCCCCTCATGTGATTACACTAACAGGATACTTTCGCATGAACGGCCATATTTGTTTCGCTGGTGACCTGTTTGCTGGCGGGTTACTCCTGCGAGAGGCCCCGACGGACGTCGTCGATTCGGCGACGTTCCGCTCGGCCGAGCTCCGAATCGCGAACCTCGAACACGCCATCGGGACGGGCGAGCCGATCCCCCGGAAGTCCACGCTCCACGCGCCACCGGAAGCCGTCGACCACCTCCAGGCGCTGTCCATCGACGCGGTCTCGCTGGCCAACAACCACATGCAGGATCTCGGGCCCGAGGGTATCGAGGAGACCATCCGACACCTCGATGCCGGCGGTATCGACTGGTTCGGCGCGGGTCCCACACTCGAGGAAGCGGCCGAACCGTATCGGATCGACGACGACCTGGTCGTCTTCGGGTTCTGTGCCGTCGATAGCCCCTCGCTCACCAAGATCGAGGTCGCGACGGCGGACTCGCCTGGCGTGAATCCCCTCACCAGGGAGCACGTCGACGAATCCCTCCGGGACCTCGAGCCGGAGACGCGCGCCATCCTCTACGTTCACTGGGGAATCGAGAACAT
>JBNJDE010000073.1:0-12106 GCA_051744605.1 Halobacteriota archaeon
GGATCCGCCAGCGCCGTCTGCAGGCTGTCCAGCCCGTTGACCCACTCCGTGACGAGGCCGTACTCGAACTCCTCGGTGACCGAGATGTCGAGTTCGTCGCCGTCGATGATGCGGGTGCCGGCGGCGGCCGCGAGCCCGAGTGCCCGGTCGAGGTCCTCGTCGGCCTCCGACGCGGCGGCGGCCTCGACGTACTCGTCGATGCTGCCATCGGTCGCGACGCCCTCGGCGAGGTACTGCTCGGCACTGAAGAAGACACAGACGAGACTCGTCTGGACGCCGTCGACGAGGATGAGGGTGTCCTCGTTCTCGATCTCGGGTTCGGCGAGGACGACCTCGCGGATGTCGGCCAACTCCTCGAGCGCCGTCTCCTGGTCGATGTCGCCGTCGTCGGAGGCGGTCAGGATCTTCGCGACGGCGATGGCGACGTCGTCCTGGAGATTCAACAGGAGGCGGGCGGAGTCCTCCTCCTCGGGGTCGATCTCCTCGTCGCGGAGTCGGTCCAGCCAGTTCTCCCAGCGTTCCTCGGAGTAGAACTCTTCCTCGGGCGTACTCATATCGGATATGCGGGCGGCCCGAGACAAAGGGCTTTCCTTCGACCAATCTCCCTCGAACGGAAGCGAGGGGCGGTCTCCCCTCCGAAGATGGCTTTTTCGTGGACCGGGCCCTATTTCTTCGTATGGAACGAACGAACGCGGTCGCGCTCCCACCGCCCGGGCTGGATGCGGACTCGTCGGTGCTGGACGTGATGGCGGATCGGCGGTCGCGACGGTCCCTCTCGGGGGAATCGCTCTCGCTCGACGCCCTCGGGACGCTCTGCTGGGCAGCACAGGGCGTCACCGACGAGGCCGATGGATTCCGCACCGCACCGAGCGCTGGGGCGACGTACCCCCTCTCGCTGGTCGTCGTCGTGGGAGCGGCTGGCGCGTCGGGGATCGACGCGGGCGTCTACCGATACGACCCCGCCGAACACGTCCTTCGGCAGACGCGGGCGGGCGACGTTCGGGAAGCGCTCCAGGGAGCGTGCATGGATCAATCGTGGGTCGGCGACGCGCCGGTGAATCTGGTCCTGACCGCGACGCCCGAGCGGACCGCTCGGCAGTACGGCGACAGAGGTCGCGAGCGGTACGTTCCGATCGAGGTCGGCCACGCAGGACAGAACATCTATCTCGCGGCGGCGGCGCTCGGGTATGGAACGGTGAACGTCGGTGCCTTCGACGACGAAGCGGTCGGCGATATCGTCGACGTCGAGGACGAGGAGTATCCGATGGCCGTCTATCCGGTCGGCGTGCCTCGCTGAGGTCGGTCCGTTCGTTTCCTACTCGTCGAGCGTGCCGACGGTATCGATCCCGTAGACCGTCTCTGGGGTCTCGACGTGGGCGGTGTGAACCGCGTCCTCGTGGCCGGCCTCGAGCAGCCAGTCGACCCGTCGGGGGACCGTCTTGGGGCCCATGACGGCCCCGGGTCGGTCGGGGTCGTCGACGAAGTCCGTCTCCATGAGGAACGGTTCACCGGATTCGATTGCGGTCTCGAGGTAGCCCTTCTCGGCCATGACGCTCTTCGTGACGCCCTCGAGTTCACCACTGGCGTAGTGTTTCACCACGCGCTCGGGCGGCAGGCCCGCGTTTTCGGCCCACCCTGCGACGTCGGTCAGGTCGGTCGTCTGCTCGGTGTGCAACTGGACGGCGACCCCGGTCTCGGCGGCGAGTTCGAGGGCACGCCGGAGGACGTCGTTCGAGGCCTCCCAGACGGCATCGCTGACCTCGTAGTGGGGGCGGCCGGATTTGAGCGCCACCGCGGGGCCGTCCGCTGCGTATTCGGCGGCCGTCTCCAGCCCGGCTTTCATCAGGTCGGCGGCACGCTCCGGGTCGAATCCACGATCGTCGACCAGTTTTGAGACGAGCGCCGGGTGAACCCCGAGCACCGGCCAGGCTCGGCCTCGCAGTACGGCAGTAGCGTCCTCGACCACGCTCTCGGTCGCTTCGAAGACCGCCCGGAAGTCCTCGCCGGTCTCCGGTTCGACCCCGAGTAGCCAGGAGGGTTTGTTGACCACGAGCAGGTGCGTGCCGCCGCTCCGGGCGAAGTCCTTCACGGCCTCGATGCCGCGTCCGTGACGGGGGTCGAGGTGGAGGTGGTCGTCGAGGACTGGCGTCTCGAACTCGCGCATACCGGTCCTCGGCACGGCGAGGGCAAAAGGCTACTCGTCCAGGGTCAGGGCGTCCTGGGCGGCGTTTCCGAGGGCGTCCGACCGGCCGTGTTCGCCGGGGGCGAGAGCGAGCGTGCGGACGCCGCGGCGGTTGGCCAACTCCACGACTGGCTTGAAGTCGGCGTCCCGGGAGGCGATGACGAAGACCCCCGGTGGGTCGTCGACCAGCAATTCGGCGGCGTCGACGGCGAGTTTCACGTCGACGTCCCCGCTCGTTATCGTGACCTCGTACCCCCGGGCCTCGGCGGCCTGGATGAGCCCGGACGGGGCATGGGCGTCCAGGTAGAGGCGCGTCGCGACGAGCCGACCCACGTCGTCGGCAGCGTCCCTGACGTCGTCGAGGTCGACGTCGAACTCGTCGCGGAGGACGTTCGGTCCGTCCACGAAGAGCGCGACCGTCGGTGTGTTCGAGAATATCGACCGCAGTCCCATGGGTCGCCTCCGTGGCGGTCGGTGTTAGCGGTGGCGGTTCGCCGGTCACCGGACGAACGTTGATATGTCGGCGGAGCGAACTATGGGGGATGACCGCACGGTCCAGACGGGCCTTCCTCGCCGCCATCGGAGCGGGAGTGGGGGTCCTCGCCGGTTGTACGACGGGTGAGGGGCCGACGACCGAAGGAAATCCGACAGCGTCCACCGAGACCAGCGAGACCGGGACCACGACGAATGGAATCGAACTCTCGACCGAGACCGTCGCGACGGACCTCGTCGTCCCCTGGGACTTCGATTTCGACGGGGAAGGTGGTCTCTACGTCACCGAACGACCGGGTCGAATCGGCCGTGTGGACCTGGAGTCGGGGGCGTACACGAGGCTGGCAACGGTCTCGGACACTGCTCACGTTGGCGAGGGCGGATTGCTCGGTATCGCGCTTCACCCCGACTTCCCCGACCCGTCCGACTGTTATGTCTACCAGACCTACCGGGACGACGAGTTGCAGAATCGCATACTGCGGTACCGAATCGTGGGCGAGACTGCGAATCGAGTCGACACCGTCCTGGACGGTATCCCGGGAGCACGGATCCACGACGGTGGGCGGCTCGCCTTCGGGCCCGACGACTACCTGTACGCGACGAGCGGCGACGCGTCCGTGCCGGAGAACGCCCAGGACCCGGAATCACTGGCCGGGAAGATCCACCGCATCGGGCAGGCCGGGTCGATCCCCGAAGACAACCCGTTTCCGCGGCGTCCGGTGTGGAGTCTCGGCCATCGGAATCCAGAGGGACTCGCCTGGCACCCCGAAACGTCGGCGATGTACGCCATCGAACACGGTCCGAGCGGCGGCGACGAGGTGAATCGGATCACCGCCGGGGCGAACTATGGCTGGCCGGCGGTGACCGGGGACAGCGACGACTCGGAATTCGAACCGCCAGTCCTGACGAGTGGGCCGGGAACGTGGGCGCCGTCGGGCGGGACGTTCTACGACGGCGACCGCGTTGCCGAATGGCGAGGCGACCTCCTGTTCGCCACGCTCGGGTTCTCCCCGGGTGACGGACGTCGGAGTCTCCACAGGGTCCGCTTCGGGGACGACGGCCGGACCGTCGTCGAACACGAGCGATATCTCGAGAACGAGTTCGGGCGACTTCGGGCCGTGGGCGTGGGCCCAGACGACGCGATCTACGTCTCGACGAGCAACCGAGACGGACGGGGCGACCCAGTGGATACAGACGACCGGATCCTCCGGATCGTCCTCACCTGAACGAGCGGCCGTGGGTGACCACGCCGACGGCCTGGTGTGTGACCACTCACCGGGCTGACCGGGATACGAAAGCATTTCTTCCGGGCGTTCGACGGTTCTGGTATGGCCCTGCGGACGCCGCCGTTGCACGACAGACACGAGGCGCTCGATGCGTCGTTCACCGACTTCGGAGGCTGGGAGATGCCGGTGGAGTTCGACTCCATCCGGGCCGAACACGAGGCGGTGCGGACCGCCGCGGGCATCTTCGACGTCTCCCACATGGGGGAGATAGCGGTCTCCGGTCCCGACGCCGAGCGTCTGACACAACGGCTCACGACCAACGACGTGACGGCACTGGGTCCGGGCGACGCCCAGTACTCGATGATCACGGACGAACGGGGGGTCATCCTCGACGATACAGTCGTCTACCGGATGCCGGAGACGGCACCGTCGGCCGACGCACCCGGCAGTGACGCGACCTTCCTGTTCGTCCCGAATGCGGGCCACGATGCACAGATGCACGAACGGTGGACGAGCCACGCCGAACAGTGGGGGCTCACTGCCGACGTGGTCAACGTGACCGACGACTACGGGATGGTCGCCGTGCAGGGGCCAGACGCCACCGCGATGGTCGCCGAGGCGACCGATACCGACGTCCTCGACCTCGGGCGGTTCGAGGCTACCTATGGAACCATCGCCGGAGCCTCGACCTGGATCGCGCGAACCGGATATACGGGCGAGGCGGGGTTCGAACTGATCTTCCCGGCCGCAGACGGTGAGGCCGTCTGGGACGCCTTCGACTGCCAGGCCTGTGGGCTCGGTGCCCGCGACACGCTCCGGATGGAGATGGGATTTCTCCTGTCCGGACAGGACTTCGATCCGGAAGAACAACCCCGGACGCCCTACGAGGCCAGAGTCGGCTTCACGGTCAAACTCGACACCGAGTTCGTCGGGCGGGATGCCCTCGAGCAGCAGGCCGAGGAGGGCGTCGACGAGAAATTCGTCGGCTTCAAACTGAACGAACGCGGCGTCCCCCGACACGGTTACGATCTGGCCACCGAAGACGGCGAGTCCATCGGCGTGGTGACGAGTGGGACGATGAGCCCGACCCTGGGCGAACCGATCGGCCTCGGCTACGTCGAGACGGCGTACGCCGAGGACGGCGAACGGATCCGCGTCGTCGTCCGCGGTGACACAAAACAGGCGACGATCACGACACCCCCGTTCCTGGAGGGATACTAATGAGCTTCGACGTACCTGACACCCTGAACTACCGAGAATCGCACGAGTGGATCGACCCCGAAACCGGCCGCATCGGCATCAGCGACTTCGCCCAGGACGAACTGGGCGACATCGTCTTCGTCGAGGTCCCCGAGGTGGGCGCGGCTATCGAGGCCGGCGAAGACTTCGGTGTCGTCGAGAGTATCAAGGCCGTCTCGGACGTGTACGCACCGGTCTCCGGCGAGGTCACGGCCGTCAACGAGCGCGTCTTCGACGAACCCGAACTCGTCAATGACGACCCCTACGGCGACGGCTGGCTCCTCGAGGTGGAACTGGCGGACGAGGGAGAACTCGACGACCTCCTCTCCGGATCGGAGTACGCGTCCCAGATCGAATGACTGGCGGAAGCCCATACGTCCCCCACACGGCCGAAGAGACCAGGGCGATGCTCGACGCGGTCGGCGTCGAGGACGTCGAGGACCTGTTCGACGTCCCCGAACCCGTCCGTTTCGACGGCGACCTGGGGATCGAATCGCGAACCGAAGCCGAGACGAAGACCGAAGTGACGGGGCTCCTCTCCCGGAACGACGAGTTGACCGAGTTCCTGGGCCGCGGTCACTACGACCACTACGTCCCGAGCGTCGTCGACCGCATCTCCGGCCGCTCGGAGTTTCTGACCTCGTACACCCAGTACCAACCGGAGGTCGCGCAGGGGTTCCTGCAGGCGCTGTTCGAGTATCAGTCGATGCTGGTCGAGTTGACCGGCCTCCCCATCGCGAACGCGTCGATGTACGACGCCGCGACGGCACTCGGCGAGGCGGCGCTGCTCGCTGCACGCGTGCGTGAGACGTCGGGGTCGACCGTCCTCGTTCCCGAGTACGTTCGTGACGAGCGCGTGAGCGTCCTGGAGAACTACGGCGCCGGTGCCGACCTCGAGGTCCAGCGCGTTCCGACCGAGCAGGGGACCGTCGACGTGTCCGGACTGGTGAGTGTAGCAGACGACGACACCCTCGTCGTCTACGCCGAGAACCCGACGACGCGCGGGACGATCGAACCCGACCTCGCCGCTATCGGCGACGTCGCCCACGACAACGATGCGCTCTTCGTCGTCGGGAGCGACCCCGTGGCCCTCTCCTTGCTCGAACGACCGGCCGACGTCGGTGCCGACGTCGTGGTCGGGGACGCGTCGGTGCTCGGGATGCCGACGAGCTACGGGATGGGCCTGGGCCTGTTCGCGACCCGCGAGGACTTCCTCCGGCAGGTGCCGGGACGTCTCGTCGGCGCGGGCGAGGACGACGCCGGCAAGCGGGCGTACACGCTCACGCTCCAGACCCGCGAACAGCACATCAGACGCGAACGAGCCACTAGCAACATCTGTACGAACCAGGCCTGGGTGGCCCTGCGCACCGCGATGCACGTCGCGTATCTCGGGCCGGACGGGCTGCTCGAGAAGGCCGAACGCATGGTCGCCCTCGCCGACGAGGTGGCCGGGGAGTTGAACGGCATCACCGGTGTTCGCGCACCGGTCGACGACCGGTATCACTTCCGCGAGTTCGTCGCCCACACGGACCAGCCGGCACACGCCATCGTCGACGACCTCGAAGCGAAGGGGTTCGCCGTCCACGAGGTCGGCGAACACGAGGTCCAGGTGTGCGTGACCGAGACGAACGCGGGGTCGGTCGCCGGCCTCGTCGACGCGTTCCAGGAGGTGGCACGATGACCCAGCACTACGACCAGGCACGATGGAGCGAGGCCGGAGGGGAGACCTACGAACCGCTGCTCTCGGAGAAGGGCGAGAAGACCGTCGAGGTCGAGGACTCGGTGCTACCAGACGATCTCACTCGTGACTCGCTGTCGCTGCCGGAGGTCTCCGAGCCCGAACTCTCCCGACACTACGTCCGGCTGTCCCAGCAGAACTACGGCGTGGAGAGCGGCCCGTACCCGCTCGGATCCTGTACGATGAAGTACAACCCGCCGGTCACGGAGGACGTGGCCGCGGTCGACGACGCCCTCGTTCACCCGGACCGGTCGCCGGAGAGCACCCAGGGGACGCTGGCACTCATGTATCGCCTCCAGGACTACCTCGCCCGGATCGGTGGCGTCGACGCGGTGACGCTCCAGCCGCCTGCGGGGGCCGCCGGCGAGTTCACCGGCATCCGCATCGCCGCCGCCTACCACGAGGCGAACGGCGACGACGGTCGAACGGAAGTGGTCGTCCCGGACTCCGCTCACGGCACGAACCCCGCGAGCGCGGCGATGGCCGGATACGACGTCGTCGAGATACCGAGCGAGGACGGGCGGGTCGACCTCGACGCACTCGAGGCCGCGGTCGGCGACGAGACGGCCGCGTTCATGCTCACGAATCCGAACACGCTGGGGCTCTTCGAGCGCGACATCGAGGCCATCGCCGACGTCGTCCACGACGCCGGCGCGCTGTTGTACTACGACGGCGCGAACCTCAACGCACTCCTCGGTCGCGTCCGCCCGGGCGACATGGGCTTCGACATCATGCATTACAACGTCCACAAGACGTTTGCGACCCCACACGGGGGCGGTGGCCCTGGTGCGGGGCCCGTCGGAGTCGTCGACGAACTCGCCGAGTTCCTGCCGGACCCCCACGTCCGCGAGTCCAACGGCGGGTTCGAACTGTACACGCCCGAGCAGTCCATCGGCAAGGTCCACGGCTTCGCGGGCAACTGGCTGGTGCTCGTCAAGGCGTACGCGTATATCGCTCGCCTCGGCGAGGCGGGACTCCTAGATACGAGCGCGACCGCTGTGTTGAACGCCAACTACCTCGCCTCCCAGATCGACCTGGACGTGCCCTACGAGCCCTTCCACCACGAGTTCGTCGCGAGCGCTGGCGAGCGGGACGCCGCCGACCTCGCGAAACGGATGCTCGATTACGGCGTCCATCCGCCGACGACGAAGTGGCCGGATATCGTCGAGGAGGCCCTCATGACCGAACCGACGGAGAGCGAGAGCAAGCGGACGCTCGACCAGCTAGCCGAGGCCTTCGACGCGGCCGCTGCGGACGACGACGCCACCCTCGAGTCGGCGCCGAACCGGACGACCGCTCGGCGCATCGACCAGACGTCGGCGGCGCGAAATCCCCGACTCTCCTGGCACGCGCTCGACGACTAACCGACGGACACCTCGTCTTCGACCCGTTCGACCCCATCGACGGGGCGGTACTGTCGCATCCTCGCATCCGGGAGGTACACCTCCTCGGTGACGACCGCCGCGTCCGTGAGGATGGAGAGTGCGTGCCGCGTGGTGCGCTTGGTCAGTCTCGTCCGGTCTCTGAGTTGTGACTGCGTGAGTGGCGCGTCGTACTCGAGAACCTTGAAGACCAATTTGGCACTCGGGGGCAGCTCCGCGAGACTATCGGTGGGCGATTCGGCTGCGGGATCGGCAAAAACGGTCACCGGCGTCTGCCATGTCTCCGACCAGCCCACGCACGTATTTAGGGATTTTCCTCCCGACAGGGACGGCCTCGTTCCGGCCGGGTCAGTCGGCGACCTGTGCGGTCCCGATGGGTTCCGTGAGGTTCTCCGTGCCCCAGGTCTGCATCTCGTCGATGATGCCCTGGGTCGACTCGCCCCGAGGGGTCAACGAGTAGGCCACCCGGAAGGGCTTCTCGCTTACCACCTCGCGGTTCACGAGGGTGTACTCTTCGAGGTCGTCCAGGTTGTCCGAGAGGACCTTGCTCGAGATGCCGTCGACGGCCTCTTTCAGCTCGTTGAACCCCATCGGCCCCTCGTTCAGCAAGCGGTGGATGATGACCGGATGCCACTTCTTGCACAGCAGTTTCGCCGTCGCCTGGATCGGACACCACTCCTCGCCGGCGCAGTGGACGCCGAGTTTTTCGTCCGTCGTCATACTTTCACCAACGGGCGTCTTCGGTTTATACTTACCTACCAACAGCCGGTATCCACATGCAACTCCATATCCTCGCGACCGTCGGCCGTCGACCACCTCATAGGATGTGCGCCTGTCTGGTTACGTTCGTGGCACGTACGATTGCCTCTGATCTGCTGGATAGCTGGGGCGATCGCCGGTACATGGGCGAACGGATACTCGAGGCGTATCATCGACCGTAACGACGAACGGTTACTTTTCATCGAAATATATTTGGGGGATTCGCCCGTCGATATGTCTATGTCGATACAACGACGCCAGTTCGTCACGGCCCTGGGAGCCGGCGCCATCGCCGGTCTGGCCGGCTGTTCGGGCGTCCTCGGTCGGGAGGCGGATCGACCGGGCGTCGTAGGCGAGACGCTGACGTTGACGACGACCACGAGCACATACGATACCGGGTTGCTCGACGTGCTCAACGCCCCCTTCGAGGACATGTACGGGGTCACCGTGGATTCCATCGCCCGGGGGACCGGTGCGGCCCTGGAAACCGCCCGGAGTGGCGACTCGGACGTGGTGATGGTCCACGCGCGGTCGCTCGAAGACGAGTTCCTCTCGGAGGGATTCGGCATCAACCGGCGGGATCTCATGTTCAACGACTTCGTGATCGTCGGGCCATCGTCCGATCCAGCGGGCATCGACTCCCTGGGATCCGCCACCGATGCAGTCGCGACCGTCGCCGACCAGGGGGCGATATTCGTCTCTCGGGGGGACAACTCCGGCACGCATACGAAGGAACTCGCCATCTGGGAGGCGGCGGGCGTCGACCCAGGAGGCGAGTGGTATCACGAGGCCGGCCAGGGCATGGGCGAGGTGCTGAACGTCGCCAACGAGCAGGGGGCGTACACCCTCGCCGACCGGGGAACCTACCTGTCACAGCGATCCGAACTCGACCTCGATATCCTGGTCCAGGGTCCGATCGAGGGCGGGCCCGAGCGCCTCGCCAACCCGTACGGCGTCCTGGCCGTCAACCCGGCCGTTCACGAGAACGTCAATTACGACCTCGCGATGGCCTACATCGGCTACGTAACGAGCCCCGACGCACAGCAGCGAATCGAGCAGTACGAGGTCGACGGGGAGCAGTTGTTCTATCCCAGGGCCGTCTCGGATGACCCGAATCTCCAGCAATACGTGCCCCAGGGGTGGCGCGAGGGTACTGCGGACACGTGACCGTGCTCGTCGAACCATTCGCTTCCGCCTGCCTGCCGCTGCTCGTCGAGTTCTCCTTCGACGCGGTCTATCTCAGGAGTATCATCAGGGTCTCGCTGTACGTTAGCGTCGTCGCCGTCCTCCTGAGCACCGTGGTGAGTCTCCCAATCGCGATGGCGGTCGGGTTCTCCGAGTTCCCCGGCAAGCAGTTCGTCACCGCTGTCATCAACACCGGGATGGGCTTTCCCAGCGTCGTCGTGGGCCTGCTGGTGCTGTTCGCCGTCTCGAATCAGGGGCCACTCGGATCGCTCGGCCTGGTGTTCACGAAGGAGGCGATGATCATCTCGCAGTTCGTCCTTGCGACACCGCCGATCACCGCCATCAGCCTGGCTGCCATCACTGGCGTGGATCGGAACCTCCGAGACGCCGCCCACGTCCTGGGTGGCACGAACCTGGACGTCGCGCTCGTCACGATCAAGCAGGCGCGATACGGCATCGCGACGGCGGTGCTCGCGGGGTTCGGGCGCGCCATCAGCGAGGTCGGATCAGTCCTCATCGTTGGTGGCAACATCGCCGGGGTCGACGGCGTCTCAAAGACCCGAACGTTGACGACCGCCATCCAGCTCGAGGCCCGTCAGGGTCGATACGAGACGGCGATGGCGCTCGGTGCCGTCCTGGTCGTCCTCGTCCTCGTCGTCAATGGTCTCGTGATACGGCTGGGTGACGATGAGGTGACCCACCGATGATACGGGCGCGGAACGTCTCGCAATCGTTCGGGAACGAGGTGGTGCTCGAAACGCTCTCCCTCTCGGTCGAGCCAGGGGAGGTCGTCGCCGTCATCGGTCCGTCGGGCGTCGGGAAGACGACGCTACTCCGTATCCTCGCGCTCACGCGCGAACCCGATGCTGGTGGGGTCGACGTCCACGACGTCGACGCCTGGCGAAGCGACGAAACGGGTCGATTGGACCTGCGGCGACGAATCGGGATGGTGTTCCAGGCGGCGAGTCTGTTCGATGCTTCCGTCGCGCGGAACGTCGAGTACGGGCTTCGCGTCCGAAGATCGTGGACCGATCGTATCCGCGACGAGCTGCAGTCGTTCGTGGGGGCCAGGGAGCCCTCCGATGCGGTCGAAACGGCGCTGGAGATCGTCGGCCTGGCGGACCGGGCAGACCAGCACGTCACTGCGCTGTCGGGTGGCGAGGCTCAGCGCGTCTCCTTCGCGCGTGCGATTGCGTACGAACCCGATGTCCTCCTCCTCGACGAACCGACGTCGGATCTGGACCCGCGGAACACCGCCATCATCGAGGACGCGATGACCGAAGCCAGCGACCGGGGGATGGGCGTGGTCGTCGCCACGCACGACATGCACCAGGCCGAGCGCGTCGCCGACCGCGTCGCGGTGTTGCTCGGTGGCGACTTCACCGAGGTCGGGCCAACCGCTCGGATCTTCGAGGATCCCGAGGACGGCCGGACCCGGAAATTCATCGACGGGGAACTGGTATATTGACCCGAACTGAACTCCTTCGAGGCGGACGATCGGGGTGTCGTTTGCTCCCATGACGGTCGAGGACAGCTTCGAACCGTTACTGTCGGACGGCGAGACGACGGTCACCGAACGTGACGTTCGTATGCTCCGGGCCATCGACCGGTACGGCTCGATGTCCCGGGCCGCCGACGAACTGGGACGATCGTACCCACATCTGCAGCGGCGTATCGTCGAACTCGAAGCGGCGTTCGGCGACCTGACCACCCGCAACCGGGGCGGTCGGGGCGGTGGTGGGACGTCGTTGACCGGGGAGGCCCGGACCCTCATCCGGCGGTTCGAGCGATTGCGATCGGAACTCGGCGGCGTAACTGCCGTTGCGGAGTCCGTCATCCCCGGCACCGTCGTCGACCGCCAGGGCGAACTGGCGACCGTCGATACCGACGCAGGCACCCTCAC
>JBNJDE010000074.1:0-12032 GCA_051744605.1 Halobacteriota archaeon
GACGAGCGACGCCAGGATGGCCACGATGACCGGGGCGCCGCCCTGCTGGCGGTTCCGGCCGCCGAACAGCCAGCCCCAGCGGACCACGATGAACGCCACCGTCGAGAGGAACGACGCGACGGTCATCACGGCCATGTCTCGGTTCTTGATGTGCGAGAGTTCGTGGGCGAGGACTCCTTCGAGCTCCTCGCGATCGAGGGTCTGGAGGATACCCGTCGTCACCGCGACGGCCGCGTGGTTCTTCGACCGGCCGGTGGCGAACGCGTTGGGCATCTTGGAGTCGACGACGGCCACCTTGGGCATCGGCAGGTCGGCCTGCTGTGAGAGCCGACGGATGCTCCGGTGGAGGTCCGGATACTCCGCCTCGGTGACCTCTTTGGCGCCCATGCTCCAGAGCGTCAACTTGTCACTGAAGTACCACTGTGCGATGGAGAAACTCCCCATCAACAGCACGAACATCGCCATCCCGCCGCCCATGTACCAGACGATGAACGCGGCGAAGACGAGGTAGAGGGCGAACAGGAGGAACATCGTTACGCCCATCCGAAGGCGCAAGCCCCAGTCCGTTTTCCACTGCATGCACGTCCCTAGTGTACTCCATGGCTATAAGTCGTCGCTCGTCCACCCCATCGATATGACACGATTGGCGGACGTCTCCCCGGGCGATTCGGTCACCTACAGTCGGACGTTCACGACCGAGGAGGTGACGCAGTTCGCCGAGCTCTCCGAGGACGAGGGCTATCATCACCTGGTCGCGGACCAGTCCGGCACCGTCATGGTCCACGGCTTGCTCACCGCGACGCTTCCCACGAAGTTCGGCGGCGATATCGACTACGTGGCCCGGTCGATGGCCTTCGAATTTCCCAGACCGGTCTACACGGGCGAGACGATAACCTGCGAGGTGACCGTCGAGGATCTCACGGAGACCGACGACCGGACAGAACTCGGGGCGTCGTTCGTCTGCACCGACGAAGACGACGCCGTCGTCCTTCGTGGCGAGAGCGAGGGAGTCATCTTCGGGTGACTGCGGTGGCGTGGTGAACGCTCGTGACGGGCAACTTAACATCGGTGACATCGTAGCCCGGCCCGATGACAGCCGAGACCGGCACGTTCTGTCCGCGCTGTGGCGATCCCGTGGTTCCACGCGAGTCCGGGGAGACCCGCCGCGAGCGGATGCTCTGTGATGCGTGCTATCTCGAGGATTTCTCGCTGGTCGACGCGCCGGAACGGGTACAGGTCGACGTCTGTGCCCGGTGCGGGGCGGTCCACCGCGGCAATCGGTGGGTCGACGTCGGCGCCCAGGACTACACCGACGTGGCCGTCGAGGCGGTCACCGAGGCCCTCGGCGTCCACGTCGCGGCCGAGGACGTCGAGTGGCAGGTCAGGCCCGAACAGGTCGACCCGACGACCATCCGGATGCACGCGACCTTCACCGGCACCGTTCGCGACGAGCCCGTCACCGAGTCGGTCACCGTCCCGGTCACCATCGCGAAGGGGACCTGCACCCGGTGTGGGCGCATCTCGGGCGACTACTACGCCTCGGTGGTCCAGGTGCGGGCGACCGACAGGACACCCACGGGGGAGGAGACCTCCCGCGCCGTCGACGTCGCCAACGACGTCGTCGCCGAGATGGAGGCCACCGGCGACCGTAACGCCTTCATCACCGAGATATCGGAGACGGCGGACGGGCTCGACATGAAGCTCTCGACCAACAAGATCGGGAAGAAGGTCTCCCGGAAACTCGTCACCGAGTTCGGGGGTCGCGTCGACGATTCCGAGACGCTGGTCACCGAGGACGAGGACGGTAACGAGGTCTATCGCGTCACGTACGCGGTTCGACTGCCCCGGTACCAGCCGGGCGACGTCGTGGCCCTCGATGACGAGGCGGGCCCGGTCCTCGTCCGAAGCGTCCACGGTAATCTCAAGGGGGTCAGGGTCACGACCGGTGAGCCCTACGAGGCCAGTTACGAGGACGGGGACGCCCCGGCCGGTCGGGTGCTGGGCACCCGCGCCGACGCCGAGGAGACGACCCTCGTCGCGGTCGAGGACGAGAACGCCGTCCAGATCCTGGACCCCGAGACCTACGCGTCGAAGACGGTCGCCCGCCCCGACTACCTGGACGCCGACGCCGAGACCGTCCTGGCGCTGAAGAGCCGTGCCGGTCTTCACATCCTCCCGGAGGCCTGAGATGGCACCGCTCGCCGCGCTGGTTCGCAAGGCCGAGGCCGAAGCCACGATGGACGCGCTCCGCGCCGAGGGCGTCTACGACGACGACCGGCGGGTCCGGGAGCAGGACGACGAGCACCTCTCCGTCCCGCTGCTCGCGCCCCCGAGTGAGACGCCGGTCGTGGACGTTTTCGAGGAGGACGACCCGGCATATCGCCGCATCGGGCTCGATTCCCTCCTCCGCGAGCGTGGATTCGACGAGGCGGCCATCGAGCGAGCGCCGAGTTCCTGGGCGGTCATCGGCGACGTGATCCTCGTCTCTTTCGGGGACTGCGAACGGCGGGAGGCGGTCGGCGAAGCTCTTCTCGACCTTCACGGGGAGGCCGATACCGTCCTCGCCAGGGGCGGTATCGCGGGCGAGACGCGCCACCCCGACGTCGAGGTCGTGGCCGGGTCCGGCGACACGGAGACGGTTCACTACGAGCACGGGACCGCCTACGCGCTGGACCTCGCCCGGGTGATGTTCGCGCCGGGGAACAAGGCCGAACGCGCCCATATGGGCGAGGTGGTGGCCCCCGACGAGACCGTCCTCGACATGTTCGCGGGCATCGGCTACTTCACGCTCCCGATGGCTCGCGCCGGAGCGAGGGTGACCGCGGTCGAGAAGAACCCCGAGGCGTTCCGCTACCTGACGGAGAACGCCGCGCTGAACGAGGTACAGGACCGCGTCGAACTCCTCCTCGGCGATTGCCGGGACGTGGTCGAAACGCGCGTCGCGGCCGCCGACCCACGATTCGACCGCGTCGTGATGGGCTATTACGACGCGTACGCGTACCTCGAGAGTGCGCTCGCCTCGCTCGCCCCCGGGGGCATCGTCCACATGCACGAGGCTACGCCCGAGGCGGAACTGTGGGATCGGCCGATCCGCCGACTCCGCGAGGCGGCCACGTCGGTCGGCCGCTCGGCCGAGATTCTCGACCGTCGCCGTGTCAAGTCCCATAGCGAGGGCGTCTGGCACGTCGTCCTCGACGCTCGCGTTTCTGGGTCAGATTGAAACCGTCGGCGCCCCGAGTACGTGATATGGACCGACAGCAACTCATCGCCATCTTCCTCACCGTGATCATGGCCGGGTCCGTCTTCGCGTACGCGGCGTCGTTCTTCTGACGGGGTGGTCCCGGCCGTCACGCCGTGGCGGCGGTGGCCGTCCCGCCCTCAGGCGAAGTCCACGTCGAGAGCTATCTTCCCCTCGAGGCCACCTGCCTCGACGAGTTCGTGGGCTCGCGCGACCTCCTGTACCGGTCGGGTCGAGTCGATCATCGGTTCGAGGTGACCGCTCTCCACGAGTCTGCGGAGGCCGTCGAGTTTGTCGCGCGCCCGCTCGAGGAAGAGGAGTTCCAGCGTGGGGTTCTTGGCGTACTGTGCGCCGACGTCGCCCTGGGGGTTCTGGATGGTCACCGCGGTACCGTGGGGCCGGAGCACGTCCATGCTGTCCGCGACGGCGGTCCCGCCGACCGTGTCCACGACCAGGTCGATCGGCTCGTCGCTATCGAAGTGGGCCTGGACGGACTCGGTCACGTCGTCCGCCGTGTAATCGAGCACAAGGTCCACGCCGAGGTCCGCCATGAGCGGTGCGGTCTGGGGGCTGGAGACGGTGACGACCCGCGCGCCCGAGGCGAGCGCCAGTTGTGCCGCGACCGAGCCGACGCCGCCGGTGCCGTAAATCAGGACGGTCTCGCCGGCCTCGACGTCGCCCCGCTCGATGACGGCGTCCCACGCCGTGCCCCCGGCCAGCGGAAGGACGGCCGCCTCCTCGTGGGTGAGGGAGGGTGGCTTGTGGGCGACGATGTCCGCCGCCGCGACGTGGTACTCGGCGTAACTCCCCTCGCCGACGAATATCTCGGGCGTGTAGAAGACCTCGTCACCGACGTCGAAGTCGGTTACCGCCTCCCCGACGGCGTCGACCACGCCGGAGACGTCGTAGCCGATGATCGCCGGCGGCGAGACGTTCGCCCAGGAACCGGCCTGTCGGATCTTGTAGTCGACCGGGTTGACCGAGGACGCGTGCACCGCCACCCGGACCTCGGTGGGGCCCGGTTCGGGCGTCTCGACCTCGCGCTCCTCGAAGACGTCGGTGTCACCGAAGTCGGTGATGACCATCGCTCGCATGGTCGAGACGTCGGTCCATCATCGTATCAACGTTCGGACGGGAGTGGTCCTCTCCGGTTGCGTCGGCGCCGAGGGTTCATGGACGAAGCCACGCCCACCTCGTGGCGATGCTCGCCGATTCCCTTCCGCCGTCGTTCCGTTCAGGGGTCCCACACGTCGGACAACGGGCTCCGCGAGCCCTGTTCGCGCCTCGGTTCGCTCGTCGCTCCCCCGGTCGGTGGCCCGCTTCGCGTGCTATCCCGTTCGCGACTCCGGCCGTCCGCGGAGGTCGTCTCGGACCGTGAGATGCGCTGCTGGGTCGGGTCGTCTTCGACGGCCGCTACCTGGCGCACGCGCCCGTCCATCCCGGCGAGCGCGACATCCGCGTCGAGGGCCGGAAGCGACGGCCGCTCCATCCGGTCGACCGCCTCGGCGAACCAGTCGGGCATGTCGGTCCGGGCCCGCTCGAAGAGGTCGAGCAGGCTGGTGTCGGCCAGGTAGGTCGCCCCGAAGTCGTCCGGGGATCGAACCACTCGTCCCGCCGCCTGGATGACGGTCCGGAGCGCCGTGCGGTAGTACCAGGGCCACTGCCCGTCCGACAGTCGTCGGGCCACCCGCGAGTCGTTGGTGTTCGGGAACGGGGCCTTGGTCAGCACCTGCCACCGCGCGAGGTCGCCGGCGAGGTCCAGGGCCTCTTCCATCTTCACGGACAGGAACACCTCCGGGTCGTCGCTCGCTTTCCATGTCTCGAGGGACTCATCGCGGGTATCCCGTTCGTGGACGCGCACGCGGTCGCCGACGCCCAGCGAGCGGAGGTGCTGGGCGAGTTTGGACTGGATGTCGTACGAATGGGCGTGGACGAGCCCCTTCTCGTGGGGGTGTTCGGCCATGAGCGAGCCGATGGTCTCGGCGACGCGGGGGATCGTCTCGTCCCGGTCATCGTAGGTCATCCGCCCCTGGGTCACGTCGTACAGCGGTCGGTTCTCGACGGGGAACGTGTGCGGGACGTCGACCAGGGCGACCCGACTCGGATCCAGGCCGACGCTGCGGCAGAAGGCGTCCTTGTCGAGGATGGTCGCCGAGAGGAGGGCGAACCGGTTTGCCCGCTCCCAGATCGTGTGGTTGAGGTACCGCTCCGGGTCCATCGGCTTGATGGTGACCCGCCCGCCGTCGCCCTGGTCGACGACCCACGTCGTCGCGCTGTCCGGATCGCGGTAGTCGTCGACGAACCACGTGAGGTCCGCGATGCGGTCCTGGAGTCGGTCGCGCCGGCCCGCCTCGTCGGGGGTCAGTTCGTCCTCGACGAGCAGTTCGTCCTTGGCCGACTCGCAGACGTCGATCACTTGCTCGGCGAACCGGGCCGTCCGTTCGACGTCGCCGTCGAGGTCCGGGAGCCGGAGGTCGTCCCAGACCGGGAGCGTCGCCGGCCCCAGGTCGATGGCGGCGTACATCTCCGCCCACTCGCCCAGGCCGTGGGCCTCGTCGATGACGCCGACGTCGCGCTGCCCGAAGACGTCGGAACCGGCCGTATGCATGAAGTACGCGAGGGTCATGGCGGCGTACTCGCGGGAACTGGCGATAGCCCGGGCGGAGAAGTACGGACAGCGGTGTTTGACCGCGCAGTCGTACCCCCGTTTCCTGGCGCAGGGCGCGCGGTCGACCGGCGTGTGCTCCTCGCCGGCGAGGATACAGTCGTAGTTACGCTTGCCGCGCACGATCTGCAGATCGGACAGGAGGGGGTCCTCGGCGACGTCGTCGAGCTGGGACACCTGTGGGGTCGTGTAGTACGCGCCCACCGCCTCGGTGGGTTCGGCCGTCCCCGGCCGACGTGCACACCCCATGATGGCCCGGGCGATGAGGGACTTCCCGGTCCCGGTCGGCGCGCGGACCAGCACGACGTCGTTCCCCGCCTCGAAGGCCTCGCGGACGTCCCGCAGGGCCTGTTCCTGGGCTCCTCTGTAGGACGGTGCCGGAAACTCCTCGACGATGCGGTCAGGCTGCACTACACGTCGGCACGAGATGGCCGGGGTTAATCGTGGCGCTCCGCGGCGAGGGCCTCGATGTCGGCCTCGGTCGGGTCGTCGGGCACCGACTCCATGCAGGAAAAGCACAGGAAGTGCTCGGTCCCATCGGCGAGTTCGAGGGTCATCCCCCCGGTCTCGGTGTGATCGAGCGTCCAGAAGTTCGCGATGCCGCCCGCTATCGGCACGTCTCGTCCGCAGACGGCACAGCGTTCGCCCATGGTGGCCATCCGGGGCGAGGGCTCAAAAGCGTGGCCGTCGGCCCCGCGGCCGGCGATATCTTTACCATTCGCTGATACGAATTGCGCGCCATGCGCGTCGATTGTGCGGGGTGTGCCGGGTGCTGTGTCGACTGGCGCACGCTCGGGCCAGTCACCGAACACGAACGGGACGGGTCCCACCGCCCCCTCGACGACGTCTACAACCTGGTTCCCCTCTCGCGAGACGACGTCCACGCGCTACTGGATGCGGGGCTGGCGGATGCGACCACGCCTCGTCTCTGGACCGCCGACGAGGGGCCATCGGTCACCGTCGACGGCCACGATATCGCCGCCATCGATGGCAAGCCCGTCTTCTTCCTGGGCCTCCGGAAGGTCCCGAAACCGGTCGCCCCCTTCGAGACCGACCCGCAGTGGCTCCCGACCTGTGTCTTCCTCGACCCGGCGACCCTGCAGTGTCGGGTGCACGACGCGGAGACCTACCCCGAGGAGTGCGCCGCGTACCCCGGTTCGAACCTCGCGCTCGGGGCCGAGACCGAGTGCGAGCGCGTCGAAGACGCGATGGGTGGCGAGCGGTTGCTCGACCGGACACCCCCGTCGGACGCCGATGGCCCGCTCGTGGGCCCCCAGGCCGTCGGCCAGAAGGTCTTCGTCTACCCCGAGGTCGACGCGTTGACCGGGGTCGTCGACCGGGCGGTCCGGCAGGCGCTCACGGCCGAGGACCGCGCCCGGTTCGTCGCTGCTGCGGCCGCCGGGTCTCCGGGGACCACGGAGATCGACGAGACGCACTACGAGACCGCTCTCGAACGCGCCCGTGCGGCCGATTCCTGGGCTGGGCGGGCGATCGCGTCGTGGAGGGACCGGGCCGAGACTGCCGACCCCGACCCCGAACTCGGTCGCGCGATCGAAGGCGAGCGTGGGGCGCCACCGACTCCCGGGTGGTGAGGAATCGGCTGGTAGGCTTATGCGGCCGGCGCCCGATGATTCGAGTATGCAGGTACTGGTGACCGGCGCGACCGGGTTCGTGGGTTCGCATCTCGTCCCCGCGCTCCTCGCGGCTGGGCACGACGTCCGGGCGCTCGTGCGGGACGAGACACGGTATGACGGTCCCGAGGCCGTGACGCTGGTCGAGGCGGATCTGCTCGATGCATCGTCGCTCGAGGGGGCCTTCGACGGGTGTGAGGCCGCGTACTACCTCGTGCACTCGATGGGCGCCGCGGGAGATTTCGAGGAGAAAGACCGCATCGCGGCCCGGAACTTCGCGGAGATGGCGGACGCGGCGGGCGTCTCGCAGGTCGTCTACCTCGGGGGACTGGGCGGTGAGGACGGGACGCTCTCGGAGCACCTGCGGTCGCGCCGCGAGGTCGAGGCGGTCCTCGAGGGCGGCGAGTACGACCTGACCGTCTTCCGGGCAGCCATCGTGGTCGGGGCGGAGAGTTCGAGTTTCCGCATCGTCG
Organism: Halobacteriota archaeon; assembly: GCA_051744605.1. GTDB lineage: Archaea > Halobacteriota > Halobacteria > Halobacteriales > Halobacteriaceae > Halanaeroarchaeum. The sequence continues at coordinate 8,008 of JBNJDE010000074.1, forward strand.
CCGCGTTGACGAAACGCCTCCCCGTGATGATCACGCCCGAGTGGGTCCGCACCCGGTCCCAGCCCATCTACGTGGACGACGTGGTCGCCTACCTCGCCGGCGCCATCGAGACCGACGCGGCGCGGGCTCGAACGTTCGAGATCGGGGGGCCCGAGGTCCTCACCTACCAACAGATGATGCAGCGGACCGCCGCGGCCCTCGGCCGTCGACTGTTCGTGGTCCCGGTGCCGGTGCTCACGCCTCGGCTGTCGGCGTACTGGGTCGACCTCGTCACCGACGTCCCGGCCTCGGTCGCCCACCCGCTCATCGAGGGACTCAAGAATCCGGTCGTCGTGAACGACGATAGCGTAACGGACGTCATCGAGGTCGATCTGACGCCCTTCGACGAGGCGGTCAGAAAGACGTTGAAGGAGATGGGAGAACCGGTCGTCGATGCGTGAGGAGCACACCGACCCGGACAGCCAGTTGCTGTACGGCGAGACGTGGGTCTTCGAGAGCATCGTCGGCGCCATTCCCGGCATCGACGTCTCCGATCGCACCGCCCTCGCGCTCCAGTTGGTGGTATTCGAGGCGATCGTGGTTCTGGTGGCGGCCGCTTACGGTCGGTGGCAGGCCGTCCTTCCCGGCACTGCGGCCGTCCTGGTCGCGACCGCGGGGAGCGGCCTCATGCTCGACATCGGCCGTCGCGTCCGGACGGCGTCGGTGCCGAGCACCTACCGCCAGTTGCTGTTCTCGAGCAGCCTCGAGGTCGTCCTCGGCGTCGTCGGGTACGCGGCGGTCCTCACCGTCCTGTTCGCCTACCAACCACGGCACGGGCCGACGCTCCTCGAATCGGTGCTCGGCCCGCAGGTTCCCCTGCTCGCGGCGTTCCTCTTCTTCGTGATCCTCTGGGACATCGCCTACCGGGTCGGCACCGGGTGGTGGATCGCGCTCCTGGCCCTCTGGCGGGCGGTCACACTGGACCTCGAGGGACCGCTCGTGGACGACGTCCGCGCCATCGACTATCGGACGGCCGCGTTCGGGGTCGTCCAACTGGTCTTGCTCCCTTTCGTCTGGGAGTTCCCCCTGCTCGCGGCAGCGCTTCTCGGACACGTCCTCGCGGTATTCGTCGTCCTCGCCGGCGCTCGCCTGAAAACCGGTCGCTAGTTGGATTTGATCTCCTCGAACTGTTCGAGGAGTTCGTCTGCGGAGTCCCCCGAGTCGTACTCGATCGACCCCTCGTAGGAGTTCCGCGTGTCGTCTTCGCTCATGTCCACGGTGGCGTTCTTCCGCTCGCGACGTTCGTATTCGTCTTCGTCGTAGGCTCCCAGTGACATGCCAATTCTACCCACGAATTTGGCATGTAGGGATATATATGTAACGGAGGTTCGTGTGGAAACGGTCGGACGGACAGAATTGGTGGGTGATCGGCCGGCGAGAGCGGTCGACTGTTCAGAAGGAGACCGGGTCGGGCCCGTAGACGCCCATCGGGGTCGGGTCGCGGTCGCTGTAGCCCTTGCGGCCGATGGCCTTGCTGGTCAGGGAGGCGTAGACGGCCTGCTGGGCCTCGAAGGCGGTCTCGAAGGAATCCTCGCCGGACCGCTCGATGACGGCCCCCAGTGACTCGTCTCCGTTCGGCAGGGACAGTTCGTGGTCGCCGTGGCGGTCGGTCAGTTCGTCGGCCGTCAGCGGGTACGACTGGGACTCGAGCAGGTCGGTCGTTTGATTCAGTGTCATCGACCGAAGGAATCGGACGGATACGCAAGTAGGTTGTGCATGAACGATAATGATTAATATGTCGTGACACTTTGTGATTAAATGTCATGGTTTGCGGTCGGACGGGGGTGGCCGGGGTCGACGCGGCCGTGCACAACCGGTTTGAGGACCCGGGCCCCAGTCTCGGGCATGGTCTACGCCGACCTCCACGTCCATACCGACGTCTCGGACGGGACCCTCTCGCTTTCGGCGGTGCCAGCGGCCGCACGCCGGTCCGGGGTCAGTGTCGTGGCCATCACGGACCACGACCGCGTCCACCCCGGGCTGTCCCACCCGGTGACAGTGATGGACGGCGTCGAGGTCGTGCACGGCATCGAACTGCGCGTCCAGGCAGCCGATCAGCGCGTCGACCTCCTCGCGTATGGGGTGGCGCCGACCGAATCGCTCCGGGCGGAACTGGCACGCATCCAGCGCGACCGCGTCGAGCGCGGGCGGGCCATCGTGGAGTGCGTCGAGGACCGGCTCGACGTCTCGCTCGACGTGGACCTCGTCGAGGGCGTCGGGCGGCCCCACGTCGCCCGTGCGGTGGTCGACCACGGCGATACCGCCTACGAACGTCTCGGCGACGTCTTCGAGGACCTCATCGGCGAAACCGATCCGTGTTTCGTGGCCCGCGACGTCCCGGCGTTCGCCGACGCCCTGCCACTGCTCCAGGCGTCCAGCCACCTCGTCTCCCTCGCCCACCCGTTCCGGTATCCCGACCCCGAAGGGGCCCTGGCGCTCTGCGAGCACCTCGACGCGGTCGAAGCGGTCTACCCCTACGACGGGGAGCGCGGCCACGACGCGGCGCCGGCCACCGATGCCGCGCTCCTCGCCGAGACGGTCGAGGAGTACGCCCTCGTCGAGACCGGTGGGAGCGACGCCCACGGCCGTCGACTCGGTCTCGCCGGCCTCTCTGCGGCTCAGTACGACCGCGTGGCCGAGCACCTTCCGGTTCCGTGACGTTCAGGTGTGTCGGCCCCCTACAGTCTGGTATGCAGTGTCACTACTGCGACCGGAGCGCCGACCTGACCGTCGAGAAGGACGGCGTGCACGTCGCCCTGTGCGAGGAGCACTTCCAGGAGCAACTGGAGTCCCTGGCGGCGTCAGACGCCCTCGACGAGGTCCGGGAGCAGCTGGACGTCGATCGGGCCTGAGCGCAAGCCCCGGTGGGTAGCGCCGGGAGCTCATACCGTCTCGTCGATTTCTCGCTCCGCTCGTCGCACGATCTCACGAACGGCGAGCCCCGTCTCCGCCGCGACCGCGACCGCGTCGTCGTACTCGGCACTCGCGTCGTACTGGACTCCCCCGGTGTCCGTCCCGACCTTGACGCCGACCTCGAAGGTCTCCCCGTCGATAGTTAGCGTGACGGGCTCGACGGTCCGGTCGGCGACCCAGCGATGCGCCGCGTCGATCACACGAACACCGAGGGTCCCTGTCTCGCGCGCCAGCCGAGCGGCGACGGCCCGCGCGTCTGCCGGTGCCACGATCACCTGCACGACGTGCCCGGGCCGTGACTTCTTCATCCCCACCGGGACGACGGCGACGTCCAGGGCGCCCGCTTCCGCCAGCGTCTCGTGCAGGGACCCGAGCACCTCGGGCGTCACGTCGTCGACCGTCGTCTCGACGACCGCGATGGGTTCGCGTCGAAGGTCGAGTTCCTCGTCGGCCGTCTCTTCTCCCGTTTCGCGCTGTCCGCCGTCGCCGACCAGGACACGGAGGACGTTCGGCCGGTGCGGATACGTTCGCGATCCCGCACCGTACCCGATGGCTTCGACGTTCAGGGACGGGAGCGCGTCGACCCCATCGCCGAAGTGGCTGAGTAGTGCGGCGCCGGTCGGCGTCAGCAACTCGCCTTCGACCGGGCCGCCGGCCAGCGACCAGTCGGCGCGGCTGGCTATCTCGACCACCGCCGGTGCCGGGATCGGGTACGTCCCGTGGGCCATCGAGACCTCGCCCGATCCGGCGTTGACCGGCGGGACGACGACCCGCGCTATCCCCAGGTCCGCGAGGAGCAACGCCGCCCCGACGACGTCGGCGATGGCGTCGTCCGCCCCGACCTCGTGGACGGTCGTGGCCGCCAGATCGGTCCCGTGGACCCGCGACTCGGCCTCGGCGAGCACCTCGAACGTCGCGACGGCGTCCTCGCGGACCCCTGGCGGCAGGGCCATCTCGTCGACGATCGCGACGATCTCGGCCAGGGTTCTCGTCGGCCCGTGCCCCTCGGCGTGGTGGTCGTGGTCCTCGTCCCCGTGCTCGTGGCCATCTTCCCCGCGGTCGTGCTCGTGGCC